>JBAXPR010000079.1:0-17482 GCA_037132135.1 Rhodospirillaceae bacterium
TCGGCCATCAGGAGCAGGTGCGCGCGGTGTGCATCGGCCCCGAGGACGACATGGAACAGCGCCGGCGCGACATCCTCGCCTGTGTCAGCGAGGTCGACGACGGCAACGGGGTGGTCGTGCTGACCGATATGTTCGGCGGCACCCCTTCGAACCTCGCGATCTCGATCATGGACAAGGCCAAGGTCGAGGTCATCGCCGGGGTCAATCTGCCGATGCTGATCAAACTCTCGAGCGTGAGGGGCATCGAGCCGCTGGCAATGACGGTGGCCGCCGCCCGTGACGCCGGGCGCAAGTATATAAACATTGCGTCTTCCCTGCTTGCCGATGGATAAGCATTGATGGATAGTCTGCACCACGTGACCGACGACCACCCCTTATCGCTGGGTGCCATGGGCGGAAACTGCGAGACCTGCGAGATCGTGACCATTTCCAACCGCCGGGGCCTGCATGCCCGGGCGGCTGCGAAGTTCGCCAAGCTTGCCGCCCGTTTCGACTGCGATATCGAGGTCCGGCGTCTGGATCAGCAGGTCGCGGCCCAATCCATTATGGGTCTGATGATGCTGGCGGCAGCGCCCGGCTGTACCATCGAAATCTGCGCCTATGGCCGCGAAGCCGAAAGCGCGATTGCCGCACTGACCGATCTCGTAAACAGAAAATTTGATGAAGACTGATTTGCACGACGCGAAGGAATCCGTTCTTTCGGGCCTCGGGGTTTCCGCGGGCGTGGCCATCGGTCCGGCCTACGTCATCGAGACCGGGGCCACCCAGGTTCCGGAATATACCATCGCCGCCAGCGCCATGGACGCCGAGTGTCAGCGCTTCGCCGACGCTGCGGCCAAGGCGCGGCGCCAGATCAAGAAGCTCAAGGCCAAGGCGCTGCTGCTGCCCGAGGCGGCGGCCGAAGAAGTCGGCTTCCTGCTCGACGCCCACATGGCCATGGTCAGCGGCTCACGGCTGACCCGCGGCGTCGAACGCCGCATCCGCCAGGACCTGATTAACGCCGAGGCCGCAACCCAGGCCGAAATCGCCGCCATCGCCCACAGCTTCCAGGGCATGGCCGACGCCTATCTCGCCGCGCGCATCGCCGATGTCCGTGAGGTCGGCGCCCGGCTGATCCGCAATCTGACCGAGCACGAGTATCAGGCCTTCTCGATGCTGCCTCAGGGCGTGATCATCATCGCCGAGGAACTGTCGCCGGCCGAAACCGCGCTGCTCGACCCCGGCATCGTCGCCGGCTTCGCTTCGGTTCAGGGTGGCGCCGAGGGCCACACCGCCATCATGGCGCGCTCGCTCGGCATCCCCGCGGTGCTGGCGGTGCACGGCCTCTTGGCCGAACCGCGCAACGGCGATGTCGTGATCGTCGACGGCGAACACGGCAAGGTGATTCTGCGCCCGACCCTGGCCACCCTGGCCGAATACCGCGCCCGGCAGACCACGCTCCAGCACGAGCGCGAGCAACTCAAGGGCCTGCGGCTGCTGCCCTCGATCACCGCCGATGGCACCACGCTGGCGCTGTTCGCCAACATCGAGCTGCCGCGGGAGATTTCCGCGGCGCTGGAGGCCGGGGCCAGCGGCATCGGCCTCTTTCGTACCGAGTTCATGTTCATGAACCGGGACACTCTTCCCGACGAGGACGAGCAATACGAGGCGTTGCGCACTGTGGTCGAGGGCATGGGCGGTCGCACCGTGACCGCGCGCACCCTCGACCTCGGCTCGGACAAGCTGGCCGAGGCGCTGGACAACCGCTTCAACGAGTCGGACAATCCGGCCCTTGGTCTCCGCGCGGTCCGGCTCAGCCAGCGCGAGCCCAAACTGCTGGAGGTCCAGCTCGCGGCGATGCTGCGGGCGAGCACCCACGGGCCGCTGCGCATCCTGCTGCCGCTGATCACCACCGTGTCTGAAATCCACTGGGTCCGCGACATGCTGGCCACGGTAGCCAAGCGGCTGAAGCGGCGGGGCGTCAAGATCGGCGAATCCCTGCCGGCGCTGGGCGCGATGATCGAGGTTCCGGGCGCGGCCCTGACCGCCGACGCTCTCGCCGCCTGTTCCGACTTCCTCGCCATCGGCACCAACGACCTGACCCAGTACACCCTGGCCATCGATCGCGGTGACGATCAGGTCGCCCACCTTTACGACCCGCTGCATCCGGCAGTACTGCGGCTGATTCAGTTCACCGCCCAGGCGGCGATGCGCGCCCGGATTCCGATCAGCGTCTGCGGCGAGATCGCGGGCGACCCCCGCTTCACCGCCCTGCTGGCCGGACTCGGCATCCACGAACTCTCGATGACCCCGAACAAGCTGCCGCTGGTCAAGCGCCGCATCCGCACCCTTGATCTGCGCAGCGCCAGCCGCCGGGCCCAGACGATCATGGATCAGTCGGACAGTGCCCGCATCGCCGAGCTGCTCGACGAGTTCAACGCCGCCGGATAACGCCCGTTCCCCGCTCAGGTCTGGCAGGCCGCCCCGACGCTCTTCGCCGGGCCGTCCTCTCTGTGCGCCCGGCGAAGACCGGCTCCCGAGCCAAGAGATTAACCATCGAAATATAATTAATAGTTAATGACGCAGGCATCCGTTATGATACGGATCAAACGCGACTGTGTACAAGTATATACCGACTCGTCTTGGCTTTTTTGACCTGACAGACCACATCGGTTTTGCCCTCTGCTCTGGCCGCGGGGAAGGGCTGGTTCTTGGGAATGCCCATTGACCACCCGTGACTCTTGACGGATTCGTGAGACTGCTCCATGTTGATCAGTCAGGCGATACCCCGGACAATGGCAGGCGGGCTTGTGGACGCAACAACCAGACTGATGATTGAGGACGCCTATCATGAGGCGATCCAGGAGGCGGCGGTGCGGGGCGTCAGCCTGCTGAACGCCCACAAGGAAGCCGTCACCGCCGCCGGCATGCTGCTGTCGGCGCTCACGGGCATTGAGGACGACAGCGCCAAGAGCGCGGTGGTCGCGCTCAACCTCCGCCCGCTCAAGGGCACCGAGTGAGGGCGGCCCGCTGACGGGTTCTCATCGGCGGCAAATGGCATTACAGTCGGGTATGACTGAAGTCCCCTCCGCCATGACCGTGTTCGACCGCGCGCTGGTGCGTCGCCGTCGCGACCGCGCCGCCGCCGGCTTCTCCGGTTACGATTTCCTCTTCGCCGAAACCGCCGCCGGCATTGCCGAGCGGTTGGGGCTGGTGCGCCGGAGCTTCGCCCGCACCCTTGATCTCGGCTGCCACGATGGCGCCGCCGGCCGCCTCGCCGCCGCGGCCAAGGAAATCGGCCAGCGGGTCTGCTGCGATCTGTCGCCGGCACTGGCCGCCCGTGCCGGTGGCCTGGCCCTCGCCGCCGACGAGGAGGCCCTTCCCTTCGCCGACGCCAGCTTCGACCTCGTGCTCTCCAACCTCAGCCTGCACTGGGTCAACGATCTGCCGGGCGCGCTGCTGCAGATCCGTCGCGTGCTCCGTGCCGACGGCTTTTTTTTGGCCACCCTGCTTGGCGGCGACACTCTGGTCGAACTGCGGCGCAGCCTTTTCGAGGCCGAGCTTGAGGTCACAGGCGGCGCGGCGCCCCGGCTCTCGCCCTTCGCCACCCTCGCCGATGCCGGGCAGTTGCTGCGCCGGGCCGGCTTCGCCCTGCCGGTGGCCGACATCGAAACCGTGACCGTAACCTATCGTGACCTGTTCGGGCTGATGGCCGATCTCCGCGGCATGGCCGAAACCAGCGCCCTGCTTGCCCGGTCCCGCCGGCCGCTGCGCCGGGCAGTGCTGATGGAAACGGCCCGGCGCTACGCCGAACGCTACGCTGAGCCCGACGGCCGCCTGCCCGCCACTTTCCAGATTCTGCATCTCGCCGGTTGGGCGCCGGATCCGGGCCAGCAGCAACCCGCCCGTCCCGGCAGCGCCACCGTTCCTCTGGCCGCGATCCTGGGCTGAGCCGGTCAGTTGCTCCAGACCTTGGCGGCGACGCAGCTGCGCTGGGAGCGCCCCGCCGGTTCGCTCAGTCTGGACACCACGTATTCGCCCATCAGGATCATGTTGATGGTCCGGCTGTCCGCCGCCAGCGGCAGCGACAGGCGGGCGTAATCGAAGGAGAACACGCCCTTCACCCGCGGCTGGACAACCTCGAACACCGGCTCGCCGCTCATCAGACAGCGATACGGCCCCTGGGTGGCCGGATGGTTGGCCGGGTCGGCGACAACGTCGTCGAAATCCTTGCCGGTGGGGTCACACTTGAGATTGTCGACGATATGGATGCCGACCAGGCGGTAATGGAGCCGGATCGGATTGCGGGTCACGTCGATCAGGGCCAGATTGCCCAGCCAGGGCCTCAGCGATTCCGGGCTGAAGTCCCGGCGCGACGGCATCGTCCGCCCGTCCCTGACCCCGTTCCAGAGATCAAACAACGCCCGCAGCTGAGCATGCTCGCTGACCTGCGCCCCGCTACCCTCGAGGAAATCGGGACTGATCTGTGAACGCTGCGTCACGGCCATAACCGGATGCCCACCTCGTTAAGATTATCTTTACCGCAAATTAAGCCGCAGCACCAGGAAATCAAGAGATGGAATCTGCGGCACGGACAAAAAACCAGTCTGGTTTTGGAGACAAGCCGAAAAACCCATGCCGACAATAGGACTCTGCAGAGATCTGTTTCGGATCGCCTTCATGATTTATTTGTGATGAATCTCACCGATCTCCGCGCCAGCCCGGGCGCGACTCGCCGCCCCACCGCCCCTTTCCGGAGACCGCGCTGCGGTACAAGGGAGATAGGGGAGAGAGCGGTTGGGTCCAGACGCGGATTGGTGTAGAGATACCAGCCATGCACCGCCCTGCCATCTTTGCGATTCTGATCGCCGCCGCCCTCGCCAATCTTGCCCTCTGGGCCGTGCCCAACCGGCCGGTGACGGTGGCATCGCCGCCCGGTGGCAAGCTGCTGAGCATTTCCTTTGCGCCGTTCCGCGATGGCCAGAGTCCGCTGACCCGCCGCTACCCCTCGGCCGACGAGATCGAGCAGGACCTGCGACTGATCGCGGGTCAGGCCGCCGGGGTGCGCACCTATACCAGCCTTGAGGGCATGGAGTCGGTGCCGGCGCTGGCGCGCAAATATGGCCTGACCGTGACGCTTGGCGTCTGGCTCGGCATCACGCCCCTGCTCAACGAGCTTGAGGTCACCTCGGCGATCACCCTGGCCAACCAGTATCCCGACGTCGTCAAGCGGGTGATCGTCGGCAACGAGGTGCTGCTGCGTAACGACCTCTCGCCGGCCCAGCTGGCGGGATACATCACGCGGGTCAAGCGCTCGATCCGGCAACCGGTCAGCACCGCCGACGTCTGGGAATACTGGCTGCGCTATCCGGAGATGGCCGGGCTGGTCGATTTCATCACCATTCATCTGCTGCCCTACTGGGAGAACAATCCGGCCGGCGTCGACACCGCCGCGGCCCGCGTGCTCGACGCCTACCAGCAGATCGCCACCCGCTTTCCCGGTAAACCGATTCTGGTTGGCGAGGCCGGTTGGCCCACCGCCGGGCGCAGCCGGGGTCCGGCGGTGCCAGGCGTGGTCAACAAGGCCCGTTTCGACGCCGCCTTCATGGCCGTCGCCACCGCCCACGCCTTCGACTACAACCTGATCGAGGCCTTCGATCAGCACTGGAAGATCAAGCAGGAAGGCACCGTCGGCGGCACCTGGGGCCTTTACACCGCCGGCCGCTCGCCCAAGTACACCGTCGGCGAACCGGTGGTCGAGGATCCCGGCTGGCCCTGGAAGGCCGGCTTGGCGACGGCGCTGATGCTCGGGATCATGGCCTGGATGCTGCGCCGTCGGCCGACACTGGCGCCGGGCGGCGTCGCGGCCCTCGCCCTCTTCGCCCAGGCCTTCGCCGCCGCCCTCGTCCACGCCGCCGACATCGCGCTGTCGTGGCATTTCTACCCGCAGGATCTGGCCCTCGCCGCCCTGATGCTGGTGTTGCAGGCGGTGCTGGGGGCCGGCATCCTGGTGAGGATCGCCAAGCTGTGGAGCCGCCCGGCGGTGCTCCACGACGCCAGCGAGCCCGACCCCGCCGAGGGCGCCGCCCTGGTATTCTTGAGCGGCAAGGCAATGACCGTGCTCAGCGGCCTCGCAGTGCTGTGGACGGCACTGCTGATCGCCGACGGCCGCTATCGCGATTTCCCGATCGCGCCCTACCTGATCCCGGCGCTCGGCCTTTTTGGCCTGGGGCTGTGCCGGGCCGCCCGCCGCCCGGCCGGCTGCGACCTTGCCGCCGCCCTCTCGGCCTCGCACCTGCTCGGCACCTACGCCCAAACCGCCGGAGCCGCGACCCTGCGCCGCTCTCTCGCCGCGGCCCTGGCGACGGTGCCGCTGGCGGCGGCCCTGGCGATCCTGCTGCCCCTTGGCGCGCTGGGCATCGTCGTGCGGGAAGGCACGATCAACCACGAGGCGATGGCTTGGGCCGCCCTGCTGGCGACCCTGGCCTGTCCCTGGCTCGCGACGGTGCTCGCGACCCGGCGCGGCACCGAGCCCCTGCCCCCGGGCCGCCACCTCTGAGCGGGTCCGGCCCCGTTTCCGACGGCCCTCCCCGGACCCCGGCGCGCCGCGATCCACCGCAGCCCGCAACGCCGACTCGCGGCCGGACCGGGGTTTCAAGACTCTCGCCCTGGGCGACAAAATGCCGCCCCCCGGAGTCTTGATACGGTAGATTGCGTATACGTACTTTAACTGACTTGACTTCACGGCATTGAAAAGTGCCGCCGCCGCTTCTGGCACGCCTTGCGGTTGGATACGTAGTATATCGTACCAGCGTGATTACTGGCTTGACATCATCACACTGCCCTCTTGACAGCCCCCCGGCGGCTGCCTAAGGTCGGCGCCGGTTGGGGTCGCGGTCGGGCTACCGAAGGCGCCGGAGCGGTCTTGGCGCGGCAGGTTCCCGTCGAAGGTCTTGAAAGAGGCCCCATAGTCAATTGCAAGGATGCTTCGAGATGGATGCAGTTACTGTTCAGACGCTGGCCCACACCCTGTTAGATCTCAGCCATAACCTTCGATATATCGGCGCTGGCGTGGCCGTCGGGGCCCTGGGCGGCGTCGGCATCGGTATCGGCGTCGTGTTCGGCTGCTACATCCTGGCGCTCGGCCGTCAGCCCTCGATGGAAAAGAAGCTGATGCCGGTGACCTGGCTCGGCTTTGCCCTGGCCGAAGCGATGGGCCTCTTTGCGCTGCTGATGGCCTTCATCTTCATCTTCACCTGACCGCCGTTGGGACGCGGAGCGGTCACCGCCGCTTCGCCTCCGCGGTCACCGCCAGGGAGATCCGGCCATGAACGGACCCGATCAGCCGGTGACGCTGACAGACATCGATCGGCGGTTGCGCGCTCAGCGCCGGCAACGGGACGAGAGTCTGGCCCGGCGGTTTCACAAACGAATCGTGCTGCCAGGCACCATGCTGCAACTCGCTTCGCGGGCCAGCAATGATGTCATCGCCGCATTTCTGATCAGCATTGCCTTTGGCGCCGGCCTGGACGGGCTGTTCAACACCTCGCCCTGGGGCATCGTCGTGATGTTCACCTTTGGCGTCGTCGCGGCGATCCGCAATGTCTACCAGACCGCGACCAGAGCCGCAGAGGCAGAGGACGAGGCGCCGGGGACTCCTGGTCATAAGATAATGACACGAGGTCACACGTGAACCCGCTTCACCAGTTCAATATCGTTCAGATCATTCCCATCGATATCAGCGGTGGCAATGTCTCTTTCACGAACTCGGCTCTGTTCATGCTGATCGCGGCCGGGTGCGCTCTTGGCGTGCTGCTTGGCGGCATGCGTCACCGCTCACTGATACCGGGCCGGTTGCAGACCCTGGCTGAAGTGTCCTACGAGTTCGTTTCCAATATCGTCTACAGCAACACCGGTCCCGATGGCCGCCCCTTCGTACCGTTCGTGCTCTCGCTGTTTCTCTTCATTCTGCTCGGCAATCTGATCGGGATGGTGCCCTACACCTTCACCTTTACGTCGCATATCGCGGTCACCGCCGCGCTGGCGATGGTGGTGTTCCTGATGGTGACGGTGCTCGGCCTCGTCCGCCACGGCCTGCACTTCTTCACCAAGTTCGTGCCCAAGGGCGTGCCGATCGCCCTGATGCCGCTGATGATCCCGCTGGAGATCATTTCCTACTTTATCCGGCCGGTCAGCCTGTCGGTTCGGCTGTTCGCCAACATCATGGCCGGGCACACCATGCTGAAAGTGTTCGGCGGCTTCATCGTGATGATGGCGAGCGCCCTGGGATTCATCGGCTATGTCATCGGACTGCTGCCGCTGGCGCTGGTTATTGTGATGATTGGCTTCGAGTTCTTTGTTGCCTTCATCCAAGCCTATGTTTTTGCCCTGCTGACCGTGATCTACATCCAGGACGCGCTCGAGCTGCATTAACGTCCGCGACCGTATCGGGACCTGAAGGGGTTTGACATGACGTACTCAGTACCCAAGCCGCGCCTTGGTTGGCTGCTCGGTCTCGCCGCCGTGGCGGTGCTGATCGCCGGTGTCGACCATCAGGCGTTGGCCGAAGCGGCGCACGGCGAGTCCCAGGCCGGCTTGCCCCAGTTTGACGCCGCCTTCTTTTTGACCCAGTTGTTCTGGCTGGCGCTGATTTTCGGCACCTTCTACCTGATCGTCCAGGGGGTGGCGGTCCCGAAGGTGGTGCAGATGATCGAAACCCGCGACGCCTTGATCTCCCACGACTTCAAGCGGGCGGAGGAGGCCCGCAATCAGGCGGCCGCCGTCAACAAGATCATGGAAGACAAGATCATTCAGGTCCGCGACCACGCGCGCACCATTCTGTTTCTGGCCAGCCGGGAAGCCGAGCATGTCACCGCCGCCCGCCTTGCCATGTTCGACGCCAGAATCGCCGGCAAGGTCCGCGATGCCGAACAGCGAATCTTCTATGCCCGCGAAAATGCACTGAGGGAGATGCCGGATCTGGCGGGAGCGCTGGCCGGCGAGGTGGTGGTTCGCTTCTGCGATGAGGAGGTCAAGCCGGCCCTGATCACCAGCGCGGTTACCCGGGCGATCGCCGAGCGGCGCGCCGGGTGACGACCGGAAAGAGAAGGACGCAAGCCGTTGAGCAGAGAGAGGCCGGAGATGGCCACCGTCCCCGCCCGTTCCGACCGCCCACGGCCGGCGCGCGGCGGCCCCCTCTCCGACCTGTGTGACGACGGCGCCAAACACTCGCCCGACCGCCAGAAGGGTCGGGAAATGGCGCCGGCCGCAGGCACACGAAAGGAAGCCGCGTGGCGTCGGGATCCGGCGTTTCGCGGTGGCTCGGCCGCGACTCGCCGCGGCCGGTCAGGTGAACAGAATCAGGAACGCTACCAGCAGGGCGAACAGGCCGACCGCTTCGGTCAACGCGAAACCAAGCAGGGAGAGCGGGAAAAGCTTCGGCTGCATCGAGGGATTGCGGGCGACCGAAGAGACCAGATTGGCGAACAGGATGCCAATGCCGACGCCCGGACCAGCCAGCGCGATCGCGGCCAAGCCGGCGCCGACAAACTTCATGTTCGTGCCGATCAGCATCACACCGCCAGCAAGAATCTTCGCAGTTTCAACGTCCATCGTACCTTTCCTTCATTTAGTTCAGTTTTTCATGCCCTTGGACTGCCGGTTTCCTCCGAAAATCCGGGCATGGTGGTTCGGTCGTTGTTTTATTGTCTACCGTTCACTTAGGCTTTGTTTCGTGATGTCCGGTCCCGCCTCCGTAAGCAGGGGAGTGGCAACAGCCGCTCCCGCGACCTCGGCTGCGCTCAGCGTCGCTCGCCAAGCCGGAAGTCCTCAGGAGGTATACTTACATAATCTCCCGCTGTCAAATCTGGCGGCGGGCCGAAACCGCGAGGCCGGCGGGGGGACGCGGCGCGGTCTCGGGAAGCGGCGTTCAGGCCCGAACCAGCGGCCCGGCCAGCAGTTGCGCCGCCGTCGGTGCGCCGGGCGATGCGCCGCGCTTGAGGCAGGCCTGGGCCTGACAGAGCCCTGCAACGCCTCCAGCGTCTGTGCCATGGCGTCGTGAATGCTGACGCGGGCGCTGGCCCCGACCGCCGGCGCCTCGAACATCAGATCATCGAGTTCCGCAACCACCGCCTGCAACCGCGCCGCCGCCGCCGCCAGCACCTGCGCGGGCTCCGGACGCAGCCCCGGCCCCTGAGCCATCGCCGCGGACAACAGCATGACCTTGCCGGGACGGCGGACCTCTTTGACCAGCAGGCCGCCGCTCTGAACCATGTTGGGACGTAACCCCTTCAGCTTGCGCCTCAGCATTACCCAGGCCCCTCCGCTGCTACTCGGTCATGGGTCGCCCGTCGCGCCGGCTGCCGCAGCCGCCTGACGAGCCAGCCATGCCGCCCCCCTCACCCCGCTGTCGGCGCCATGGACCGCCCGAACCAGCCGTGTGCGAGGATCCGGAACCAGGGCCAGACCACGCCAGAGTAACGTTACTTTTTCTAAAACATCCGGCAAATCCGAGAGACCGCCCCCCAACACGATCGTATCGGGGTCGAGGAAATTGATGACACATGCCAGAGATCTGGCAAGTGCACTAAAGTATATTCCGAGTGCTTGCAGTGCCGATTCGTCACCCTCTTTGGCCGCTTTTCCGATTTCCTCGGCTGATGCCATTTTTTTGCCATGTTCATTACAGAGACGGACCAGGCCGGCGCCGCTCAGAATTGTCTCGATACAGCCCGCACGCCCACAGGGACAGGGCAGCGCCGGGCCATCGCCGACCTGATGCCAGGGCAGCGGCGTGTGCCCCCATTCGCCGGCGATGCCATGGGCCCCGGCCAGCGCACGACCATCAACCGCGATCGCGCCGCCGACGCCGGTGCCGAGCACGGCCCCGAAGACCACCGCGCTGCCGGCGCCGGCGCCGTCCACCGCCTCCGAAAGCACGAAGCAGTTGGCGTCGTTGGCCATCGGCACCGGTCGCCCCAGCGCCTCGGCCAGATCGGCGCCAAAGGGCCGCCCGGCCAGCCAGGGCAGATTGACCGCCCGCACCGTGCCCGCCCGCGGCTCGACCACCCCGGGCAACCCCAGCCCGACCGGCAGGCCCGGGCGCCCGACCCCGGCTTCCAGTTCGGTGACCAGTTCGGCCAGCGCTGCCAGCGTTTCGGCGTAGCCGCGGGGGGTCGGCCGGCGCAGACGCCCGCGCTCCCGGCCATCCCGGTCAAGAACCAGCGCCGAAACCTTGGTGCCACCCATGTCGATGCCGATATACACCGCTGCCTCTCTTCCCTCCCGGGCGCGCCCGGTTTTCCGGCTGCCTGATAGCATCTTTTTCCGCAGCGCACACAAGACGGTTGGCCGCACCCTCCGGGCGGAGTATAGAACCCGACTCCTCACATCGGTAGCGGCCCAGTGTCATGATCAGCATCAGTCATCGTATCGCCGGGGAATTGGGCTGTCAGGAAGCCCAGGTCGCGGCCACCGTCCGCCTGCTCGATGAGGGCTCGACCGTGCCCTTCATCGCGCGCTACCGCAAGGAGGCCACCGGCGGCCTCGACGACACCCAGCTGCGCACCCTGGCCGAACGGCTGAGCTATCTGCGGGAGTTGGAGGAGCGGCGCGCCGCCATCGTCTCCTCGATCACCGAACAGGGCAGGATGACCGAGGAACTCGGCCGTCTGCTGGCTCAGGCCGAAACCAAGGTCCGGCTCGAAGACCTTTACCTGCCCTACAAACCCAAGCGCCGGACCAAGGCCCAGATCGCCCGCGAGGCCGGGCTGGAGCCGCTGGCGGCGCTGCTGCTGGCCGACCCCGGGCGCCAGCCCGAGGGCGAAGCGGCGGCCTTCGTCGATGAAAGCCGGGGCGTCGCCGACGCCAAGGCCGCGCTTGAAGGAGCCCGCCAGATCCTGATCGAAGGCTTCGGCGAGGATGCCGAACTGGTCGGGCAGCTGCGTCGCTTTGTCGCCGACTCGGGACGGGTGGTGGCGGCGGTGATCGAGGAGAAGAAGGCCGAAGGGGCAAAGTTCTCCGACTATTTCGCATTCTCCGAACTCTGGTCCAAGGTGCCGTCGCACCGCGCCCTGGCGCTGTTCCGGGGCCGCGCCGCGGGCATACTCGACCTCCGCCTGGAGACCGCCGAGCCCGGCGTCACCCCCCACCCCTGCGAAGCCCTGATCGCCGGCCACGCCGGACTCCGGGATCAGGGCCGCCCGGCCGACAAATGGCTGGCCGACACCGTGCGCTGGACCTGGAAACTCCGAGTCGGGCCGCACCTCGAGACCGAACTGCTCGGCGAACTGCGCGAACGGGCCGAGCAGGAGGCGATCCGGGTCTTCGCCCGCAATCTCCACGATCTGCTGCTGGCCGCTCCCGCCGGCCCCAAGGCGGTGATCGGGCTGGATCCCGGCATCCGCACCGGGGTCAAGGTCGCGGTGGTCGACCGCACCGGCAAGCTGATCGACACCGCCACCATCTACCCGCACCAGCCGCGCAACGACTGGGACGGCTCGATCGCGGTGCTGGCAGCCCTGGCCCACCGCCATCAGGCCGAACTGATCAGCATCGGCAACGGCACCGCCTCGCGCGAGACCGACCGGCTGGCGGCCGATCTCTTCAAACGCCATCCCGAACTCCGGCTGACCAAGGTGGTGGTCAGCGAGGCCGGAGCCTCGGTCTATTCCGCCTCCGAGTTCGCCGCCCACGAGTTTCCCCAACTCGACGTCTCGCTGCGCGGCGCGGTTTCGATCGCCCGCCGGCTCCAGGACCCGCTGGCCGAACTGGTCAAGATCGAGCCGAAATCGATCGGCGTCGGCCAGTATCAGCATGATGTCGCGCCCCAGCGCCTCGCCACCGCCCTCGATGCCGTGGTCGAGGACTGCGTGAACGCCGTCGGGGTCGATCTCAACACCGCCTCGGTGCCGCTGCTGGCCCGGGTCTCGGGACTTTCGGACAGCGTGGCCCGCAACATCGTCGAGTTCCGCGACCAGCACGGCGCCTTCCGCTCGCGCGCCCAACTGCTGGAGGTGGCGCGGCTCGGTCCCAAGACCTTCGAGCAGGCCGCCGGCTTCCTGCGCATCCGGAGCGGCGACACCCCGCTCGACTGTTCCGCCGTCCATCCCGAGGCCTATCCGGTGGTCGAGCGCATCCTGCGGCACAGCCGGCGCAGCCTCGATACCGTGATCGGCGACTCGGCGTTTCTGCGCGGCCTCGACCCCGACGACTTCACCGACGCGCGCTTCGGCCGCCCGACCGTGGTCGATATCCTCTCGGAACTGGAAAAGCCCGGCCGCGACCCCCGCCCGGAGTTCAAAACCGCCAGCTTCCGCGACGGCGTCGAGCAGATGAAGGACCTCACCCCCGGGATGACCCTCGAAGGTGTGGTCACCAACGTCACCGCCTTCGGCGCCTTCGTCGATGTCGGCGTCCATCAGGACGGCCTCGTCCACATCTCGCAACTGGCCGACAGCTTCGTCAAGGACCCCCACAGCGTGGTCAAGGCCGGCGACGTCGTCCGGGTCCGGGTGGTCGAGGTCGATCTGCCGCGAAAGCGCATCGGCCTGACCATGCGCACAGAAGACGCCGCGCCCCGCCGCACCGGCCCCGCCCCCAACCCGCGACCGGCCGGTCAGCCGCCGTCACGGGCCGAGGGCGGACCGCGCAAGCCGGCTCAGGCCCCGGCCGCGCCCGGACGGCCACCGGCCGCACCAGGGCAGGCGGCCAAGCCGGCCCCGGCCGGCGACAACGCCTTTGCCGAAGCCTTCGCCCGCGCCCAGAGCGGAAAACCCAGGCGATGAGGCCGGCGCGCCAACCTTATTGAGTCGCGCCGACTGAGAATGATAGTCATGCACTTGGCGAACCGGGGTCGACACTCCAGGTCTATCGCTCAGGTTAGAGGGATCACAAGTTTGGAGACCAACGCCATGGCGGCCGCACATGCTTACGCATCGATCAATGAGGACGAGCACCTCGACATGGAAACCATCGGCGCCAATCTCGACACGCTGATGTCCGAAGCGGCGCCCGACCGGACCCGGATCGCCCAGTCGCTCAGTTTGCTCAAGGCGGCCATGCTGCTGCATTTCGCCCACGAGGAAACGCTGATGAAGGAGGCCAACTACCCCAACCTCTTCCACCACCGGCGCAGCCACACCTATATCGTCAACGAAATCTCGGTGTTCATCGCCGCCTTCGTCGCCGGGCGCGAAGCCACGACCAACGACATCTGGCCCCATCTCAAGAAGACGCTCGACACCCACATCGTCCGCTACGACAACGACCTCTGCCACTTCCTCACCGCCAATCCGTGACCGCGCTGGCCGGCAGGGGCTTTGGAGACGCGACATGACCCTGTGGGTGCCCTTGTTTTTCGGCGTGGTGGCCCTGCTGCTGGCGCGCTCGAACCACCCCGCACTCGGCCTGCTGATCGGCGGACTGGTGATCGCCTGGATGGTCGCGGCGCCGTTTCTCGAAAACAGCATCTCGTCCTATCGCATCCGTCGCCCCGGCCCGCCGCCACGGCGTCCGCGCCGACGCTGACCGGCCCCGGCCGCCCCTTGAAGCGGCCCTGCCGCGACCCGATCTCTCTTGTCAGAACACACGGGCGCGCCGCGTCCGTGGCGAACGGGAGATGTCCGCCATGACGACCCACTCGCTCTTTGATCCTCATCTGCCCCACCTGCCCCGCGTCACCAACTGGTCGTGGTCCGAGCAGGAACTGACCGGCCTGCTGGTCACCCTGGCCATGCTGCTGGCGCTGTTGCTGATGAGCTGAGCCCGGGACGCAACCGGCGCCGCCCCCGCTGTCTTGACGCCGGCGCCGCCCCAGGCGCAACACCCGGGGCGGCGGCGGTTGATGGGTTGCCGGCTTTCCGCTGCCGCGATCACATATTGGGATAATTCGGCCCGCCGCCCCCCTCGGGCACCGTCCAGGTGATGTTCTGCATCGGGTCCTTGATATCGCAGGTCTTGCAGTGGACGCAGTTGGCGGCGTTGATCTGAAGCCGGGGCCGCGAGCCGTCGGCCTCGGTGATGAATTCGTAAACCCCGGCCGGGCAATAGCGGCTCTCCGGCCCCTCATAGACCGCGTAATTGATCTTCACCGGCACCATATGGTCGCGCAGCAACAGATGCGCCGGTTGGTTCTCCTCGTGGTTGACGTTGGAGAAGGCCAGATTGGACAGCCGGTCGAAGCTGATCACGCCGTCGGGCTTGGGATAAACGATGCGCGGCGCGTCGCAGGCTTTCTTGAGGGTCTGGTGGTCGGCGTGGTGGAGATGCAGGGTATAGGGAGCCTTGCCGCGCCAGAGGTAGGCGTCGACCGCCGAATGCACCACTCCGGCGACCAGTCCATACTGAAACGGCGGTCGCAGATTGCGCGAGCGGTGGAGTTCATCCCACATCCAGGTGTGCTTGAGCCGGTTGGCGTAGGCCACGACCTCGGGTTCGCTGGCCTCGGTGTGAAAATGATCGTAGAGCGCCTCCGCCGCGGTCATGCCCGACTTCATCGCGGTGTGGGTGCCCTTGATCTTCGAGGAGTTCATGGTACCGGCGCCGTCGCCGACCAGCATGCCGCCGGGAAAGGTCAGCTTGGGCACGGCCTGCAAACCACCCTCGACCAGCGCCCGGGCGCCATAGGCGATGCGGCGCCCGCCCTCGAGCAACGGCCGCACCGCCGGGTGAGTCTTGAAGCGCTGAAATTCCTCATAGGGCGACAGGTGCGGATTCTGGTAATCAAGTCCGACCACAAAGCCGATGGCGACCTGATTGTTCTCCAGGTGATAAACGAACGAGCCGCCATAGGTGCTGAAATCGAGCGGCCAGCCGATCGAGTGGGAAACCCGGCCCTGGCGATGCCGGGCCGGCTCGACCTCCCAGATTTCCTTGACCCCGAGGCCGTAAGCCTGGGGATCGGCCTCCTTGGCAAGGCCAAAACGGTCGGTCAGA
Source organism: Rhodospirillaceae bacterium (assembly GCA_037132135.1). Taxonomy (GTDB): domain Bacteria; phylum Pseudomonadota; class Alphaproteobacteria; order Azospirillales; family Azospirillaceae; genus BOG-933. Next base: position 15,913 of record JBAXPR010000079.1, read on the forward strand.
CTTTTGGTCAGCGAACCCCGGCAGCCCTCGGCGAACACGGTCTGGCGGGCGCGCAACTCGACGCCGGGCGTGAAACGGTCGGTCGGTTTGCCCTCCTTGCCGATGCCCATGTCGCCGGTGGCCACGCCGCGAACCACGCCGGCCTCATCGTAGAGCACCTCGGCGGCGGCGAATCCGGCGTAGATTTCTACCCCCAGCGCCTCGGCCTGGACGGCCAGCCAGCGGGTCAGCAGACCCAGGCTGGCCACGTAATTGCCCTTGTTCTGCATCGAGGGCGCCACCGGCAGCGGAATCTGCCACCGGCTGGTCATGAAATAGAAGCGGTCCTGGGTCACCGGCGAGACCAGCGGCGCCCCCCGCTCGCGCCAGTCGGGCAGCAACTCATCGAGCGCCCGGGTCTCGATCACCGCGCCCGAGAGGGTGTGGGCGCCGATCTCCGAGCCCTTTTCGAGCACGCAGACCCCGATCTCCCGGCCGCCCTCGGTGGCCAGCTGCTTAAGCCGGATCGCGGTCGCGAGCCCGGCCGGGCCGCCGCCGACGATCACGACGTCGTATTCCATGACTTCCCGCTCGATATCCCTCGGCATCCCTCAATCCCCTCGCAACCGCATGGTCCGGACCAGACCGGACGACATTATACAAACTCGGTGCCGGAATGTATCATCCGCCACCCCCAGCCTATGCCATGATCGGCTATGCTCGACCAGAGTGAGATTATCGCCGCCCTCCGCTGGCAGGCCGAGATCGGCATCGACGAAGCGCTCGATGACCGGCCGGCCGACTGGACCCGGTTTTCCGCCCGGCCGGGCGCGGCGCGGCGCGTGCCGGTACCGGCGGCAATGGCCGGCCCGACCCGGGCGCCGACTCGGAGCCCGGCTCCCCCCCCCCCGGCCGGCGGCGAAGCACCGATTCCCGGGCTGGCCGACGCCCGTTCGCTGGTCGCCGGGGTCACCAGCCTCGCCGGGCTGAAAGAGGCGCTGACCCGATTCGAGGGCTGTTCTCTTAAGCATACCGCCATGACCCTGGTCTTTGCCGATGGCAACCCCGAAAGCCAGGTCATGCTGGTCGGCGAAGCGCCGGGAGAGGACGAGGACCGGCTGGGCAAGCCCTTCGTCGGCGCCAGCGGCCGGCTGCTCGACCGCATGCTGGCCGGAATCGGCCTCGATCGCAGCACCGTCTACATCTCCAACATTCTGCCCTGGCGCCCGCCCGGCAACCGCAGTCCGACTCCCGCGGAGATTGCCCTCTGCCTGCCCTTCATCGAGCGCCATATCGCGCTGGTGGCCCCGCGGGCGCTGGTGCTGCTGGGCGGCACCGCGGCCAAAAGCCTGCTGAATCGGGCTGAAGGCATCACCCGTCTGCGCGGCCAGTGGCTCGAGTACCGCCCGCCCGGGTGCGCCGACGCGCTATCTGCGATGGCAATCTATCACCCGGCGTATCTGCTCCGCTCACCAATTCACAAGCGCGAGACGTGGCGGGATCTGCTTTCCCTCAAGCGCCGGTTATCGTAAAGACTCATTTTATACCCTGTTCACCTCAGAATCCGAAAATCCTTCGGCGAAATAACTCG
>JBAXPR010000080.1:0-17475 GCA_037132135.1 Rhodospirillaceae bacterium
TTTGAACAAACTCTATCCCTAGTGGGTGTATGTGTCAACCGGATAGGCATGCCTCAACCCCGCCGGCATCACGCTGCTCGGACTGCCGGGGAGCATTGATCCCGGCCGGCTCAAGCTCTCGGACTGCTTTGCCGTCTGGGCCTATCGCCGCATTCTCGAAGAGGCGCTGCCCACGGCCCTCGAGCGCGGGCTGTGGCAGGGCGAGAGCGCGCTGGTCAATTACGACACCGGCGGCGAAATTCCGGTCAGCCAGGTGATTCTGGTCAGCCGCAACGAGGCCGGGGTTCCGGAGTTCATCGCCACGATCTGCCGCGATATCCGCGAGCACAAGGCCCTGGAGCGCAGTCTGGCCGAGGCCCGCGAACAGGCCGAGGAGACCAACCACGCCAAGACCGCCTTCCTCGCCGCCATGAGCCATGAGCTGCGCACACCGCTGAACGCGATCAACGGCTTTTCCCAGTTGCTGCTGCTCAACCGGAACGACGCGCTGGCCGAACCCCAGCTTCAGCAGATCGACACCATCCACCGCGCCGGCCAGCACCTGCTGAAGCTGATCGAAGACATTCTGGATCTGGCCAAGATCGAGAGCGGCCATCTCTCGGTGACCCCGGCCGCGCTCTCGCTTACCGAGGTCGCCGCCGAAGCCTGCGAAAGCTTGGCCGAACTTGCCGCCCAGGCCGGGGTTACCCTGCACAGCTGCGGTCTCGACCACAGCCTGCCGCCGGTTCACGCCGATGCGACCCGGGTGGTTCAGGTGGTGGTTAACCTGATCTCGAACGCGATCAAGTACAATCGGGGCGGTGGCTCGGTCCACGTCTCGGTGCGGGGGCTGGACGGCCAGCGGGTCCGTCTCTCCGTGCGCGACACCGGCGCCGGCATTCCGCCCGAGCGTCAGGGGCAGGTGTTCGAGCCCTTCAACCGGCTGGGCGCCGAACTCAGCGGCATCGAAGGCACCGGCATCGGCCTTGCGCTGTCGCGCACCCTGACCCGGCTGATGGGCGGCACCCTTTCCTTCGTCAGCACGCCGGGCGAGGGCTCCACCTTCTGGATCGAGCTGCCGACCGTGGCCGCTGGGGATCCGGCGGACGAGGCCGCGGAGCTGGTCACCGTCTCGGTATGAGTCCTGATCGGCATCGGCGGAGGCTGGCGCGAACCCGAGCGAATCTGGTAAAATCCTGTCTGGCGCTGACTGGCGGCGAGCACCTCAAATGGACGCGGAAAGACCGAGTCAGGTTCCCTTTTCCCTGGTGGTCCCCACCATCTATGGCCAGGTGATCGTTAACCGGCACGACATCAATCAAACCAATGCCCTGTTCAAGACCGGCCGCTCGATCGATCACGCGGAAATCTTGCTCTTGTCCCAGATTCTGGCCGGACTGGGCGCGAATCTGACCTTCATTGACGTCGGCGCCAATTTCGGCACCTTCTCGCTGGCGCTGGCGCCGCGGGTCGGACCGGCCGGCCGGGTGCACGCCTTTGAGCCCCAGCGCATTCTCTTCAACATGCTGGCCGGGACCATCGCCCTCAATTCGGTGACCAACGTCCACTGCCATCATCTGGCGGTCGGCGACCGCGAGGGCGAGATCGAGGTGCCCCAGTTCGACTACCACCGGCCCTTGAACTTCGGCAGCGTCGAATTCGGCCCCCGCCAGCGCGAACCGCTCAGTCAGGAGCGCGGCAACGACCCGGCGCGCCTGGAAACCGTGGGACTGACCACCCTCGACCGTTTTGCCTTTCCCCGCGTCGACCTGATCAAGATCGACGCCGAAGGCATGGAGCATCAGGTGCTGTCGGGCGCCGCCCTGACCATCGAACGCTGCCGGCCGGTGCTGTTCGTCGAGCACACCAAGGCCGGCACCGAGGCCCTGCGCCACCGCCTCCAGTGTCTGACCTATCAGGTTCACGAGTGCGGCCCGAACTTCCTCGGCATCCCGGGCGAGCTTGCCAGCCGGATGACCGTGCGCGGCCGGTAGGGACCTCCCGGCCGGCCCAGGCGCCCGTCACAGCCAGGGCGGCAGGTGATCGAGGTCGAGCATCTCCTGGTAGCTCGGACGGTGGCGGATGACCGCGAAGCGGTCGCCGGTCACCAGCACCTCGGGGATCAGCGGCCGGGTGTTGTAGCTGGAGGCCATCACGGCGCCATACGCCCCGGCCGAACGGATAGCCATCAGCTCGCCGGCCCGGGGCGCCACCAGCGGGCGCTGGGTGGCAAAGGTGTCGCCGGTCTCGCACACCGGCCCGACGACGTCGAAAGGCTCGGGTTGACCGTCGGCCGCCGGTTCGGCCACCGGCACGATGGCGTGCCAGGCCTCGTAGAGCGCGGGCCGGATCAGATCGTTCATGGCGGCGTCGAGGATGACGAAGCGCCGGTGCAGGCCGTTCTTGACATAGAGCACCCGGCTGACCAGCACTCCGGCATTGCCGACCAGCGCCCGGCCCGGCTCGAGCACGAGTTGGACACCTAGGCCCCGGGTCGCCTCGCGCACCACCGCGGCGTAGTCGGCGATGTCGGGCGGAATCTCGTCGCGATAGACGATGCCGAGGCCGCCGCCGAGATCCAGCCGCGAGAGGACGTGGCCGTCGGCGCGAAGGGCTGCGACCAGTTGGACGGTCTTGCGGAAGGCGTGGCGAAAGGGATCGAGGCTGGTCAGCTGGGAGCCGATATGCACCGCGACCCCGACCGCCCGGATGCCCGGCAGCGCCGCGGCGCGGGCGAAGATTTCGCGGGCATGGTCAAAGTCGATGCCGAACTTGTTTTCCTTTTTGCCGGTGGAAATCTTGTGATGAGTGCCGGCGTCGACATCGGGATTGACCCGGAGCGCCACCCTCGCCTCAACCCCGAGCCCGCCGGCAACCTCGCTCAGCGCCTCCAACTCGGGCAGGGATTCGACGTTGAGCTGGAAGATACCGGCTTCCAGCGCCATCTTCATCTCGGCCCGGCTCTTGCCGACCCCGGAAAAGACGATCCGCCCGGGCGGCACCCCGGCCGCCAGCGCCCGCCGCAGTTCGCCCTCGGAGACGACATCGGCGCCGGCGCCGAGCCGGGCCAGGGTCCGCACCACCGCCAGATTGGAATTGGCCTTGAGGGCATAGCAAAGGCTGGCGTCCTGGCCGGCGAAAGCGGTGGCGAACGCCCGCCACGCCGTTTCCAGCGCCGCCGTCGAATAGCAGTAGAACGGCGTCGCCACCGCCGCCGCGATCCCGGCCAGCGGCACCGCTTCGGCGTGAAGGGCGCCGTCCCGATAGGCGAAAACGGTCATGGCAGTCTTCTCGAGCTGTTCGCCCACCCCGCCCCGTTCCCACCCGGCAGCGTCAGCGCCGAGGGATCGCCGAAGGCGTCGGGCCGGATGATCGGAGGATAGGGTTGGGCCGGCGCCAGCGGCTCGGGCCGGGTGCCGGGTGCCGGTGGCCCGCCCGGCTCAACCTCGGGTCTGGGATAGACCCGGGGAAAAAGCCCGGCCTCGGGACCGGCATCCTCGGGCGGATCCAGCAGCTTGGGCTTCTTGCCGCAGCCTTCCAGCGCCGGCAGGGCCAGGGCCAGGGCCAGGGCCAGGGCCGCCGCCAGCAGCCGGGCGGACGGCCGGGGCGGGGTGACCCGGGCGCTCACAGAAAGCGCTCCCGTGCCGCGGCCGCCGCCGCCCGCACCCGCTCGGGCGCGGTGCCGCCAAAGCTCCCGCGGCTGGCCACCGACGCCTCCAGACTCAATACCGCGAACACCGCATCGGTGATCCGGGGTTCCACCGCCTGCATCGCGGCGAGATCGAGGTCGGCGAGACCGCAGTTCCGCTCTTCGGCCAGCCTGACCAGCCGGCCGGTGACGTGATGGGCCTCGCGGAACGGCATGCCGAGCTGCCGCACCAGCCAGTCGGCGAGATCCGTGGCGGTGAGGAAGCCGCGCTCGGCGGCCCGGCGCATCGCCACCGGGTCGGCCTTGAGATCGCGCACCATGCCCGATGTCGCGGCCAGGGCCAGCGCCAGAGTGTCGTCGGCCTCGAACACCGGCTCCTTGTCTTCCTGCATGTCCTTGGAATAGGCCAGCGGCAGGCCCTTGAGCGCGATCAGCAGGCCGGTGAGCGAGCCGATCACCCGCCCCGACTTGGCGCGCACCAGTTCGGCGGCGTCGGGATTCCGCTTCTGGGGCATGATCGAGCTGCCGGTGGTGAAGGCGTCGGAGAGCGTGATGAAGCGGAACTGCGCCGAGCACCAGAGCACGATCTCCTCGGCGAAGCGCGAGAGATGCACGGCGGCGATCGAGGCGGTGGCGAGGTAATCGAGCGCGAAGTCGCGGTCCGAGACCGCATCCAGCGAATTGGCGGTCGGGCGGTCGAAGCCGAGCGCCTGCGCGGTGACGTCGCGGTCGATCGGATAGGGTGTGCCGGCCAGCGCCGCCGAGCCGAGCGGACATTCGTTGAGCCGCGCCCGGGCATCGCGGACCCGGCTGCGGTCGCGGCCGAACATCTCGACATAGGCCAGCAGATGATGGCCGAAGGTCACGGGCTGGGCCGGCTGAAGATGGGTGTAGCCGGGCATCACGGTCGCGGTGTGCCGCTCGGCCTGCGCGATCAGCGCCGCCTGCAGATCCTTGAGGCCGTCGTCCAGCCGCTCCAGGGCATCGCGCACCCAGAGCTTGAAGTCGGTGGCCACCTGATCGTTGCGCGAGCGGCCGGTATGGAGCCGCTTGGCCGGCTCGCCGATCAGCGCCGCCAGCCGGGACTCGATGTTCATATGGATATCTTCGAGCGCGACCTCGAAGGGAAAGACGCCGCGCTCGATTTCCGCTAGAATCCGCTCGAGGCCGGCGTTAATGCTGACGGCGTCCTCGGGGCTGATGATGCCCTGGCGGGCCAGCATGGCGGCGTGCGCCTTGGAGCCGGCGATATCCTGGGCATAGAGCTTGCGGTCGAAGCCGATCGAGGCATTGATGCGCGCCATGATCGCGGCCGGCCCGGCGGCGAAACGGCCGCCCCAGAGCTGGTTGGCCCGGGGTTCGGCGGCGGGGAGCGAAGACGCGGACGGCGGAACGGGGTCGGTCATGAGCGGGGACAAACCGGGCAGAGTCGGAAAGGACGGGACCGCCGCCGGACAGGCCGGCGGCGGCGGCTGCGTTACTATGCCGCTTTTGCGCGCCATCGCAATGGCTCTCTTGCCCCTGGCGCTGATCGCCGCGCTGGTTTTCCCGCCCGGGACCGCCGCCTCGGCCCTCCGCGGCTATCTCATGGTCGCGCCGCCGCTGGTGCCGCCGCCGCTGGCCTTCAGCGACGGTGACGGCCAACCCGCCAGCCTCCGCGATTTCGCCGGCACGGTGGTGCTGCTGACGCTCTGGGCGACCTGGTGCGGACCGTGCGTCGGCGAACTTCCGGCGCTCGACCGGCTTCAGGCCCGGCTCGGCGGCGCCGACTTCCAGGTGGTGGCGGTGTCGGTCGATCGCGGCGGCCGCGCCGTGGTCGCGCCGTTCCTGGCCCGGATCGGCGCCGGCCATCTGCCGCTCTATCTCGATCCCTCATCGCGCATCCTGCGCCTGCTCGGGGTCGACGCCCTGCCGACCTCGCTGCTGCTCGACCGCGAGGGCCGGATCGTCGGCCGGATCGAGGGCGACCCCGGCTGGGCCTCGCCCGAGGCGCTGGGCCTGATCGAGGGCGCGATCGGCCAGCGCCGCGCCCCTCGGCCCGCGGGCGGCGGCCTGATCCGGACCAGCGGCTGAGCCCCCGGCGATGTGCGTCGAAAGCGTCACCATCGACCGCCCGCATGCCGATATCGAGCATCACGTCGAGCGACGGCCGCTGACCTATTTCGTCACCCTGCCCGAGGGCGGGATCAACGCCGACACCGGGGTGATCCTGGCTATCGAAGGCTATGGCAGCCGGCCCAATTCCGAGTACACGATCAAGCTGCGCCGCTACCTCGCCTCGTGCCACAACTGCCTCTGCGCCACGGTCGGATATTTCGGGCAGGCGGTCAAATACCAGAACACGGTGCTGCCCGGTCCCGAGTTCTTCCTCAACCTCAACCGGCATCATGGTGTTTCGGTCACGGTGCCGCGAAACGCCGATGTTTCGGACCTGATCTTCCATCTGGCCGAGCTGCTGGTCGAGGGCGGCATCACCGAACTGCACCCGTCATGCCGGGTGATCCGGCATTGCGGCGGCGAGTATCAGTCGTTCGGCCTGCTGCCCGCGATCGACCACCTTCAGGTGCTGCACGACATTCTGCGCCGCTTCCCGGTCCGGCGCTCGCGCCTCTACGCCTTTGGCACCTCCTATGGCGGCTATATCGCACTGCTGCTCGGCAAGTACGCCCCCGGCACCTTCCGCATGATCGTCGACAACAGCGGCTTCGCCCGGTCCAACAGCGATCTTTACGGCGATTCCCTGTTCCGGATGCAGATCGGCCGCCTCGCCGCCACCGCCAACGAGCCGATGGTCTGGAGCCAAACCCCGGCGAGCCCCCATTTTTTCGACCGTCATCACGCCATGATCCGCGACCTTTTGCTCGAAGAGCACCTGCGCCCGACCGCGACGCGCTATTACTGCACCCACTATGTCGGGGACACCGTGGCGCCGTTCGCCGACAAGCAGTGTTTCGTCGACCGGATGCGCCGCCATGCCGCGATCGAGCTGCTGGCGGTGGACGATGCCGCCATCGACGGCTCGCTGTTCAAGGAGCCGGTCCACGGCCTCAAGGCCTCGCTGCGCCAACTGTTCGACCGCGCCCACGCCGCCTACCGCGCCGCCGGAGCCGAGGCGGCGGCCCCGGCGACCACCGATTTCGATCAGGGCAGCCGTTATGTCTTTCGCTGCGGCGGCCACAGCTATGTCTTCCGCTATTCCGCCGACCAGGGGCTGGCGGTGGCGGTGGACAGGGTGACCGGCTTTCCCTAAAGTCGGGCGCCGTTTCCGTATTCCTGCAGCCGAGTTGCCCGCCATGCGCCTTTCCCGTTACTTCCTGCCCACCATGAAGGACACGCCCAACGAGGCGCAGATCGTCTCGCACCGGCTGATGCTGCGCGCCGGCATGATCCGTCAGACCAGCGCCGGCATCTATGCCTGGCTGCCGCTGGGCTACCGGGTGCTGCGCAAGATCGAGCAGATCGTGCGCGAGGAACAGGACGCCGCCGGCGCGATCGAGCTGCTGATGCCGACGATCCAGCCCGCCGAGCTGTGGCGCCAGTCGGGCCGCTATGAGGATTACGGCAAGGAGATGCTGCGCATCAAGGACCGCCACGAGCGCGAGATGCTGTTCGGCCCGACCGCGGAAGAAGTAATAACCGACATCTTCAAGAGCTTCGTCAAGTCCTATCGCGAGCTGCCACGCAATCTCTATAACATCCAGTGGAAGTTTCGCGACGAGATCCGCCCCCGCTTCGGCGTGATGCGCGGCCGGGAGTTCCTGATGAAGGACGCCTATTCCTTCGATCTCGATTATGCCGGCGCCCGCCTCTCCTACCAGAAGATGTTCCTGGCCTATCTCAGGACCTTCGCCCGCATGGGCCTGCGCGCCATTCCGATGAAGGCCGAATCCGGGCCGATCGGCGGCGACATGAGCCACGAGTTCATCATTCTGGCCGAGACCGGCGAGAGCGCGGTGTTTTGCGACAAGGCTTGGCTCGACCTCGACGTGCTCGGCAATGCCCCCGGTTACGACGAGGATCTCGACCCCTTCTTCGTCCGCCATACCGGCATCTATGCCGCCACCGAGGAAAAGCACGACGCCGCCACCTGCCCGGTGACGGCCGACCGGCTGGCCACCGCCCGCGGCATCGAGGTCGGCCACATCTTTCATTTCGGCACTAAATACTCGAAGCCGCTGGGCGCCGTCGTCACCGGCCCGAATGGCGAGACCATCACCCTCGAAATGGGCTCCTACGGTATCGGCGTCTCGCGACTGGTGGCGGCGATCATCGAGGCCAGCCACGACGACAAGGGCATCATCTGGCCCGAATCCGTCGCCCCCTACAAGGTCGGCCTGATCAACCTCAAGCAAGGCGACGAAGCCTGCGACCGGGTCTGCGAAGACCTCTATGACGATTTGCTGACCGCCGGCGTCGAGGTGCTCTACGACGACCGCGCCGAGCGCCCCGGGGTGAAATTTGCCGACATGGACCTGATCGGCCTGCCCTGGCACCTGACCATCGGCCCGCGCGGGTTGAAGACCGGGGTGGTGGAGCTTAAGAACCGGGCGACCGGGGAGAAGGTGGAGCTATCACAGGACGCGGCGATGGCCAAGCTGTGTGGGTGAGGTCGAAGAGCGATGACTGCCAACAAGTTAGCAATAGCGCTGCTGTTTTTTCGCAAATCTTGGCGTTGCGTTCTTCATTGCCGCAGGTCTACTTGATTATGCCATCGCGATATTCACATTATATCTTGGTATTACATCTTGGCGCGGCACAGCAATACCAGCCATTAACATTGGATAAGAGGGGGAAAATAGGGAAAGGAGACAGAAATTCATAGGACACACCAACCTTGGACTCATTTCAGGATTTATAGTAATGCCACTAAAATTTTATAAATTTCTCCACAACCTGTTTATTCAAGCCCTCATTATGTCAGATGTTGCTCTAATATCGTCAGCCTTGATGACAAGGAGCCGCACCACATCTGATAAGTCGCTAGAATTTTACGCATTTTCTCGCGAAAAGTTTTTTAGAAGGAGAATTCTCGTGGCGCAATTTCAATATTTTTTTGTAATTGTTGCGTTTATGCTGCTAACTGTCCGCTTCCTTCGCAGCCCCTGACTACTTGACGAGACAGGATGCCCCATGCCCCATGTCACCGTTGTTGCCACCATCATCGCCAAGCCGGGCAAGGAAGCCGAGACCGAGGCGGCCTTGCGTGCCATGATCGGGCCGACCCGTCTCGACCCCGGCTATATCCAGTATGATCTGCACCGCGATCTCAGCGATCCGCGCGTCTTCCTCTTTTACGAGATCTGGGAGAGCCGGGCGCAGTTGGACCAGCATCTGGCCTCGCCGCATCTGGCGGTGTTCAAGGCCCAGGTGCCGGAACTGGTGGAAAGCACCGCCATCCGCTTCATGGAGCGGATCAACGCTCCGTGAGCGCCGTCCGCGCTTCCTGGTAGAGCGCCAGCGCCTCCGGGTTGGCCAGAGCCTCGGCGTTCTTCACCGGACGGCCGTGAAGAATGTCGCGCACCGCGAGTTCGGTGATCTTGCCCGACTTGGTGCGCGGGATGTCGGCAACCTGGACGATCCGGGCCGGAACGTGGCGGGGCGAGGCGCCATCACGAATCTGGCGCCGGATCGCTGTTTCCAGCTCCGGAGTCAGCTGCTGGCCCTCGCGCAGCCGGACGAACAGCACGACCCGGACGTCGCCCTCCCACTGCTGGCCGACGCAGAGGCTTTCGATCACCGGCTCCAGCTTCTCGACCTGCCGGTAGATCTCCGAGGTGCCGATGCGCACGCCCCCGGGATTCAGCGTCGCATCCGAACGGCCATAGATGACGATGCCGTCATGCGGGGTGAGTTCGACGAAATCGCCATGGCACCAGATGCCGGGGTAGCGGTCGAAATAGGCGAGGCGGTACTTTTCACCCGCCGGATCGTTCCAGAAGCCGACCGGCATCGAGGGAAACGGCCGGGTGCAGACCAGTTCGCCCTTGTCGCCGCGCACCGGCTGGCCGGCATCGTCGAACACCTCGACCGCCATGCCAAGGCCGCGCGCCTGAATCTCGCCCCGCCACACCGGCTGGGTCGGCACCCCGAGCATGAAGCACGAGATCAGATCGGTGCCGCCGGCGATCGAGGCCAGATGAACGTCGGCCTTGATCGCGCGATAGACGAATTCGAAGCTCTCGGGCGCCAGCGGCGAACCGGTCGAGGTCAGGGTGCGCAGGCTCGACAGCTTGTGGGTGTGGTTGGGGTGGTAGCCCTGCTTGTGCAAAGCGTCGATATATTTGGCCGAGGTTCCGAACAGGGTCATGCCCTCGGCATCGGCGAAGTCGAACAGCACGTTGCCCGAGGGATGGAAGGGCGAGCCGTCATAGAGCAGCAGCGTCGCCTCCGAGGCCAGCGCCGAGACCAGCCAGTTCCACATCATCCAGCCCAGCGTGGTGTAATAGAACACCCGGTCGCCCGGCTTGATGTCGCAGTGGAGCCGATGCTCCTTGAGGTGCTGCAAGAGGGTGCCACCGGCACCATGGACGATGCATTTCGGCACGCCGGTGGTGCCGCTGGAATAGAGGATATAGACCGGATGGTTGAACGGCAGGCGCTCGAAGGCGATCGGCGCCGCTTCGCTCCCGGCCAGCGCCTCGTCCCAGAGCAGGGTGTTGGCGAGGCCGATGCGGTTCGGCCGGTCGGTGGTGTAGGGGACCAGAATCGTGTGTTCGACCGTGGGCAGGCCGTCCAGCACGCCGCGCAGCTTGTCCAGACCGTCGAAGACCTTGCCGCCATAAAAATAGCCGTCGGCGGCAAACAGCACCTTGGGGCCGATCTGGCCGAAGCGGTCGAGCACGCCCTGAACCCCGAAATCCGGACTGGCCGAACTCCAGACCGCACCGATCGCCGTGGTGGCCAGCATCGCGACCACCGCTTCGGGCATGTTGGGCAGGTAGCCGGCAACCCGGTCGCCGACGCCGACGCCATGGCCGCGCAGCACCCGGGTGAGCCGGCTAACCTGTTCGTAAAGCTCGGCATAGGAGAGCGAGCGCTGGATACAGTCCTCGCCCCAGAAGCGGATGGCCAGCGCGCGGTCGCGCCGGCGCAGCAGGTTTTCCGCAAAATTCAGCCGGGCATCGGGAAAGAAACGGGCGCCGGGCATGCGATCGCCATCGACCAGTTCGCGCTCGCCCCGGGTCTCGGCGACGACGCCGGCATCGTCCCAGAGTTCCGACCAGAAGGCGCCGGGCTCGGCGATCGACCAGGCATGGAGTGCGGCGTAATCGGCCAGGGCGATCCCGCGCCGCCGGGCCACCCGGGCCAGAAATGCCGTGAGATTGGCACCGGCGATCCGTTCGGCCGATGGTGTCCAGAGTGGCTGTGACGTCATGACATCCCCCCATTCAGTCCGCCCGCTATCTTGACACGGCGGTCCGCCGCCGCCAAGGCGGCCGTTGCGGGAGGCTGCCCTTCAGCCGCGGCGGCGGCCGGGGGTGGCCGGCGAGCGGCTCGGCAGGGTGACGACGAAGCGGCAGCCCCGGCCGGGCTCGGACTCGACGGCGATCCGGCCACCCAACACCGAGGAGACGATGTTGAACACCATGTGCAGCCCGAGGCCGATGCCGCCCTGGCTGCGCCGGGTGGTGAAGAAGGGCTCGAAGAGGCGGGGCTGATCCTCGGCGCGGATCCCGGCACCGTCGTCGGTGATGGTCAGAACCACGGTCCCGGCGGCCCCCTCGGCGCCGGAGATGGTGATGGCGCCGTTCTCGCGCTCGGCGAAGGCGTGGGTGACCGCGTTGTCGATCAACACCGTCAGCGCCTGCCGAAGGGCCTCGGGGAAACCGTCAAGGGTCAGCCCCGACGGGCAGTCGATGCTGACGGTATGGCCGCCGAGCCGCAGTTTTTCCGCCAGCAGGCCGACCGCCATCTCGATGTGCTCGCTCACCCGGAATATCTGGCGCTCGTCCTCGGAGGGATCGATCGCCACCTGCTTGAAGACCCGGATGAGATCGCCGGCCCGCTCGAGGTTGCTGCGAATCAGACCCGAGACCTCGCCCGAAACCTCGAGGTAGTCCTGGACCCTGGACTTGCGCAACTGTCCGCTCGCGAAGCTGCGGGCCAGATCTTCGGTCTTTTCGGTCAGCAGCGAGACCGCGGTCAGACAGACCCCGGCCGGGGTGTTGAGTTCGTGGGCGACACCGGCGACCAGCCCGCCGAGCGCAGCCATCTTTTCGGTCTGAACCAGGGTTTGCTGCAGGTCCTTCAGTTCGGCGAAGGCGCCCTCGGCGCGGTCCTTGGCGCTTCTGAGATCGGCCTCGGCCTGCTTGCGCCGGGCGACGAAGTGGCTGAGCGCCCCGGCCATGTCGCCGATCTCGTCGTCGCCGCCGGCGGGAATCATGATCTCCCGGCCCGCGGCCTCGCCTTCCATCGCCTGCTGCAGGGCCAGCAGTCGGCCGATAATCTGGCGGCCAACATAGCGCCAGCCGATCAGCACCGCGACCAGCACCGCCAGCAGCGCCGCGCCCGCGCCCATCAGGCGGGCATAGGCAGCGTCGGCCTCGACCTCGGCGGCCGAGTGTTCGGCCTCGGCGCGCGAGGTCGCGACCAGATGATCGACGGCCTCGGTCAGGGCATCCGAGAGGGTCCGGTTCTCGGCAACCACGGCATCGGAGGCGCGGATCAGCTCCAGCTCCTGCAGGCGGCGGTCAAAGAGATTGTCGCCACCGAGACCATACTGGAGCATCGGCGTGGTCAGACCGAGCAGAACCTGATTGTCGGCGGTGGTGGCGAGGTTGAGCCGGATCGTGCCCATGGCGATGGTGATCTCGCCGAACTGGCTGCGCAACTGCTGGACCTGAGCCGGGTCGGTGACCAGAATCACTTCGTTGAGCAGCCCGGCGGCCAGATTGCCAGAAGCGGCCAGTTGGAGCAGCGCCAGAATCTCACCGACATTGCGGTTGAACAGCAGGCCCATCCGGCGCTGCAGCACCAGCATGTCCTGATGCGAGAGAGTGTCGGGACGCGCCGGGGCCTCGGCGCCCAAGGCCGGCGCCGAGGCCCCGCCGAGATCGGCGACCAGCGTCTTGATGCCGGCAAAAAGCGCGCGGTAGGTCTCCTCGATCCGCGGATCGACCGCGGCCAGGAATGCCTTGTGGCTGCGGGCCAGCGCGGCGGCATCGTTCTGGACCCGCTTGCGCAGCGCGATGCGCTGGCCGACCAGTTCGCCCTGGCGCCGGAGGTTGGTCGACAGCCGGCCGATGCGTTCGCGCAGCGGCGTCAGCACGCCATCGCCGACCCGGAGCGCGGCCAGTTCGGTCAGCCGCCGGTGCAGCGTGGCGATCCGCCCGGCGAGGGAAACCATCAGCGCCGCCCGCTGCTCCTCGCTGAGCGCCGCGGTCAGGGTCGAGGTGGTGCCGACGATCGCTGACGCTTCAACCGCCAGCGCTTCGGCGACGCTCATCGCCGGCACGGCCTGGTGGATGACGTGGACCAGTTCGGCCTCAATGCCCCGCAGCGACAGCCAAGCCCCGATCCCGGCGGTCACGGCCATCGCCGCCACCACCGAGAAGGCGAGCAGCATCCGATGGAGGATGCCGAAGCGGCGCCGGGGCCTGATCCCGGCGGCGGCGGCGCTGATCGGGGGGGGCGGTTCCGGCGACTCGGCCATGATGGTCAGGCTGCCGGCTATTCCGAGGCGGCGTTGTAGCCGAACCAAGTCAACGACAGCCGGGCCAGGGTGCCATCGGCCTTGGCGGCGGCAATGGCGGCGTCGATCCGCTGGCCCAGCGCGTCGTTGCCCGGGCGCATTGCGGCCCCGACGCCATGGCCGAACGGACCACCGATCAAGGCCGGGCCGAACAGGGTCAGGCTCGAGCCGCCGCTTCCCTTGGCCAGAATGAACTCATGAAGCGCGGCGCCGCCGTCGAGAATGGCATCGAGTTTGCCTGCGACCATGTCGGCGTATTTCTTGGTCTCGGCATGATAGACATGGACCTCGGAAACGCCGGTCAGATACTGCTTGGCGAAGGTCTCATAGACGGTGTCGACATGAACGCCGACCCGCTTGCCGCGCAGCGCACCGATCAGGGTGGCCAGACTCGCCTCCTCCTCGGTGGTCATGCGGTCGAGGTCGAGCCGGTTGAGGGTCAAAAGGGTGGTCAGCTCGCTGCCGAGCGTGGTCGCGAAATATTCCGGCGTCAGGGCATAGGGGCGGCTGAAGAGCGCGCGCTTGGCCCGTTCGGGCGTGACGGTCATGCAGCCGACATAGACGTCGTAGTGGCCGGCGGCGAGTTCGTCGAACACCTTCTCCCAGTCGACGGTGACGATCCTGCATTCGGCGCCCATGCGCGCGCAAAGGTCGTGAATGAGGTCGATTTCAAAGCCGGTGATCGTCCCCGCGGCGTCGCTGATCGTCCAGGGCGGATAATGGCGGTAGGTGCCGACGGTGATCAGATCGGCGGCCCGCACCGCGCCCGCGGTCATCCCGGCCAGAACCATCATCGCCGCCCAGGCCAGGAGCCGCCGCCTTGTGGTCACGGCCCGGACCACCGCATGCTTTTTGTCAAACATCATTGAGTCCCCCCGCGACCGCCAGCCCCATCGCACCGTCGCGCCTCAAGATCATCCGGCCGGACGATAACATCACCAGCCGGCAGCGGCCAAGCAGAGATCGCGTTATGCTGCCGGAAACCCGGTTTTGATCAGCGGCATCCGCCGCCGGGAGCCGCTGAAATATAATGACTGATTATTTTTATTGTCATGCCCGCAAAAGGCAATGTTTATGACGCCCCTCTCCCATTGGCTCGGAAACGAGCCGCCCCCTGCCAGCATCGCGCGACAGGATGTCGGGTCGACATCGAACCGGGAAGCGCGAAACAACTAGAGAGTTGTTGAGGGCGGCCGGAGGCGGCCTTACCGGGCGCGCCCCGCCGAAGATACCGGCAGCGGCACCACTACGCCCCTGCCTCCGGGCACAGAGCGGTGATCACGGTTACCGCCCGCCGCCCTCGCCGCGGCGTCTCAACCGCCGCCGTCCCGCCGACTCCGGGGTCATTTCTTGGCGGCGCTATCCGAGCCCTGCTGCTTGCCGATGTTCTGAAGGCTGAAGATCACCTGGCCCAGCAATTGCTCGAACCCCGGGGTGGACTGGGTGTATTCGATCCGGGCGCCGGGCGCGAGCAGATCGGGATCGCCGCCCGGCTCCAGCGACAGATACTTGCCGCCGAGCAGGCTCTCGCTGGCCACCAGAGCGACGGTGTCGCGCGGCAGCTTGATCGACGGGTCGATCGAGAGATGGACCACCGCCAGGAAGCTGGCGGCATCGAGCGTGAGGCCGACGACGCTGCCGACCTTGACGCCGCTGATCCGGACGTCGGCACCGTTCTGCAAGCCGCCGATGCTGGTGAAGCGGGCGGTCAGCGCATAGCCTTCGACCTTGCGCAAATCGGCGCTCTTGTAGGCGAAGGCGAGAAAAAATCCGGCCACCAGCAGCACGACGGCGCCGAGCACGGTCTCGATGACATTTCT
Organism: Rhodospirillaceae bacterium; assembly: GCA_037132135.1. GTDB lineage: Bacteria > Pseudomonadota > Alphaproteobacteria > Azospirillales > Azospirillaceae > BOG-933. Next base: position 15,140 of record JBAXPR010000080.1, read on the forward strand.
ACGCATGGCTCTGGCGGCTCCGAGAACTCTCGACGGCGATCAGGCCGGCTGCCACGGCTCATAATCGCCGGTGGCCTTGGGACGCTGCCCGCCCCGGAGCGGATGCCCCGGCTGGCGATAGGCGGCGTCGGTGCCGGTCAGATTGGGATGATGGGGCTTGACCCAGGGCTTCTGGAACGCGCTGTCGGCCTGGATCACTTCGTTGGTGGTGTGATGCAGCCAGCCATACCATTCGGGCGGCACCTTGCTGGCGTCGAATTCGCCCTGGTAGACCACCCAGCGGCGCTCACGCCGGCCACGCACAATCTTGCGCGCCCGGTAATAGCGGTTGCCCGCGGCATCGGTGCCGACCAGGATGCCGCGCCTCCAGGTAAAGACGTGGATCTGGATTGAATCGAACAACGTGAGGAGGGAGCCGATTTTGAACATGGTCGCTCGTGGTGGGGCATAGCCCCGCTGAGGTTGCCGGTCGGGGCGCACTATGACATCGCGTCACCGGTGCGTCCAGCGCCGAACGCGGGGAAAATCGCCGTCTCTGCCATCCGCTTGGCGCGACCATCCGACAAAAGTTAACCAGTCGTTAGCAATCCCCCCTGCCGGCAGAAAGTCATCATTAACGGATCGATAAGTATTTGCGGCAAAACCGCAGCGCAACCACGGAAGAAGCGGTAAGAAGACCCGATACCGGCAGTGGCGGTGAGACATTTCGTCGCCTTGACCGACGGTTCGTTGCCGTATTTTCTCACCAGAGTATATTGGGGGCGTGATCTTCGAGGCTCAACCACCATTTGCCATTAAATGCTGCGGTAGCGAAGGGATTGAATCCCTGGTCCGAAAGGCGGCCGGCAATGCAAATCCAGGCAGAACCCATGAACGTTCCGACCGACTTTGACAGCCGCTGGGACGTGATCCTGTGGAGCGACGAGTTCGCTACCGGCAATGCCGGTATCGATGCCGACCACCAAAGGTTGCTCGCGCTCTTCAATGATTTTTCCCTGGCGGTCAACGCCGGCAAAGCTGACGCCGTGACCCGCGGCGTTCTTGACGAACTGGTTGACTATACCCACTACCATTTCGCCCGGGAGGAGCTGTTGATGCAGGAAAACAGCTATCCCGACTATCTCGGCCACAAGAAGATGCACGACACCTTCATCCGTCAGATCGATGATGTCTGCAGTCATCTCAGTGTCGGCAGCGACCTCAGCGCCTTCCTGCTGAGCTTTCTCTCGAGGTGGCTGAGCGGCCACATCCTCGGCGCCGACCGCCAGCTCGGACGTTTTTTGGCACGGGGCCAGATCGAGCACTAGCGCCGACGTTCCCGCCGCCAGACATAAAGGCCGCTGGCGATAATCGCGGCGGCCCCGGCGGCGGTTGCGAGATCGGGCAGGGTACCGAAGCAAAGAAAGCCGATCGCGGTCGACCACAGAATCTGGCTGTACTGAAACGGCGCCAGCAGCGAGGCGTGCGCGGTGTAAAAGGCCTTGAGCAGCAGGAACTGGCCGAGGGCATAGAGTCCGCCCGCCGCCACCAGCAACAGCCAGTCCGCCGAATCGGGCGGACGCCACAGCCCGGGCAGCAGCAGCGACGACAGCGCCAGCCCGGTCAGGCCGGTATAGAGCAGGGTGGTCAACGGCGACTCGGTGGCAGCCAGCCGCCGCGTCATGATCAGAGACACCGCCCAGCAACCGGCCGAGGCCACCGGCAGCAGCGAGGCCAGCGAAAAGCCGGCGCCGCCCGGCCGCACCACCACCAGAACACCTGCGAAGCCGGCGAGCACCGCCAGCCAACGCTGGCGCTCAACGGACTCGCCGAGCAGAGGGATCGACAGCGCGGTGACCATCAGCGGCGCGACGAAGCCGACCGCAGCGGCGTCGGCCAGCGGCAGTTGGCGCAGCGCGGTAATGAACAGCACACTGGAGCCGAACAGCAGCGTGCCCCGCCCGAGTTGGGGCAGCGCCCGCGCGGTCACCAGCAGGCGCCAGCCGCCCCGCCCGGCCACCACCGGCACCATGAAGAGCAGGTTGAAGAGATAGCGCGCCCAGCTGACCTCAATCGGGGACAGCCGCTGGGTCAGCCCTTTCGAGACCCCGTCCATGGCGGAAAACACCGCCATCGCGGCCAGCATCAACAGGATCGCGTCGGTCGAGCCGGTCCGGCGGCCGGGCGCGCCGGCATGGTCGGGCGAGGTCGGGGTCACGGGCCGGAAGTCTCCCTGGGTCATGCCATCGGGGCGCTCTTGTTTGACCGCACACGGCGGTCATGACAAGACCATTGCGGGGCCAATCGTAAGAGGGGCAAAAGTCCGGGCAGGCTTTGGTCGGGGCCTGATAATGGGT
>JBAXPR010000081.1:0-17029 GCA_037132135.1 Rhodospirillaceae bacterium
TCAGCGCCTTCTGGGTCAGCAGCATGCGCCGGACGTCGGGGTGGACCAGCAGCGGGTCGGCCGGCTTCCCGGGAAACCTTGCCCCTTTCAGCGCCCGGCCCTGCAACCGCTCACCGGCATAGGCGCGGGCGTTCTGCCAGGCGACCTCGGCCAGCCCCAGCCCCTGGATGCCGACAGCCAGCCGCGCCGCGTTCATCATGGTGAACATCGCGCGCATGCCCTTGTTGGCGGCGCCGATCAGCCAGCCGGTGGCGCCGTCGAAATTGAGCACGCAGGTGCTCGAGGCCCGGATGCCCATCTTGTGCTCGATGGCGCCGCAGCTGACGGCATTGCGGGCGCCGAGGCCGCCCTCGTCGTCGGTGGGCAGCAGCTTGGGCACAATGAAGAGGCTGATGCCGCGGGTTCCCGAAGGCGCGCCGGGCAGGCGGGCCAGCACGAGATGGACGATGTTGGCGGTAAGATCGTGCTCGCCCGCCGAGATGAAGATTTTGGTGCCGCTGATGCGGTAGCTGCCATCACCGGCCGGCTCGGCCCGGGTGTGGACAAGGCCGAGGTCGGAGCCCGACTGCGGCTCGGTCAGACACATCGTGCCCGACCATGTGCCGTCGATCAGCCGGGGCAGATAGCGGCGCTTGATCGCCTCGCTGGCGTGGAGGTCGAGGGCGTTGTGGACACCGCGGGTCAGACCGGGATACATGCCGAAGGCGAGGTTGGCCGAGCAGATCATCTCCTCGACCACGAAATTCAGCAGCTCGGGCAGCCCCTGGCCGCCATAGTCGGGATCGCAGGCGAGCCCGGTCCAGCCGCCCTCGGCGAACGTCCGATAGGCGTCCCTGAAGCCGGCCGGGGTCCGCACCTCGCCCTGCTCGAACCGGCAGCCCTCGGCGTCCCCCGACTGGTTGAGCGGAAACAGCACCTGTTCGCACAGCCGCGCGCCCTCGGCGATCACCTGGGAGAAGATATCGGGCGTGACCTCCTCGAAGCCGGGCAGCGTGGCCTCCTGGCCGACATCGAGCAGGTCTTCGAGCACGAAGCGGATGTCATCCAGGGGTGCCTGATAGCGGGGCATGACGAACCTCCTTAAGACAGCTTGGCGGCCGGGGCGGGCCGGTCAGTTCCTCAGCGGCTTGCCGGTCGCCAGCATGTGCTCGATGCGATCGAGAGTCTCGGGGGTGCGGACCAGTTTCATGAATTCCTGGAGTTCCAGCGCCAGCAGCGCGGCCTCGCTCACCGGCTGGGTCAGGTCGGCGTCGCCGCCGCAGAGCACCCTGGCCACCGCCCGCGACACCGTGACATCGTGGGGCGTGGCCTTGCCCTGCAGGCGAAGCCCCTCGATCATCAGCTCGAGGGCGACCCGGCCGGCGGCGCCGGGCAGGCTCAGCGGCGCCGGCGGGCCGGGATTGCGGTAGTCCGCGGCCAGCTCCAGCGCCCGGGCCTTGGCCGTGGCCAGCAGACGGTCGCGATTCATCACGATGGTGTCGGTCGGCCGCAGATAGTGCAGCGCCTTCGCCTCAGCCGCCGATTTGGCCACCCGGGCCATGGCGATGGTCTCGAAGGCCCGGGCGATCGCCGGCATCGGGCCGCCCGGGCGCCGGGGATCGAGGCTGTGACGGACCAGAAGCTCCTTGCAGCCGCCCCAGGCCGGCAGCACGCCGACCCCGACCTCGACCAGCCCGATATAGGATTCGGCATGGGCGGTGACAGCGTCGCAGCACAGCAGCACCTCGCAGCCGCCGCCCAGCGCCAGCCCGGTCGGCGCCGCCACCACCGGGAACGGGGCGTTGCGCAGCGCCAGCAGGTTTTGCTGGCCCTCGGCGATCCGCTCGGCGATCTGGTCCCACAACGCCACATTGTAAAGAAACATCGCCAGGCCGAGATTGGCCCCAACGGAGAAATTCTCGCTTTCGTTGTAAATAACCAGAGCCTTCCACGCGCCCCTGCCGTCGCCGATGCGGGCAATGGCGGTGTGGATCATCGCGAAAATCAGCGGATCCAGGGTATTCATTTTAGAACTAAATTCCAGACAGAGCACGCCGTCGCCGATGTCCCACAGCGCCGCCGAAGGATTGCGGACCACCGGCGGGCTTCGCCGCTTGATATCGGCCAGCAGCAGCACGCCCTCGGCCCGCCGCACCGGGCGATAGTCGCCCTCCGGCCCCAGCGCCTCCAGCGCTCCGGCCTCGCTACGGTAGCAGGGCCGGCCGGCGGCGGTGGCCACCAGCGGTGGCATCGGCAGCCCGGCGGCGTCGAGGGCGCGGGCAAACCAGGGGCCGCCCAACCGGTCGATCAGCTCGAACGGACCGTACTTCCAATTGTAGCCCAGCCGGAGCGCGCGATCGATCGCCTCCAGGTCCGACGAAATCTCGGGCACCAGCGCGGCGGCATAGCCGAGAGTAGGCAGCATCACGGCGCGGGCGTAGGCGCCGCCGCGGTCGGGGTGGTCAAAGAGCGCGGTCGGCTGCTTGCGCGCCGCCTCCAGGCTTTCAAACTCCGGCTTTTCCGCCCGGCGGTACTCGCCGCTGACCAGATCGATCGCCTGTTTGACCCGACGGCCGTCGGCCCGGGTCTCAAGGCGATAAAAGCCGCCGCCGCCCTTGCGGCCGGTCGCACCGGCCAGCACCATACGCTCGAACAGCGGCTGCTCGCGATAGAGGCCGCGGAAGGCGTCGCCGGCCGGCAGCGAGGCGAGCAGGCTGCGGGTGATGTGGGGCAGCAGGTCGAGCCCAACCAGATCGATCAGGCCAAAGACCCCGGTCCTGGGCAGGCCGAGCGGTTTGCCGCACACGGCGTCGGCCTGCTCGACAGTCAGGCCGAGGTCGAAGGCGGCGTTGATCGCGGCCTGAAGCCAAAAGGCGCCGATGCGGTTGGCGATGAAGCCGGGCGTGTCCCGGCAGACGACCACGCCTTTGCCGAGCCGGCGATCGGCGAAATCGCGGATCAGCGCCAGCGCCTCGGGCCGGGTCGCCGGCCCGGCCACCAGTTCCAGCAGGCGCATGTAGCGCGGCGGGTTGAAGAAATGGGTGATCATAAGATCGCTTACGAAACGATCGCTTTGCCCTAATACCAGTTTCGATAACGGAATAGTTGAGGTGTTGGACGAAACCACCGAGCCGGGCTTGCGCACCGCCTCGATGCCGGCATAGAGCGCGGCCTTGACCCCGGCATCCTCGATCACCGCCTCGACGATCCAGTCGGCCCCGGCGAGGCGGGCGCGGTCGGCCGGCATGTCACCCGGGGTCACCCGCCGGGCGGCGGCGCCGTCCATGAACGCCGCGGGCTCGGTTTTGGCCATGCGCTGGAGCGCGGCAGCGGCGGCGCCGGGAATGACGTCGAGCAGCAGCACCGGCACCCCGGCATTGGCGATGTGGGCGGCGATGCCGCTGCCCATGACTCCGGCACCGATCACGGCCGCCTCGCGGATCTCCATCACTGCCTCCTCGGTCACACGGCCTCCAGGATGGTCGCGATGCCCTGTCCGCCCCCGATACACTGGGTGGCGAGGGCAAACTGCACGCCATTTCGTTTTAGCAACAGTGCCGCCTTACCGGTGATCCGTGCCCCGGTGGCGCCGAGCGGATGACCGAGCGCAATCGCGCCACCGTCGGAATTGACCCGCGCCGGATCCAGTCCAAGCTCGCCGATACAGGCCAGGGCCTGGGCGGCGAACGCCTCGTTGAGTTCGATCACCCCGATCTCGCCGAGGCTGAGGCCGGCACGGGCCAGGGCCTTGCGGGTGGCCGGCACCGGGCCGATGCCCATCAGGTCGGGCTCGCAGCCAGCAACCGCGAAGGCACGCAACCGGGCCAGGATCGGCAGGCCATGGGCGCGGGCGTAATCCTCGGCGGTCACCAGCACCGCCGCGGCGCCATCGGTCAGCGGCGAGGAGGTGCCGGCGGTCACCGTGCCCGTGGTCTCGAAGGCGGGCGGCAGGGCCGCCAGCGCCGCGGCCGTGGTCTCGGGGCGAAGGCAGCCATCGGCAGTTACGCCGGAAACCGCTATTATTTCGTTATCAAAATATCCGGCGGCGCGAGCCATCGCCGCCTTGGCCTGGGAGGCGGCGGCAAAGGCGTCCTGGGCCGACCGGGCGATGCCGTAGCGGGCGGCGAGCCGCTCGGCGGTACAGCCCATCGAGACGTAGGCGGCGGGAAAGCGTTCGGCCAAACCCGGGTGGGGCATGGGGTTGAAGCCCATCACCGGCACCCTGGTCATCGATTCGACACCGCAACAAATAAAGGCAACGCCAGCGCCGCAGGCAATGGCCCCGGCGGCGGCGTGGATCGCCTGCATCGAGGAGCCGCAATAGCGGTTGACGGTGGTGGCACCGATGCCAAGCGGCAGCCCGGCGAGAAAGCCGATCGTGCGCGCGACATTGAGCCCCTGCTCGCCCTCGGGAAAGGCGCAGCCGACGATCAGGTCCTCGAGATCGCCCGGTGGCACCCCGGTGCGGCGCACCAGCTCGCTCACCACGGCGGCGGCGAGGTCGTCGGGCCGGGTGCGGGCCAGGCCGCCCTTGCCCGCGGGGGTGAACGGGGAGCGGACATAGCCCGCGATGACGGCGTGGTTCATGGTGCGGTCCCCTCTTCGATGCCGTGGCGCCGGAGATGCCCCGCCGCCGCCTCGACCAGCCCATAGAGGTCGGTCAGAGTCTGCTGAACGTCGCGCAACTGCTGCTCCAGAGCGGCAATGCGGCTCCGGCCGCGGCCGAGCAGATAACGCATCTGTTCGATCTGGCCGTCACGGGCCTCATAAAGGTCGAGAAAGTCGCGGATTTCAGCGATGGTGAAGCCGAGTCTCTTGCCCCGGCAGATCAGCCCCAGCCGGGCCCGGTCGCGCGGGCGATAGACCCGCTGGGCGCCGGCACGCCCCGGAGCCAGCAAGCCCTGATCCTCATAATAACGGATGGTGCGCGGCGTCAGGTTGAAGGCCGCCGCCAGCGCGCCGATGGTCTCGCCATCGCCGCCCCCGCTCTCCGTTTCCTCCCCGACTCGGCCCATGCCGCGCCTCCTGTTGCTCCGGAAGGCCTTCCCTTGACGTAAAGGTGAGACCGCGGGGCCAGGGGGTCAAGGCCGGCGCAGACAAAAACCCCGCGCCGGACTGGCGGCGCGGGGGGTGTATCGAGTCAGCCTGGAAAAGCGTTCAGACGTTGAGCTTGTCAAGCGCGCGGACGATCGAGTCGCCCATCACCGTGGTCGAGCAGCGCGCCATGCCGGTGGCCATGATGTCGGTGGTGCGCAGGCCGCCCTTCAGCACCTGAGCCACCGCCTTTTCGATCATGTCCGCCTCGGTGTTGAGATCGAAGGAGTAGCGCAGGCACATCGCGAAGCTGAACAGCGACGCGATCGGATTGGCGATGTCGCGGCCCGCGATGTCGGGCGCCGAGCCATGGACCGGTTCATAGAGGGCCGGCCGCTTGCCGGCGGCATCGGTGGCCCCGAGCGAGGCTGAGGGCAGCATGCCAAGAGAGCCGGTCAGCATCGCCGCCTCATCCGACAGCATATCGCCGAAGAGATTGTCGGTGACGATGACGTCGAACTGCCGCGGGTTGCGAATCAGCTGCATGGCGCAGTTGTCGGCGTACATGTGACTGAGTTCGACATCGGTGAACTCGGCGGCATGGAGCGCCGTCACCTCTTCGCGCCACAGCAGGCCCGACTCCATGACGTTGGCCTTCTCGACCGAGCAGACCTTGCGGCCACGTTTGCGGGCGAGTTCGAACGCGACCCGTGCGACGCGGCGGATTTCGCTGCTGCTGTAGACCTGGGTGTTGAGACCCTGGCGATCACCATTTTCGAGAGTAGTGATACCTCGCGGCTCGCCGAAATACACGCCGCCGGTCAGCTCACGCACGATCATGATATCGAGTCCGCGCACGATATCGGCCTTGAGCGGCGAGGCATCGACCAGGGCATCGAGCACGATGGCCGGACGCAGGTTGGCGAACAGGCCCAGATCCTTACGCAACCGCAACAGCCCGGCTTCGGGGCGGCGTTCGAACTCGATCTTGTCCCATTTCGGACCACCGACCGCGCCCAGCAACACGGCGTCGGCGGCCTTGGCATCGGCGAGGGTGGCGTCGGTCAGAGGGACACCGCTGGCTTCGATGGCGGAACCGCCAACCAGCCCTTCCTTGACATCGAAGGCGATACCCCGACGCCGACCCATCCAGTCGACGACCCGGCGCACCTGGCGCATCACCTCCGGCCCGATTCCGTCACCGGCCAGAATCAGAAGCTTCCTATTCGCGGACATGGCGCACGAACTCCAGTTGGAATTTCATTCTGGAACTTATAGGGTCTTAACACGCTGCGGAAAAGACCTTGTTGACACCGGCATACAAAATTATTCAACCCCAGAGCCAGGGCTGGCCTGCCATCTGCTTCGTTTCGAAAGCATTGATGGCGCCGGCCTGTTGCAGGGTCAGACCAATATCGTCCAGCCCGTTCAAAAGGCAATGGCGCCGGAACGGGTCGATGGAAAAATTTATCGTGCCGCCATCAGGGCCGGTGATCACCTGCTGCTCGAGGTCAACTGTGACGATCGCATTGGCCCCGCGCTCGGCATCAGCCATAAGAAGATCGACTTTTTCGCGCGGAAGAGTTATTGGTAAAATACCATTCTTGAAACAGTTGTTATAAAAAATATCGGCGAACGAGGGCGCGATGACGCAGCGGATGCCGAAATCGAGCAGCGCCCACGGGGCATGCTCTCGCGACGAGCCGCAGCCGAAATTTTCACCCGTGACCAGAATCGAGGCGGTCCGGTAAGCCGGCCGATTGAGCACAAAGTCGGGACTCTCCGAGCCGTCGGCCCGGTAGCGCATCTCATCAAAGAGATTGCGGCCGAGGCCGGTGCGCTTGATCGTCTTGAGAAATTGCTTGGGAATGATCATATCGGTGTCGACATTGATCAAAGATAGCGGGGCGGCAACTCCGCGCAACTTGGTAAATTTTTGCATCTCTTCTCATCTCCGGTCCGGCGGCGCTGCTACATAGCAAAATTGGTCCCCGCGTGCCAGTGGCTCCGTCGCGCAGCAGCGTCCCCGGCAGGAGCCGGCCGGGCCCGGGCGCGGGCCGGACTCCGTCCGGCGCCGTCCGGCCACCGCCGGGTGATCTTGACCTTGTGTTAACCTTCTCGCTTTATCATCGGAGGCGTCGCCCAGGGTGGGCTGTCAGCCCGGGCGAGGCACCGGACACGCCGATGCGTCTCGTTGGCCCCCGGGGAGGATGCGCGCGATGACGACACGCCTTTCGATGTTCAACAGCCCGCTGCTGCTTGGTTTCGACCAGTTTGAGCGCACCCTTGACCGCATTTCGAAATGCTCGGCCGAGGGCTACCCGCCCTACAACATCGAACAGACCGGCGATGACGGGCTGCGCATCAGCCTCGCGGTCGCCGGCTTCACCATGGATGACCTCTCGGTTCAGATCGAGGACAACCAGTTGGTGATCCGCGGCCGGCAGACCGACGACAAGAGCCGGGTCTATCTTCATCGGGGGATTGCCGCGCGTCAGTTCCAGCGCAGTTTTGTCCTCGCGGAGGGGATTGAGGTTCTGGGCGCCAGCCTCGACAACGGCCTGCTCAACATCGATCTCAAGCGCCCGCTGCCGGAGCCCACGGTGCGGAAGATTCGTATCGAGCCGGCCGGTCAGCCGGCCGGCACCACCGGACCCCAGACCATCGCCGTGAACCCGGAGACTGGCGTCGGCCGCCGGAGAACCGGAACCAAGAAAGAGACCGCCGCCTGACCCTGCCCTTGCCCGCCAAAGCTCACGAGTGCCTGCCATGAATATCAGCCACGCCACGACATCCCCTCTGTCGGCCCAGGACTTCGCCGCGTTCGGTGTCGACCTTCTGGCCTATGTCAAGCCGGTCCGGGTCGACGGCAATCCGGGCTTCTCGATCCACGCCGCCGACGGCACGCCGTTGACCGTGGTCATCGGCCGGGCCAACGCCTATGCCGCCGTGCGCCGGCACGAGATGGAGCCGCTCAGCGTTCACTGACCGGCCCGATTCAGCAATACTCAAGGAGAATCGCCCGCAGGGTATCGGCGGTGATCGGCTTGGGAATCAGGCGCAGACCGCTGGCCCGGATGCGCCGCTCCTGCTCGTCGCTGGTATCTCCCGAGGACAGCACCGCCGGGACCACAGTGTTCAGACGCTCGCGCAGCCACGCCACCGCCTCGATGCCGGTCCAGCCGTCGGCCAGGCGGTAGTCGGCGATCACCAGTACCGGCGCCGCACCGAGGGCAGAGAGCCGCGCCCAGGCCGCCTCGGCACCGGAGGCGACGATCGCGGTCCAGCCCCAGCTGGTCAGCAGGGTTTCGAGCGCCTCGGCAACCAGGCTGTCGTCCTCGATCACCACCACCGGTCCGGCCGGCACCGGCAGCGCCGCGATGGTTTCGGGGAGCGGCGCGGCGGCGCAACGGCCGGTCAGCGGCAGCGCGATCTCGAACATCGAGCCCCGGCCCGGCCGCGACCTCACCGATAGCGGGCAGCCGAGCAGCGCCGCCAGCCGCTCGACGATCGAGAGGCCCATGCCGAGGCCGCGGGAGCGGTCGCGGTTGGGATTGCCGATCTGGTAGAATTCGCCGAAAATCGCCTCCAGCTTCTCGGTCGGGATGCCGACACCGGTATCCCAGACCTGGATGCGCACCTCGGCGCCCGCCCGCCGGCAGCCCAGCAGAATATGGCCGCCGGTGGTGTATTTGACGGCATTGTCGAGCAGATTGCGCAAAATGCGTTTCAGCAGCACGGGATCGGTATCGACGATCGCCGTGGTCGGGACCGACCGCAACTCCAGCCCCTGCGCCGCCGCAACCTCGGACCAGTTGCGCGCGAGATCCCCGAGCAGGCGGCCGAGCGAGATCGGACGCCGCTCCACCCGGACAATCCCCGAATCGAGCTGCGACAGATCCAGCAGCATATCAAGCAGTTCGGTCATCGCGGTCAGGGCCTGACGCACCCGCTCCAGTTCCGGGGCCGGCCGCTCCTCGGCCGAGAGGCGTCGGGACAGGCTTTCGAGGAACAGGCCGGCCGCCATCAACGGCTGGCGCAGATCATGGCTGGTCGCGGCAAGAAAGCGGGACTTGGCCTGACTGCTGTGCTCGGCGGTCTGCTTGGCTTCGGCCAGCGCCTGTTCGGTGCGCTTGCGCTCGGTGATGTCCTCCATCATCGAGACGTAGTGGAGCGGCCGCCCGGCATCGTCGCGGATCGGCCGGGCCAGAAGATTGATCCACAGCACGCCGCCATCCTTGCGCAGATAGCGCTTCTCCACCACCAGCTGCTCGACCTCGTCGGCGAGCAGTGCCGGCGCGCCGGCGAAGCTCTTGACCATGTCCTCGGGGTGGGTGATGTCGGCGACGCTGCGGCTCAGGAGTTCCGCGGCGCTGTAGCCGGTGAGCCGGCACAGCGTCTCGTTGACCTTGAGAAAGCGGAAATCGAGCGAGACGATGGCAATGCCGATCGGCGACTGGTCGAAGACCCGGCGCAGGGTCTGTTCGCTTTCGTGCAGGGCCAGGGTCTGACGCTTCTGGTCGGTGATGTCCTTGACGATACCGAAATGGGCCGGACTGCCGTCGGGGGCCGCGGTGTGCCGACAGACCACCCAGCGTTCGGCGCCATCGGGCCGGTGCACCCGGAACTCGATGCCCTCGCCGTCGGCCAGAATCGGCAGCGCGCTGCGATAACGGTCGAGCAGGGGCCGATCGGCGGCATCAACCAGCGGATCGAAGCTGTCGCGGCCGGGAGTCAGCGTGCCCGGCTCGACTCCGAGGACATGGAACATGCCGTCGCTCCAGGCGCGGTCACCGGTGGCGTCGCTGAGCTGCCACCACCCGATCCCGGCCAGCCGTTCGGCCACCATCAGCCGGTCGGTGCTGCGCACCATGGCCTGGAGCGCCCGGATGCGCTCATAACGGACCGCGGCCAGCATCTGGCCGGTCACCGCCATCGCGATGGCGTAAATCTGCAGCAGCATGACGTTGGTCATCACCGGGCCGCCGACAAACGGTCCGAGGCCGCGGAAGGCGCCGGCCAGCGCCAGCGCCGTGGTCAGTCCGACCGCAGCGGTCACCCCCATCGTGCCCAGCCAGAGGCCGGCGACGGCAATAAAGGGGAAGGCCAGATAGGTCAGGGCGTGGCCGAGGTCCGCGGCGGCGCCGGTCCAGGGCCGGAAAAACAGCGCGCCGCCGGCCAGACTGAGCAGGCCGAAATAAAGCGGCCACCAGACCGCGCGCGGCGCTTTGAGCCGGAGCCGCCCCACCCGGCGCCAGCAAAGCAGCGCCGGCGCCACCAGGAGGATACCGCTGGTGTCGCCCAGCCACCAGACGAACCAGTGGCCTGCGAAGGCTGCCGCCGGGTCGGGCGCGATCCCGGCCATCACGAAGCCGCCCAGCGTCGCCCCGACCGGACAGCCGAGCAGCGCGCTGCCGCCAAGCAGGGCCAGGGTGCCGCGCACCGTCATCACCCCGGCAAGGCCGCCGCCCCAGCGCCGGATCACCAGCACCACCAGCGCGACCTCGGCCACCGCGCCGAGTTCCATCGGCAGCGCCACCAGGGGCGGAATGCCGCCGATGATGTCGGCGACGGCGCCGCCGGCCCACAAACCGGCCAGGAACCATGGCCCCCGCCACAGCACGGCGGCAACGGCGATGCCGGCCGGCGGCCACAGTGGCGAGAGATTGCCGGGAAACGCCAGCTGGATGCCGAGCCAGCCGGCGAGGCCGACCACGAGGCCGAAGGCCCCGACATGCGCCGCGAGCCGCAAGCCGGCCGCAGAGTCACCGGGGGAGTGTCTTTCGTCGGCCGTGATCATGGGTAGCAGTTGTAGCACGGATAACGTGTTGCCAACCGGCGAATCTGGCGCCCGGACTAGCCTGCGGCACCGGGGCGACGGCAATCGCGACTCACGATCACGCCAATATGTGCTAAAATTGCCACGGTAGGCATTTCCTGCCCAGCTGGTTTCGCCTCGCCGCCGGGAAAATAGCCCACGCAGGAGAGAATTTTCACTATATTATGGGTCGACGCGCCCGACCCGCCACCATTCTTGACGGTTGTTCCCGCGATGGTGGGCGAGAGGGCGGTGATCCGCTGGGTGGTCGATCCAGCCCTATGTTCGGATCGGTCGGGTACGGAGACGAGTCTCGTGGATGGGTTCTTGTCAAGCCTGCGCAATCTCGGCGCGGCCCGGCTGGGAGCGATCGCCATCGTCGGCGTCGCGGTATTGGGCTTTTTCATTTACCTGACGAGCCGCTTGTCGACTCCCGGGATGGAGCTGCTTTACGCCGATCTCCAGACCTCGGACGCCGCCGCGATCGCCAAAAAGCTCGATGACCTCAAGGTCCAGTACAAGGTCGACCCCAGCGGCACCCGCATCTCGGTGCCCCAGGACCAAGTCGGCAAGCTGCGCATGCAGATGGCCCAATCGGGGCTGCCCAGCGGCGGCTCGATCGGCTATGAGATCTTCGACAAGGGCGAGGGCTTCGGAGCCACCAGCTTCATTCAGAACATCAACCAGTTGCGCGCCCTCGAGGGCGAGATGGCGCGCACCATCGGCACCATCGACGGCGTCCAGACCGCCCGCGTCCATCTGGTGCTGCCCAAGCGCGAGATGTTCGCCCGCTCGGAAAACGTCGCCTCGGCCAGTGTCTTCCTCAAGCTGCGCGCCGGCTTCAAGCCCAACGGCGAGCAAGTGGCGGCGATTCAGCATCTGCTGGCGGCGGCGGTGCCCAAGCTCGATCCCTCGCAGGTCGCGATCATCGACGATCACGGCAAGATGCTGGCCCGGGGCATGGGCTCGACCTCCCAGGAGGCGGCGGCGGCCGGGGCCGAGGAGAAGAAGCAGGAATACGAGCGCAGACTCGCCCGCACCATCGAGGAACTGGTCGGCCGCACCGTTGGCTATGACAAGGTCCGGGCCGAGGTCTCGGCCGAGCTGGACTTCGACCGCATCACCACCAACTCCGAAATCTACGATCCCGAGGGTCAGGTGATCCGCTCGACCCAGACCGTCGACGAGAAGGCCGACGCCCAGGATCGCGACCCGATGGAATCGGTGACGGTTCAGAACAACGTGCCGGGCGGCACCACCGGCGATTCCAAGGGCTCGTCGGGGCCGATCACCTCCAACCGCACCAACCGCAACGAGGAAACCGTCAATTACGAGATCAGCAAGACGGTCAAGAGCCACGTCCGCGAGGCCGGTCAGGTGCGCCGCCTGTCGGTGGCGGTGCTGGTCGACGGTGTCTACACTCCCGACCCCAAGGGCGGCCCCGCGGCCTATTCGGCCCGGCCGAAGGAGGAACTCGACAAGCTGACCGCGCTGGTGCGCTCGGCCGTGGGCTTTGATGCCGTGCGCGGCGACGCCCTCGAAGTGGTCAACATGCGCTTCGCGGTGCCCGAGAGCGAATTCGGCCCGCCGCCGGAAACCATCCTGGGCATGCCGAAGGAGGATCTGTTCCGGATCGCCGAGATGCTGATCCTCGGCGTCGTGGCCATCCTGGTGATCCTGCTGGTGGTGCGGCCGCTGATCACCCGCGCCTTCGAGCGGCCGGCCGAAGCCGAGGAGGATATGGACAAGCTGCTGGCCGATCAGGCCAACCTGCCGGCTCAGCTCGCGGCGCCGGCCGGAGCGCTGGCCCAGGATCTGGCCCTCGAGGCGGCCCAGGCCGACGAGGAACTGGAACAGATGATCGATATCAACCGTGTCGAGGGCCGGGTTCGGGCCTCGTCACTGCGCAAGGTCGGCGAGATCGTCGACAAGCATCCCGAGGAAGCGGTGTCGATCCTGCGCAACTGGCTCTATCAGGAATCCTGACCAGGAGAGGCACGATACCAGGGAAAGGCAAGGAAGAGCTGATTTTCTGACGGTGTTTTGATTGTTTTTTGACGCCACGCCCGGCGCAGAATAAGGATTCAACCCCGAACCACCATGGCAACCATTCAGAAGTTCCTCTTCGAGACCGATTTCGACGCCGATAACCCGGTGGCGCAGCGGCGCACCCGCAGCAAGGAGCCGCCGCCCCCGCCGCCGCCGCCGCCGCCGCCGACCTTCAGCGGCGACGAATTGGAGCAGGCGCGCAAGGCCGCCTTTGCCAAGGGTCACACCGCCGGCAAGGTCGAGGGGCACAACGAGGGCTACGCCAAGGCCTCGAGCGAGTTGCAGGCCTCGCTGGCCGACGCCTCGATCCGTCTGGCCGACGGCGTCGACCAGTTGCTGGCCGACCGCGACGACCTCAACGCCGACCGCACCGGCCAGCCGCTGAAGATCGCCCTGGCCATTCTCTCGAAGCTGCTGCCGGTGACCATCGAACGTCACGGCCAGGACGAACTCGAAGCCTTCATCGTCGGCTGCCTCGCCGAGGCGGTGGACGAGCCGCGGCTTTCGATCAAGGTCGCCCAGGCGGTGCTGGAGCCGATGCGGGCGCGGATCGAGGCGCTGGCCACGCAGCGCGGCTTCGGCGGCCGGCTGATCATCCTCGGCGACGCCAAACTCGGCGCCTCCGACGCCCGCATCGAGTGGGCCGAGGGCGGCGCCGAGCGCAACACCGAGGTCCTGCTCGGCGATCTGCTCGCCATCGCCGAGAGGATGCTGGGAGCCCATGACGCCGAGGAGCATACTGGCGCCTCGCCTCCCTCCGGACAACACGGGTAACCCGCCATGGCAAGCAAGGACGGTTTCGATCTCGACGACCTCGAAGGCGGCTTCGACAGCGGCTCGTCGGTGGCCAAGGATCTCGAAGCGGTTTACGACATTCCGGTGCAGATTTCGGCCGTGCTGGGCAAATCGACGATGCAGGTGGCGCAATTGCTGAAGCTGGGCCGCGGCGCCGTGGTCGAGCTTGACCGCAAGGTCGGCGAGGCGATCGACATCTACGTCAACAACCGCCTGGTCGCCCGCGGCGAAGTGGTGGTGGTGGAGGACCGGCTGGGCGTGACCATGACCGAAATCATCAAATCCGACCGCGGCTGACAGGATGAGGAGCCCTCCCTTGGAAACCGGACAGTCCCATGGCCCGTGAGCCCTCGCCCTCCGATACCCTGGCCTCGGCGCGCGGCCGTTTCGGCGTCGATCTCGCGACCGTGCTCGGGCTCGCCGGCGCCTTCGGCGTGGTCGCGGTGGCGATCGCCGGCGGCGCCGCGCCCGCGGCCTATCTCGACATGCCGGCCTTTGTGATCGTGATCGGCGGCACCCTCACCGTCACGGCGGTCTCGTTCTCGCTGCGGGACCTCGGGGTCGCCCGACGCACCCTGGGCTCGGCGCTGATCCGCACGGTCTGGAACCCGCGCGCGGTGGCGCGGCAGATTCTGCTGCTGGCCGAGGCGGCGCACCGGGCCGGGCCGGAAACGCTGGAAGCGCTGCTGCCGCAGCTGCGCGGCGAGGCTTTCCTCAGCCGTTGCCTGACCCTGATCACCGCCGGCCAGCCGCCCGAGGAGATCGAGCAGGTGCTGGGCCAGGAAGCCGACGCCATCGCCCAGGCCCGGTTACGCACCGCCGCGATTTTGCGCCGGGCCGCCGAGGTCGCGCCCTCAATGGGGCTGATCGGCACCCTGGTCGGTCTGGTGCAGATGCTGGGCAGCCTCAACAACCCGGCCGCGATCGGCCCGGCAATGGCGGTGGCCCTCCTGGCCACCCTCTATGGCGCCGTGCTCGGCAACATGATTCTGACCCCGCTCGCGGGCAAGATCGAAAGCACCGCCGAACAGGACAGCCTGATCCACACCCTCTATCTCACCGGCAGCCTTTCGATCGCCCGCCAGGAAAACCCGAGGCGGCTGGAGATGCTGCTGAATTCCGTGCTGCCCCCCGGCAGCCGCGTGCAATACTTTGACCGGTAAGGTGGGAGACGCCAGACCATGCGCCTGTTGATCGTTGGCACGCTCGAAGGATACCTCACCGAAGCCGGGCGCATCGCGCACCAGCGCGGCGCCAAGGTCTCGCATACCGACAGCATCGACGGCGCCATGACCGCGCTGCGCGCCGCCGCCGGCGTGGATCTGGTGATGATCGACGTCAAGCTCGACGTCGGCAAGCTGATCGATGCCCTCAAGGCCGAGCGGTTCGTGGTGCCGGTGGTGGCCTGCGGTGTCGGCAATGACGCCGCCGCCGCGGTGCGGGCGATCCGCGCCGGGGCCAAGGAGTACATTCCGCTGCCCCCCGACGCCAAGCTGATCGCCGCGGTGCTGGAGGCGGTGGCCGAGGAAAGCCACGCCATCATCAGCCAGGATCCGATGATGACGGCGGTGCTGCGGCTGGCCGATCAGGTCGCGCCCAGCGAAGCCTCGGTGCTGATCACCGGCGAGTCCGGCACCGGCAAGGAGCTGATGGCCCGCTACATCCATCGCAAGAGCCGGCGCGCCGACGCCCCCTTCGTCACCGTCAACTGCGCCGCGATCCCCGAACATCTGCTGGAATCCGAGCTGTTCGGCCATGAGAAGGGCTCGTTCACCGGCGCGGTGGCGCGCCGGCTCGGCAAGTTCGAGGAGGCCAACGGCGGCACCCTCCTGCTCGACGAAATCACCGAGATGCACGTCCGCCTGCAGGCCAAGCTGCTGCGGGCGATCCAGGAGCGCGAGATCGACCGCGTCGGCGGCTCCCAGCCGGTGAAGGTCGACATCCGGCTGATCGCCACCTCCAACCGCGACATGGAACAGGCGGTGCGGGCCGGCGAGTTCCGCGAGGATCTCTATTTCCGGCTCAATGTCTTCAACATCCGCTTGCCCGCCCTCCGCGAACGGCCGCTCGACATTCCGGTGATCGCCGACCATTTCGCGCGCAAATATGCCGAGGTCAACGGCATGCCCCAGCGCCCGCTCTCGCCCGAGGCGCTGGGCATGCTCCAGACCCACCACTGGCGCGGCAATGTCCGCGAGCTGGAAAACGCCATGCACCGGGCGGTGCTGCTGGCCCATGGCGCCGTTATCGACCCCTCGGCGATCATGCTCTCGGGCCAGTCGATGGCGCCGGAAGGCTTCCGGGCGCCACCCGCCCTGGTGCCGCCGCCGGGCGCGGGCGGCTACGGCAGCGTCCACCATGCCCCCTACGGCTCGCCGCCGCTCCAGGTGGCGCCCCAGTCCCACGCCCCAACCCTGCCCGGCGGCTATGGCCGCATGGCGGTACCGCAGCCGGTGCCGGTGACCCCGCCGGGACAGGTGGCCCAGCCCTATGCTCTGGTCGGCCGCACCGTCGCCGACGTCGAGCGCGACCTGATCATCGAGACCCTCAGCCACTGCCTGGGCAACCGCACCCATGCCGCCAACATTCTCGGCATCTCGATCCGCACTCTGCGCAACAAGCTCAAGCAATACAGCGAGGAAGGCATCCCGGTGCCGCCGCCGGGCGAGGGCGAGCGGCTGGCGGTGTGAGGTTCCGACCTCGGCACGCGGATCACACCCGCGCATGACGGCATAAACAGACGGATCGATACCCACTCCCGATGGCCCTGACCGAACAAACTCCCGAGCGCGGCGGCGGCCCCGGTTCTCAGCCGGGGGCGATGGCCGATCTCATTTTCACTGCCAAGGAGTTGTTCAAGCGTGGCGACATCGCGCTGTCGCTGGGCGTGGTCACGATCATCGTCGTGCTGATCCTGCCGATTCCGACCTGGATGCTCGATATCTCGCTGTCGATCTCGATCACCTGCGCGGTGATGATTTTGATGGTGACGCTGTTCATGCAGAAGCCGACGGATTTCAGCTCCTATCCGACGGTGCTGCTGATCACGACCATGCTGCGGCTGTCGCTCAATCTGGCCTCGACCCGCCTGATTCTTGCCCATGGCCATGAGGGCACCGATGCCGCCGGCCACGTCATCGAGGCCTTCGCCAGCTTCGTGATGAGCGGCGACTTCGTGATCGGCGTCATCGTCTTCGGCATCATCACGCTGGTCAACTTCAAGGTCATTCTGGCCGGTTCGGGCCGGATCGCCGAAGTGGCGGCGCGCTTCACCCTCGACGCCATGCCCGGCAAGCAGATGGCCATCGACGCCGATCTCTCCTCGGGCCTGATCGACGAGCAGATCGCCAAGGC
>JBAXPR010000082.1:0-16828 GCA_037132135.1 Rhodospirillaceae bacterium
TGGATACATCCCACATGTAGTGGGTGTATGTCTTAACCGGATAGGCATGGGTTGAGGTAGCGGATACTTTCGTCGGGTTCGGCACAGCCGATGAAGTCGCTGGTGGAATGGACGATGGCGTTGAGTCGGGTCATGTCGGCATCGGCGGCCCGGCGGGCGGAGATGTCGCGCGCGACCAGCACGGTCAGCGCCTCGCCGCCCTCCAGTTCGATTTCGCTGCGGGTCAGTTCCAGCGGGAAGGTTGAGCCGTTGCGGCGCTGGCCGCACAACTCGCGGGTCGCCGGCCGGGCCGGGCCGCCGCCCGGGACGGCATCGGGAATCAGCGTCTCGACCGGGCGGCCGATGACCTCGGCGGCGTCGTAGCCGAAACAACATTCGGCGGCGCTGTTGAAGCTGTCGATCACGCCGCTGCGATCGGTGGTGATCACGGCATCGACCATCGCCTCAAGGATCGCGTTGGTGCGCCGGGTCGCCGCCAGCAGCGCCTCTGCGGCCTGTTTGCGCTCCGAGATGTCCTGGAGGAAGATGTCCCACACCACCTCGCCCGCCGGGCTGACGAACGGCCGCGACGACGAGCGCAGCCAGCGCGGCGGCTCCGAGGACCGGCCGGGCGGCGGCAGCACACGGAACTCGACCTCGAACGGGGTGTGGTTGCGGCTGGATTCGGCAAGCGCTCGCCGGTAGGGCTCGCGGTGGTCGGGATGGATGCGGCCAAAGAAGCGCTCGGGCTCGGCGATCAGCTCCGGCCCGCCGAGCCCGAGATACTCCTCGGAGCGGGCGCTGACGAAGTCATAGCGGATGGTTCCGTCGCGGCCCATCACCCGCCTGATAAAGACGCCGGTGATATTGGCTGACATGGCCCGCGGCAGACCTTCGCCCGGTCCGGCGTCCCGGTCCCGGAAGAGCAGCGCGGTAATAGCGGACCGCAGCCGGCGAAGGTGTCTTGAATGTTTCATCTGGAGCGCTCGATCCGTCTCCGGGTACAACAAGGCGCACGGTATTTTTATTAATACTTCCGGCGAATTAATATTTCCGGCGAAAGCCCGGCCCATGGCGCAAGTTGTAACGTTGGAATTCCTACGAATTGGTAAAGCGGGAGCGCGAAGCGACAATTCGCCGCTCTTTAATATTTTATCTAAAATGCAATGATTTGGTTTCGGTCAGGCGTCGCCCAGCATCAACCTTGCCGTGTCGGCAATCGCGGCCAGCGCGACTTCACGTTGATTGCGGCTGGCCAGGTGCTTGAGTGTGGCGGTGCCGCGGGCTTTTTCATCGCCGCCCATCAGCAGCACCAGCGGAATGCCGGCGCGGTCGGCATATTTCATCTGCTTGTCGATCCTGGCCGGTTGCAGATGCAGTTCGGTGTTGAATCCGGCGGCGCGCAGCGTGGTGGCGATGGCGAAATAGTCTGCGGCCAGCGCCGGGTCCATCTGGGTGACCAGAATCTGGCTGGTCGAGCGCCCGGCGCCATCGAGCAGGCCGGCATCGAGCAACTGGGAAAACAGCCGGGTGGCGCCGATCGAAAGCCCGACTCCGGGCAGCTTCGACTTGGTGTAGTGGCTGGCCAGATTATCGTAGCGTCCGCCCGAGCAGACGCTGCCGAGCCCGGGGCAGGCATCGAGAAAGGTCTCGTAGACGGTGCCGGTGTAATAATCCAGGCCGCGGGCGATGGTCAGGTTGAGGCGAAAGTTTTTCTCGGCGACTCCGAAGGCGCGCAGGCCCGAGACCACGGTGGCGAGTTCGTCCAGGCCCTGGCGGAACAGCGGCTCGTCGACCTCGAGTTTGCCGAGCCGCGTCAGCGTCTCGTCGGTGGTTTCGTTTTTGCCGAGCACATCCAGCAATTGGGTCGCGGCATCGACGTCCAGCCCGACGGCGACCTCGGATCCGGCCAGATTGAGAATGACCGCGTCGCGTCCGATCTTATCGAGCTTGTCAAGTTCGTGCATCACCGCGGCCCGGCCCCCGGACCCGGTGATGCCCACCATGGCCAGCAGGCCGGCCAGCAGCTTGCGGTTGTTCAGGTGAATGGTGAAGCCGCCGACGTTCAGTTCGGTGAAGACGTGGGCGATTACCGCCGGCATCTCGGCGTCGAAGGCCACCGGCAGGCTGTCCTTGCCGATGACGTCGATGTCGCACTGGTAGAACTCGCGATAGCGGCCCTTCTGTGCCCGTTCGCCCCGGTAGACCCGCTGCATCTGGTAACGCCGGAACGGAAAGACCAGATCGCGCTCATGCTCGGCGACATAGCGGGCCAGGGGCACCGTGAGGTCGAAGCGCAGGGCCAGTTCGGGCCGGCGGTTCTGGTGCAGCGCCCCGGTGGACTGAACGAAGTAGACCTGCTTTTCGGTTTCGCCGCCGCTCTTGGTCAGCAGAACCTCGGCGCTCTCGAACACGGGGGTTTCCACCGGCAGGAAGCCGAAGCGCTCATAGCCGCGCCGGATGGTGTCGAGCATGCTCTGAAACGCGACCTGCTGGCGCGGCAGCAGTTCCATCACTCCGGGCGGGGTCTTGGGCGTGATCAACGACATCGGGGCTTTTCCGGGCGGGCGGCGGGCGGGATACCGCAGGAGCGACCGGGCCGTGTCTCCAACAGCCCGGCCCAGCGACCGCTGAGTGATACCCGCAGACCGTGGGGGTCCGCAACCACAGTCCCGTCGACCGGTGCTTCAAGCGGGCAAGGGAGCCGGTGCCCGCGTGTTGGGTTGGTGGCTCCCTGGGGTTTGTCGCTCCTATGGATTTGTCGTCAGTCAGATGGTTTGTGGTCACTCAGCGGGGCGGCATTGCACCCCGGGAGATCACGAGGTCAGTGCCTCGTTCAGCGCGGCGTCGAGGCGGCGCACGTCTTCCTCTGACCATGGCTCATACATGGACTCAAAGGGCGCACCCGCCACAAGTTTGCCCGATGCAATTCGGTCAAGCACTTCGCGAACGGCCGGGTCACCTGTCGCAGCCTGTTCAACAGATATGCCGGCCTTGTTGCCGTGTCCTTGATACATGACGATCCCCTTTTTCGCTAAACGCTGAGTAACGTCATTGATGGTCTCCGCCTCGTCCAGATTGTGTGATCCGTCCGCGAACCTGACGTACTTTACCGCGCCGCCGCTAAAAATGTCTACCGCGATTGCCGCTTCAACGGCCTTCAGCGCATCCCTGTTAACCTTCCAGTGGCCATGAGCGTGGCGGGCACCGGAGCCGGCAAAAAGCGCCTTTGGCGAACTCTTGTCCGGATCCTTAATTTTTTGACCCTTATCAAACTTAACGACGGCCGTTGCCATCTCCACCATGCATATGGCGATTCCCCCTTCCGCTGTATAGGGCGGGGGGCGACTTACGGCGCTGCCCGGCGCCGAGGCGAGCCAATCTTTCCAGGCCTGGATCATTCGGCCGTTGCCGGCGAACATATAGGCGGTCCCGCGGTGTCGCACAATTTTGTCGAACCGGGCATCGTCGATAAAGATGACAAAGTCCGGCTTGTGATCCAGGCCCGGGAGGGGTTCGGGCACCACGATGGACCACCGGGAATCGGACGCCATCTGCCTTGCCGAGAGGTCGGTAACGTTGGTGGTCATTGCTGATCGCGCCTGGGTTGCTTCATTCGATGGTATGCGCGCGCACTCGGTGTGCCCGTCGGCAGAGGGTATAGTCTTGTTGCCCGTTTTGGGCAAGAGAAATCGATCAATGAGCATACTTTCCGTGATATAGAGGTCTCGGTGCCATTTAAAGTTGATGGTGCCCTGAAAATTTTTCGGCGTCATAATCAGGTGCCGCCGTCCTTGCAAGCCGGCGCCGCCTCGCCTATAGTTTGCAGCCCTCTGGTACGGAGTTGAGTCGGCATGGCGCGTGTTACAGTCGAAGATTGTGTTCTCAAGGTTCCCAACCGGTTCGAGCTGGTGATGATGGCGGCTCAGCGGGCGCGGTGCGTCGCGGCGGGGGCGCCGCTCTCGATCGACCGCGACAACGACAAGAATCCGGTGGTGGCGCTCCGCGAGATCGCCGATGAGACGGTGTCCCTTGAAGTCCTGCGCAACGACCTGATTCGCGGTCATCAGAAGACCCTGGAGCCCGACGAGCCCGAGGAAGAGATTGCCGAACTGATGGCCGGCGAGGCCGCCTGGGCGCGGCCGGTCGACGAGACCGGCGAGGATCTCGACGATGCGCTGGGCGAGGAAGAGGCCGAGGAGATCGAGGAGCCGGTCGACGGCGAGGCCGACGCTCTTGATGCGGGTGTTCCCGGCGACGACGCTTTCGCCTGATCGCCATGACCGCCGCCCGCCGTCCGGGCGGCCCGGCAGGTGGGGCCGACAGCCATGATCCGGCAGTATGAGCTGGTCGAGCGCGTCAAGGCTTATGACCCGTTGGCTGACGAGGATGCGCTCAACCGCGCCTATGTCTTCTCTTTGAAGTGTCACGGCTCGCAGCTTCGCGCGAGCGGTGACCCCTATTTCGCCCATCCGGTCGAGGTCGCGGGTCTCCTGACCCAGATGAAGCTCGACACCGCCTCGATCATCACCGGCCTCTTGCACGACACCGTCGAGGACACCGTCGCCACCCTCGAGGATGTCGAGCGGCTGTTCGGTGCCGAGATCGCCCGGCTGGTCGACGGCGTGACCAAGCTCTCGCGCATCGAGCTGCAATCGGACCAGACCAAGCAGGCGGAAAACTTTCGCAAGCTGGTGCTGGCGATGTCGGAAGACATCCGGGTGCTGCTGGTCAAGCTCGCCGACCGTCTGCACAACATGCGGACGCTGCATTACCTCAAGAACCCCGAGAAGCGCCGCCGCATCGCCCGCGAGACGCTGGAAATCTATGCGCCGCTGGCCGAGCGCATCGGCATCCAGCGCTGGAAGGACGAGTTGGAGGATCTCTCGTTCACCGAGATGAACCCCGAGGCCCGGGACTCGATCCTGACCCAGCTCGCCCGGTTGCGCTCCGAGGGGGAGGGCCGGGTCGAGCGGGTGGTGGCTGAGCTGCGTCAGACCCTGGCCGGGCAGGGGCTGACTCTGGCCCGGGTCTTCGGCCGGGAAAAGAGCGTCTATTCGATCTGGCGCAAGCTGGAACACAAGAGCGTCTCCTTCGAGCAGCTCTCCGACATCATGGCGTTTCGCGTGATCGTCGATGGTATCGGCGAGTGCTATCAGGCGCTGGGCATCATCCATGCCAGCTATCCCGTGGTGCCGGGGCGCTTCAAGGACTACATCTCGACGCCCAAGCCCAACGGCTACAAGAGTCTCCACACCGGCGTCATCGGCCCCGATCGCCAGCGCATCGAGATCCAGATCCGTACCTCGGACATGCACGAGGTGGCGGAACTGGGGGTGGCCGCCCATTGGGCCTACAAGCAGGGCCAGCCCCGCGCCGACGCCCGCGAGTACCAGTGGCTGCAAAAGCTGCTGGAAATCGTCGAGCACGCCCAGCGTCCCGAAGAGTTTCTCGAGCACACCAAGCTCGAGTTGTTCCAGGATCAGGTGTTCTGCTTCACGCCCAAGGGCGACCTGATCAGCCTGCCGCGCGGCGCGACGCCGGTGGATTTCGCCTATGCCGTGCACTCGGTGGTGGGCGACCGCTGCGTCGGCGCCAAGATCAACGGCCGCATGCTGCCGCTGCGCACCCAGTTGCAGAACGGCGATCAGGTCGAGATCGTCACCTCGAAGTCGCAAACGCCGTCACCGGCCTGGGAACGCTTCGTGGTCACCGGCAAGGCCAAGGCGCGGATCCGCAAGTTTTTGCGCAGCCAGCAGCGGACCCAGTACATCCAGCTCGGCCGGGCCATGCTCCAGAAGACCTTTCGCCAGGAGGGCTATGAGTTCTCCGACAAGGCGGTCGAGGGCGTGGTCAAGATTTTCCAGGCCGCGACCGTCGACGATCTTTTCGCCAATGTCGGCGCCGGCCTGCATTCCCAGCGCGAGGTTTTCCACGCCGTCTTCCCTGGCCACAAGGCGGCCGAGGAGGCGAACAGCAAGGAAGCCAAGGAAAGCCGGGACAAGGCGACGACCCAGGCGGTGCAGACCCGCGCCGCCAAGCCCAAGCCCAAGGGCAAGGACCAGCCGCTGCCGATCCGGGGCCTGATTCCCGGCATGGCCGTCCATTACGCCCGCTGCTGCCATCCGCTGCCCGGCGACCGCATCGTCGGCATCGTCACCACGGGCAAGGGCGTCACCCTGCACACCATCGATTGCGAGACCCTGGAGAGCTTCACCGACTCGCCCGAGCGCTGGATCGATGTCGCCTGGGACATCGGCCCCAACCGTCCGGAGGATCATGTCGGACGGATCAACGTTGTGGTGGCCAACGAACCGGGCTCTCTCGGTTCGCTCTCGACGGTGATCGGCAAGAATGGCGGCAACATCACCAATCTCAAGATCACCACCCGCAGCCAGGACTATTTTGAGATGCTGATCGACATCGACGTCAAGGACGCCAAGCATCTCACCAACATCATGGCTGCGCTCAGAGCCACCCCGGTGGTCAACTCGGTGGACCGGGCGCGCGGGCGGTAGGGGGCGGGGTCATCCGCCCGGTCATCCGGACGCTGCCGCGCGATCGTCTCGGGCCGTGGCAAACGGCGCCCGCCGATTTCCAGCCATCTCACCCCTTTCAAATGCGGCCATTCTTCTCATATCATTCTCGGGATTGCTCACGTGGCAGAGGGATCCGCGGCGACCATGGCCGATACCGACCGGAACAACGACGAGGGCACGAACACCGGCGTGGTGGTCAAAGCCAAGCCGAAGACCAAAAAGCCCTCGATGTACAAGGTGTTGATGCTTAATGACGACTATACACCGATGGAGTTCGTCGTTCATGTGCTGGAGTGCTTCTTCAACAAGAATCGTGAGGAAGCGACCCGGATCATGTTTCACGTTCATCGGCGAGGGGTTGGCCTCTGCGGTGTCTATACTTACGAGGTTGCGGAAACCAAGGTGACTCAGGTCATGGATTTCGCCCGCCAGCATCAGCACCCGTTACAGTGCACTTTGGAGAAGGACTGATCCTGTCATGCTTTCCCGCCATCTGGAACAGACCCTGCATCGCGCTCTCGGCTATGCCAACGACCGCCGTCACGAGTACGCGACGCTGGAGCATCTGTTGCTGGCGCTGGTCGATGACCACGACGCGCTGGCGGTGCTGCGGGCCTGTGGAGTCGACGTGGAAAAGCTGCGGCGGGCGCTGGGCGAGTACATCGACACCGAACTGGTCAATCTGGTTCAGCCCCGGCCCGAGGACGCCAAGCCGACCGCCGGCTTCCAGCGGGTGCTGCAGCGGGCGGCGATCCACGTCCAGTCCTCGGGGCGGGAGGAGGTCACGGGCGCCAACGTGCTGGTTGCGCTGTTTTCCGAGCGCGAGAGCCATGCCGTCTATTATCTCCAGGAACAGGAGATGACGCGCTTCGACGCCGTCAACTATATCTCCCACGGCATCGCCAAGGCCGCCGGCCGCTCCCAGCCCCGGCGGGTCGCCGGCGCCGACGAGGAACCGGCCGCGGAAAAGGTGGCAAAAAAGGCCGGCGAGGCGCTGGACGCCTACTGCGTCAACCTCAATAAGAAGGCCGCCGCCGGCAAGATCGATCCCCTGATCGGCCGTGAGCAGGAGGTCGAGCGCACGATCCAGATCTTGTGCCGCCGGGCCAAGAACAACCCGCTCTATGTCGGCGATCCCGGCGTCGGCAAGACCGCGATCGCCGAGGGGCTGGCGCGGCGCATCGTCTATGGCGAGGTGCCGGAGGTGCTGGCCGGTGCCGTGATCTATTCTCTCGACATGGGGACGCTGCTGGCCGGCACCCGCTATCGCGGTGATTTCGAGGAGCGCCTGAAGGCGGTGCTGAGCGAACTCGAAGGCCAGGAAGGCTCGGTGCTGTTCATCGACGAAATTCACACCGTGATCGGCGCCGGTGCCACCTCGGGCGGGGCAATGGATGCCTCGAACCTCTTGAAGCCGGCGCTGGCCTCCGGGGCGATCCGCTGCATCGGCTCGACCACCTACAAGGAATACCGCAGCCATTTCGAGAAGGACCGGGCGCTGGTCCGCCGCTTTCAGAAGATCGACGTCAAGGAGCCCTCGGTCGAGGACGCGATCAAGATTCTGCGCGGCCTCAAGCCCTATTACGAAGAATTCCACCACGTCCGCTATACCAACGAGGCGATCCGCGCGGCGGTGGAACTGTCGGCACGCTATATCGGCGACGCCAAGCTGCCCGACAAGGCGATCGATATCATCGACGAGGTCGGGGCGGCGCAGATGCTGCTGCCCGAAGGCCGGCGCAAGAAGACGATCTCGGTCAAGGATATCGAGGGGGTGGTGGCCAAGATCGCCCGGATTCCGCCGAAATCGGTCAGCAAGGACGACCGCGAGGCGCTCTTGCACCTGGAACGCGATCTCAAGACCGTGGTCTTCGGCCAGGACAAGGCGATCACCGTTCTGTCGACCGCGATCAAGCTTGCCCGCGCCGGGTTGCGAGAGCCGGAAAAGCCGATCGGCAGCTATCTCTTCGCCGGCCCGACCGGGGTCGGCAAGACCGAGGTCGCCCGCCAGCTGGCCAAGGTGCTCTCGATCGAACTCATCCGCTTCGACATGTCGGAATACATGGAGCGCCATACGGTGTCGCGGCTGATCGGGGCGCCGCCGGGCTATGTCGGCTTCGACCAGGGCGGTCTTCTGACCGACGCCATCGACCAGCATCCCCACGCCGTGCTGCTGCTCGACGAAATCGAGAAGGCCCATCCCGATCTCTTCAACATCCTTTTGCAGGTGATGGATCACGGCAAGCTGACCGACCACAACGGCAAGTCGGTGGATTTCCGCAATGTCATTCTGGTCATGACCACCAACGCCGGCGCCGCCGACATGGCGAAGCCGGTGATCGGCTTCGAGCGCACGGTGCGGGTCGGCGAGGACATGGACGCGATCGAGAAGCTGTTCACGCCCGAGTTCCGCAACCGTCTCGACGCCATCATCCCCTTCGGCGCCCTGCCGCCCGACATCGTGGCCATGGTGGTGGACAAGTTCATCATCCAGCTCGAGGCCCAACTCACCGATCGCGGCGTCTCGATCGAACTCGATGCCGAGGCCCGCGACTGGCTGGCCAGGAAGGGGTACGATCCGGTGTTCGGCGCCCGGCCGCTGGGCCGGGTGATCCAGGAGCACATCAAAAAGCCGCTGGCCGAGGAACTGCTGTTCGGCCGCCTTGCCCGTGGCGGCGCGGTGCTGGTCACCATCCGCGGCGGCAAGCCGGCGTTCCGCTACCCCGATTCGCCCCACGCGCCGCCCCCGGCGGACGAGCCTCGCCACGGCGGCAAGGTGCCGGAGATGGCCTCCTGAGGAGGCGGGGCGCTTTCTGAACCGACTGGCATCTCAACCCGGCCGGGGCCGGGCGCGCGCCCCGGACCGGGGGTGTGATGGTCCGGGGTGCCGCCGACGGGAGGCCCGCCCCGGGGCAGGGCAGCTGATCCCGTTTCCGTTGACCGGCAGAGGGCTGGAGCCCAGCCATCCCGACCACACCATCAGTGAGCCAGAATCGGCCTCGAAAATAAACTGGGCGACAGCCCAGCTGATTTCCCCGCCGTGCTCGCCATGGTAA
Source organism: Rhodospirillaceae bacterium (assembly GCA_037132135.1). Lineage (GTDB taxonomy): Bacteria > Pseudomonadota > Alphaproteobacteria > Azospirillales > Azospirillaceae > BOG-933. The sequence continues at coordinate 9,575 of JBAXPR010000082.1, forward strand.
GCTTCATTTCCGGTCCAGCCACCGGGGACAGGGAGCGGGGCGATGGCGAACGGACTGGAAGACGTTCTCGACAAGATTGCCGGGTGTGCGACCATTCAAAGTCTTGTCGATGCCTGGGACGGAATTGTCGCCGATTTTGGTTTTGCCGGCTTTACTTACATCGATGCCCGCAGGGTGCCGGCATCCCATCCCGGTCTGCCCTATCACCTCACGACGGCGCCGGCCGATTTCATTGCCGCCTATGCCGGTTCCGGTTACTTCAGCCACGATCCGGCGGTGCGGCGCGGTGCCACCTCGAATGCCCCGTTCACCTGGTTGGATTGCCCGGAATTCGAGGGCTTCGACACCCCGCGCCGCGGGGCGCGGAGCAAGGCGGTCGAGATCATGCGGAACGCCTGCGACTTCGGCTTTACCCAGGGCTATGTCATTCCCTGCCATGCCGTCGATGCCTTGGGGCGGCCGGCATCGGCGTTTTTCAGCCTGCCCTGGCGCCACCGTCCCGAGACTCTCGGTGCTGGAGCCGGCATGCCGCCCTGGCTGCGGCTGGCGGCGGCGACGGTTCACGAGCGGCTGCTGCCGTTGCGCGGCGTCCCGGCTCCCGAGCCGGCGCGACCGGCGCTGACCGACCGCGAGCGGGAATGCCTGGCCTGGGCCGCCTGCGGCAAGACCCGTGGGGAAACGGCTGATATTCTCGCAATCCGAGAGCGGATGGTAGAATTCCACTTTGGCAATGCTATGAAGAAGCTCGGGGTCTATAATAAGTTTCATGCGATCGCGGTGGCCATCCAGAGGGGCCTGATCAGCCCTTGATCCGCGCGTATGCCGGCGAAGTTCCTGGCTTAAACACAGATAATCCATGCTCCCTGCTCACGGTTCTGGTATAAGGAACCGAGGCGCCATTTCTGTTGGATGTCCCTGGGCCGCGGGTGGTCGAGGACGAGGAGGGTTTGATGGTGACGAAACGTCCGATTAAACGTGCGATTGCGCTTGCTGGTGGCGGGCCGACGGTCGGGTTGAGCATCGGCTCTCTGAAAAGTCTCAGGCGGGCCGGGATCGAGTTCGAGGTCTGGAGTTGCGCCTGCATCGGCGCCTGGCTGGGCGTGGTCTACAATCAGGCCGATCCGGGCCGCGAGGTCGAGCAGAGCATCGAGTTTTTCCGCAACATTTTCCGGCCCGATGCCGAGTATGCGCGCTTTCCGATCGCCGGGGTTTTCGCCCCCGACTTTCAGGCGATGGTCAATGACAGTGTCGGCTTCGTGCTCAATCCCAAGAGCTACAACAACCTGCTGGTGCCCGAGGCGATCAAGAAGGCCAGCGACGAGTTGCTGAAATTTGCCGCCGATCCCAGCCAGTGGAGCTTCGCCAACCTCAACAGCGTCTTTCTCAATGATGTGCTGGCGGTCAATCCGGTCAGCCGCTTCATGACCAGCCTGATATATTTGTCGTCGTTCAATGGTCTGGCCCGCATCTTCTATCCCGACAGCTCATTCCTGAAGTCGATCCAGTTCAAGCGGCTGTACGAGCCGGGCAAGCCGGCGATCTACTACAACAGCTACAATCTGACCAAGCAGCGGCTGGAGCTGTTCACCAACAAGCAGAACGACCGCGGCTACGGCTCGATTCGCGCCGAGACCCTGTGCGCCTGCTCGGCTTTGCCTTACATCGAAACCCCGGTCAAGATCGGCGACGACATCTATTGCGAAGGCGCGACCATCGACACAGTGAACTTCGAAGACCTGATGCAGAACTATCCCGACCTCGACGAGGTCTGGGTCAGCCGCATCCTCGACCGCAAGCAGGTCCGCCCGGCGGAGAACCTCTATGACTCGTTGAACAATCTGGTGATGCTGTTCGCCTCGACCACCAGTGAAGACGACGTCAAGCTCTTCAAGTACAAGCTCAAGGATACCAATAGCACGGTTCGGGTGATCGAAATTCCGGTCAACCACCACGTCAACTACGACTGGACCTATTCCAACCTTGACCACAGCATCCGCGATGGCGAGCGGGCCACCGATGCGGTGCTGAAGGCCTATGTCGATACGCCCTGAGTCCGGTCAGCCGCCCATCTCTTCGGCCAGGAGGCGCAGGAACGGCCGCGCCTCCTGGATCAGCATCACCGCTTCGTAGATCAGCCGCTCGGCCGTGACGTGCCCGGGGACGTGGCTGTCGGCGACCAGCAAGATCTTCTGGCCGTTTTCGACCACAAAGCGTGCCCGCGCCAGGCCCTCGGCCGCCCGCAGCACCGTCAGGACATTGCGGCGGCGGTCGACCGACTCGACGGTATAGGGGACATGGCCGATCTCGGCCCAGATCTGGCACACCGAGTCCCGGGCCTCGGGGCTGACCGCGACGTTGAACGACAAGTCTTCGGCAAAGAACTTCAGTCGCGCCGGCCGGGGCGGTCTGGAGATTGCCAGCACCCCGTCGGGGCCCTTGAAGATGGCATTCATGCCCAGCGGCAGCGCGGTCTGCGCCACCTCGGCCAGGGACTGGATGGCGTCCAGCTTCACCGTCAGGTCTGTGTCCAGGGTCTCGCTCACGGCCGGTCCCCGCAGGCAGTCACGCGGCCAGTGATATCGAGAATTTGAAGAAAAAGAAACAGGTTCCGCCGCGCGGGTTCCACCGTGATTGCCGGGCTGGACGGCGGCTGGCGGCCGGCCTATAGATGCGGGAGCGGAGGGACGGAGGCGGCGGATGATCAGGGCTGTGCTGATGGCGGCGGTGTTGGGGCTGGCCGGTGCGATGCCGGCGACGGCGTCGGAGATGGCCGACCGCAGTGGCGCCACGCTTCAGGGCCTGGACAAGATAACGGCGCGGGTCTCGGCGATCGAGGTCGGTGTCGGCGAGACCGCCCGCTTTGGCAGCCTGTTGATCACACTGCGTGCCTGTCGCGAGGCGCCGCCGATCGATCCGCCCGAGGCGGCGGCCTTTCTCGAAATCAAGGAAGTGAAGCCGGGCGAAAAGCCCGAAGCGGTGTTCTCGGGCTGGATGTTCGCCTCCTCGCCGGCGCTTTCGGCCCTGGAGCATCCGATCTACGACGTCTGGATCACCGGTTGCCGTGACGGCGGCAAGAAGCCCTGAGGCCCTCTGCGCTCAGCCGCCGTCCGGCCGTTGCAGATAGGCGTCGAGGCGGCGGCCGAGGTCGGCCCGGTGATGGTCAAAGAAATGGTCGGCGCCCTCCAGGCGCTGATAGCTGATCGTGTTGCCGTGACTGTGGGCGAAGCGGGCCACCGCCGGCTCGGGCACGAGAGCGTCGTGGCTGCCCTGAAGGATCAGGCCGGGCGCCGGGCAGGGGGCGAGGAAGCTGAAATCGAACAGATTGACCGGCGGCGCGACGGCGACGAACCGCTCGACTCCGCTGCGCTCCATCAGGGCGCGGAGCGCGATCCAGGCGCCGAAGGAAAAGCCGGCGATCCAGCGGCGCGGGGCCGCGGGCCGATGGGCGCGCAGCCAGTCGAGGGCGGCAAGGGCGTCGGCGGTTTCGCCCTCGCCCTCGTCATAGTCGCCCTGGCTGCGTCCGACGCCGCGGAAATTGATGCGGAGTGTGGCGAAGCCGTGGCGGTGGAAGCCTTGATGCAGGGCGAACACCACCTTGTTGGTCATGGTGCCGCCATGGAGCGGGTGGGGATGGAGAATCAGCGCCACCGGCGCCTCGGGCGGGGCGGCGCGGGCAAATTTGGCCTCCAGCCGGCCGGCCGGTCCCTCGATCGTGATCTCTGACACCGACGGCGGCTCCTGTGGTTGCGGATCGGACCCGCGGGGCGCATCGGGATCAGAGGGTCCGAACCGGTTTTTCGCCGATGGCCCCACCCAGTTTGCGGGAACTTCATTGACCATAACGCTGGGTCAATTATATATCCCGTCAGGCGTCCGGCAACCCGGCGCACCATTATCCGCTAGCGGAGCGAGACTCCGGGTGTTCAAGCGCCTCCAAGACGACATCGATGGCATCATCGCCCGCGATCCCGCGGCCCGCTCCCGGCTGGAAGTGTTGATCTGCTATCCGGGATTGCATGCCGTGCTGCTGCACCGGGTCGCCCATTTTGCCTGGACGCACCGGCTCTCCCTTTTCGCGCGCATGATCTCGCAGTTTGGCCGGCTGCTGACCGGGATCGAGATTCACCCCGGCGCCGTGATCGGCCGCCGGGTGTTCTTCGACCATGGCATGGGCGTGGTGATCGGCGAGACCGCTGAAATCGGCGACGATGTCCTGATTTATCATGGCGTGACCCTGGGCGGTACCTCGCTGGTCCGGGGCAAGCGCCACCCGACGGTGCGCGAGCGGGTGATCATCGGCGCCGGGGCCAAGGTGCTGGGCGCGATCGAGATCGGCGAATGCGCCCGCATCGGCGCCAACGCGGTGGTGGTGACCGATGTCGCGCCCGGCACCACCGTGCTCGGGATTCCGGCGCGGGTGATCGGCGGCCGCGAGAGCGCCGGGCCGCCGCGCTTTCTCGCCTATGGCACGCCGTGTGACGGCAGTCCCGATCCGGTGACCCGCGCCGTCGCCGACCTCACGGAAAAAGTCTTTGAGTTGAACCGGCGGATCGAGGAGTTGAAGAAATGAGGCTGAGCACCAAAGGGCGATATGCCGTCATGGCCATGATCGATCTTGCCGCCAACAGCGAGGGGCATCCGGTCTCGCTCTCTGATATCGCCGAGCGCCAGGAGATTTCGCTCTCCTACCTCGAACAGCTGTTTGCCCGGTTGCGCAAGGGCGGGCTGGTGAAAAGCGTGCGCGGGCCGGGCGGCGGCTATCTGCTGGCCTTTCCCGCGGAGAGCACGCGGATTTCCGACATCATCCTGGCGGTGGACGAGCCGATTCGCACCACCCGGTGCTTTCTGGGCTCCCCCACCGGTTGCCATGCCAATCACAACCGCTGCCAGACTCACGATCTTTGGGAGGAGCTGGGCAACCAGATTCACCGTTTCTTGAGTTCGGTCACCGTTGCCGACGTGGTCAACCGGCGGGTGCTGGGGACCGGCCCCGGCGCGGGCACCGCGGTGCTGACGGCGGTGATCGGCGGCTGCGGCGCCGGGGACGAGGACGGGGATCTGGAGACCGAGCCCAACCTTGACGGCGAATAGCCAGCCGCCCTGCTATCTCGATTATGCCGCTTCGGCGCCGCTGCGCCCCGAGGTGCGGGTGGCGATGGCCGAAGCGATGGTCCTCACCGGCAATCCCTCGTCGCCCCATCGCTTCGGACGTACCGCGCGGGCGGCGCTGGAGGCGGCGCGGCGGCAGGTCGCGGCGCTGGCCGGCGCCGCTCCGGCCGGGGTGGTTTTCACCAGCGGCGGCAGCGAGGCCAATACCCTGGCCCTGACCGGCTTAGCCGTCGGCTCGCGGATCGTTTCGGCGATTGAGCACGAGTCGGTGCTGGCGGCGGCGCCCGGGGCGGTGCGGCTGCCGGTGACCGCCGACGGCGTCGCCGATCTCGCCGCCCTTGAAGCCCTGCTCGCCCGGCTGCCCGCGCCGGTGCTGCTGTCGCTGATGCGGGTCAACAACGAAACCGGGGTGATTCAGCCGGTGGCCGAGGCGGCGGCGCTGGTGCACCGGGCCGGCGGCCTCGTTCACTGCGATGCCGTCCAGGCCGCCGGCCGTCTGCCGCTCGACCGCGCCGCCCTCGGCGCCGATCTGCTCACCCTCTCGGCCCACAAGCTGGGTGGCCCGGCCGGCGTCGGCGCCCTGATCCTCGACGAGCGCCTGGCCCTGGCGCCGCTGATCCCCGGCGGCGGCCAGGAGCGGCGCCGGCGCGGCGGCACCGAGAATCTCATCGGCATCATCGGTTTCGGCGCCGCCGCCGCGCTGGCCGCAGCCTCCCTCGCCGACACCCCCCGGCTCGCCGCGCTGCGCGACCACCTGGAGTGCGCCGCCCGCCGCCTCGCCCCGGATGTCGTGATCTTCGGCGCCCGCGCCCCGCGCGCTGCCGGTCTGACCTGCCTCGCCCGCCCCGGCCGTCGCGCCGAGACTCTGGTCATGGCCCTCGACCTCGCCGGAGTCGCGGTCAGCGCCGGCGCCGCCTGCTCCAGCGGCAAGACCCGCGCCTCCGCGGTGCTCACCGCCATGGCCGTCGATGATGCGCTGGCCCGCTGCGCTATTCGGGTGAGTCTGGGCTGGGCGAGCGGGGAGCGGGACGTGGAGCGGTTTCTGGCGGCGTGGGGGGAGGTGAAACAGCGACCTTGACGACGGAGTGGTGGAAATCTGGAAACCGGAGTAGCAATACTCATCGCATCCGGCGTGGGGCATCATGCCCCCGCAGCGGCCATTCGCTCAGGAGCCTGCGCTGGCATGTTGAAGTCACTATCCACTCAAGATGTGGGCCCCGCTCGCAGTTTCGACATTGAGTTCGGCGAGCGTCTCAACGTGATTACCGGCGACAACGGGCTTGGTAAATCGTTTTTGCTCGATTTGGCGTGGTGGGTTTGCGCCCGTGACTGGCCGGATAAGCCCGCGCTGCCATCGTTACTGGCTGATGCCAGTGTGAAGATGGCCCCCAAACTGAGCGCGACCCTCGACGGCCTTGTTAAGAAAAACGCTACGGCATCCTACCAGTTCGTGTCCGAGCAGGCAGACTGGAAGCGGCAAGGGGCAGGGAAGCCGACTATTCCCGGGCTTGTTCTTTACATGCGAATCGATGGCGGCTTCTCGGTTTGGGATCCGGCCCGTCATTACTTCAAGCGCTACGTAACTCGAGGTATCGACGATAAAGATCGGGCGCCCGCCTTCCACTTGACCAAAAAGGAGGTCTGGGAAGGGGCACGGGATGAGGCAGACGTCAAAGTATCGCGGGGGTTACTGGTTGACTGGCTTGACTGGCAAAATTCAGATAGCCCTGCCTTTACTGTCTTGAAAGCGGTGTTGGAACTGCTGTCGCCGAATGGCGAACCGATCGAGGTTCATCCGAAATCAGTTCGTTTGCCGGGGCCGTCGGTGGACCGCATCCCTGCTCTTAATATGCCTTACGGGGTGCTGCCGGTCACCTTAGCGTCGGCAGGTTTGAAGCGTGTCTTGGCGTTGGCCTATCTGATTGTCTCGATGTGGACCGAACATTGCGAAGCCTGCGAAAGCAATCGCATGGAGCGCCAGAAACAGATTATTATCATCGCTGATGAGATCGAACCTCATCTTCATCCACAGTGGCAGCGGCGTATTTTGCCGGCCATGCTCAAGGTCGGCAAGAAGTTAGAGGGAACTCCAGACCATGCCTATCCGGTTGACACATACACCCACTAGGGATAGAGTTTGTTCAA
>JBAXPR010000083.1:0-16665 GCA_037132135.1 Rhodospirillaceae bacterium
GAGTTCCGCGATCGGCTTTTCGAATTCCAGGAAGGTCAGCATGATCGCCAAATACAGGACAAGGGTGGCGGAATTGGTACCACGCGGCGCCGCGTCACGCCATACAAAAGGCGTGCGGCGATGCTGCGATGCGGGGAAGGCTCAGGCCGCGGGCGTTTCGGTCAACTGGAGCAGCGACCGGCGGAGCAGATCCGGCTGCACCGGCTTGACCAGGAACGCGGTGCGTCCCAGGGTATTGGCCGCCGCGACCTCCTCGGGGCCGGCGCGGCCGGTCAGGAAGATCAAAGGCAGCCGCCGTTCGGCCTCGTCGTCGCTGGTGCGGAGGTCGCGCAGCAGCTCGAGTCCGGTGACCGGCTTCATGTCGATGTCGCAAAGCACGATATCAACCCGCTGGCAGCGCAACAGCTGCAGGCCGGTGACGGCATCACCGGCTTCGAGGACCGCGGCGCAGCCGAGTCCGGCGACCACCCGGGCGGTTACCGTCCGGGTAAAGGGTTCGTCTTCGATGACGAGCACGGTGAGGCGCGGAAGCCGGGCGTCGGGCATGGCGGCATAAAGACGGTGGGACGGATAATCGGGAAGACTGTTATCATATCTAACCTGCCGCGGGCAGTCATGCAAAGAGATTGGGGACGAGGCGGAGATGGCCGGTCTGTCGGCGATCAGGGACCATAAGGGCTATTACGCGGCGCTCGAGGTGCCGGTGACGGCATCGGCCGAGCAGATCAAGCTCGCCTTTCGCCAGAAGGCGCTTCAGGTTCATCCCGACCGCAATCAGAGCGAAGACGCCAAGGCGGTCTTCCAGCATCTCAACGAGGCCTACCGGGTGCTGATGGATGCCCGGGCCCGGGCCCGCTATGACGCCTCGGTGCCCGAAGGGCCGGCGGCCGGCGCGCCGCGGGGGGCCGGCCGCGCGCCGCCGCAACTGGAGCCGATCGCCTGTTCCCGCTGCGGCGCGGTGACGGTGCAGCCGCGCTACGTCGTGTTCTGGCGGGCGATCAGCCACGGCTGGGGCACCTCGCGGGTGCCGGTGCAGGGGGTGTTCTGCCGCCGCTGCGCTGACGGCCGCGCCCTCCGGGCCTCGCTGGTGACCTGGCTGCTCGGCTGGTGGGGCTTGCCGCTGGGTCCGGTGTGGACGATCCTGATCCTGAAGCGCAACATGCTGGGCGGCGAGCAACCGCCCGACGTCAATGCCAACCTGCTCCGCCATCAGGCCCGTTACTTCATGTCGGTCGGCAATCCGGTGCTGGCCCGGGCGGCGCTCGATCAGGGGCTGAGGCTGGTCGAGAGCCCCGATCTGCATGCCCGGCTGAAGAAACTGGAGGCGATGATCGGCCCCGGCGGCCGGGACCGGCTGGTCGATCGCTGGCGCCCGGCCGCGTCCGCCGCCTTCTATCTCCACCTTTTGCCGGTGGTGGCGCTGCTGGGCGGGGTGGCGCTGCTCGCGGGGCGCAAGGCCGGCTGGTGGTGATCGGGGCCTGCCCTTATCTGCCCAAGACGTGAACAATTTCGATTGCGCAGGGTATGGCGGGCGGCGCTATCTTTCCTGGCATCGGACGATGGGGGATATCTCCCCCGTGATGGGCGCGGGAGCGACCATTGACAGCATCCCGAGGGATGATCGAACGCGGAGGGGCCATCGGCATGTCATCGCCTTTATCTGTCGCCGGCAGGCGGGAGAAGCTTTCGGTTCGCGTCCTTGGCATCATTCTCAGCACGGTTGCCATCATCATGGTGATCGCTACCGCGGTCGGGTCCTGGCGGCACTATGGCAACGCCGAGGCGGAACTGATCGCCCACAGCCGGTTGCTCGCCGACATCCAGGCCCAGTCCATCAGCCGGCCGCTGTTCGACTTCAACAATGGTCAGGTCGCGATCCAGATCGGCAGCCTGCAGGCGGATCCCGCCTTCGTCGCGGCGCGGGTCGTCGATCTCGAGAAGACGGTGGTCGCGGTGATCGGCGAGATGCCGGCCGAGGGGGGCGACGCCCTCATCAGCTCCCTGCCGGTGGTCGCCGACGACAATGGCAAAAAGGTCGATGTCGGCACGCTGTCGATCGCCTTTTCCCGCAAGCCGCTCCAGGAAAAGCTGCGGGCGCAGCTGATCGAGAGCGGCATCTCGCTGGCGCTGCTGCTGTTTGCCGTCGGCGCCGCGGTGATCCTGGCCTTCCGGCACATTTCCGGCCCGCTGACGGTGATGGTCGGCGCCATCCGCGTTCTGGCCGATGGCGATCTCGAAGCTGCGATCCCCTATGACGACCGCCCCGATGAAATCGGCGAAATCGCGCGCTCGTTGCAGGTTCTGAAGGAGAATAGCCAGGCCCGCCGCGCCCTCGAAGAGCGGAACGTGCGCGAACAGGAAGCCCGGGAGCGTCGCCATGGCGTCATCGAACAGCTGACCCGGGACTTCAACATGGGGGTTCAGGGCATTCTGAACTCGGTCAGCGCCTCGGCCAATCAGGTCAAGGAGGCCGCCGCCTCCCTGACCACGATTGCCGAAGGCACCTCGCGCAAGGCGGTGACGGTCGCGGCGGCGGCGGTCCAGGCCTCGGCCAACGTCAAGACCGTGGCGACGGCGACCGAGGAAATGGCCTCCGCCGAGGCGGAAATCGTTCAGCAGGTGATGCGGTCGTCGAAAACCGCCGAGGGCGGCGTCGCCGCCGCCGAACGGGTCAATCAGATCGTCGCCGGACTGTCGAAGGCCGCCGGCCGGATCGGCGACGTCGTCGGCCTGATCCAGGGGATCGCCGGCCAGACCAATCTGCTCGCGCTCAACGCCACCATCGAGGCGGCCCGGGCCGGCGAAGCGGGCAAGGGCTTCGCCGTGGTCGCCCACGAGGTCAAGGCGCTCTCCAATCAGACCGCGAGGGCCACCGACGAGATCTCGGCCCAGATCGCCGCCGTTCAGCAAGCGACGCGCGAGGCGGTCGAGGCGATCGCCGGCATCAGCGCGACCATCGCCGAGATCAACACCGCCGCGGCCGCGATCGCGGGCGCGGTCGAGGAGCAGAGCGCGGTGACGCGGGAAATCGCCCGCAATGTCGAACAGGCCTCCCAGGGCACCAGCGATGTCACCGAGAACATCAACGATGTCAGCCGGGCCGCGGCCAATACCGGGGTCGCGGCCGAGCAGCTGTTCGGAACCGCCGAGACCCTGAAGCTGCAGGCCGACGAACTCGCGGTCGATATCCGGGATTTCATCAAGGCGATCAACAACGACGGCGACCGGCGGCGCTTCGAGCGGATCAAGATCGCCACCCCGGTCACGCTGACCCTCGGCGGTCAGACTGAGGCCACCACCACCATTGATCTCTCCCAGGGTGGCACCCTGGTGTCGGGCAACTATAATGCCGCGGCGGGCGCCGTGGTCGTGGTGGCCTTTGCCGGCGGTCCGACGGTTCGCGGGCATATCGCCCAGACGATGAACAGTTCAACCCGAATCAACTTCGCGCTCGACGAAGCGGCCCTGACGACAATGGCCGGTTTCATCCGGCAGGCGAGGGCAGGTGGCTTGGCCTCGTAAGGGGCGGCCGATCTCGTATTCTTCCCTATCACCTCAACGAGACATGGAGAGGTCCGATGGTATCTTTTGCTCGCTTGCTTCCTTTCGCGGCACTGGCCGGGTTGTCCGTGCTGCCGTCCCTGGTTCATGCCGATAGCATCACGCTGCGGGCCGACGAGTGGTGTCCCTATAACTGCGCCGCCGGGTCCGACAAGCCCGGCTATGGCATCGAAATCGTCAAGGAGATCTTTGCCAAGGCCGGGCATACCATCGAATACGGCACCGAAGCCTGGGCGCGGGCGCTCGAAGAGTGTGGCAAGGGCACCGTGGTCGCGGTGATCGGCGCGGCGCGCAAGGACGCGCCGACTTTCGTCTATCCCGAGTCCCATTACGGCATCGCGGATAACAGCTTCGTCGTGCGCAAGGGCAATCCGTGGCGCCTCGCCGGGGTGGAGTCCCTGGAGAAGCTCAAGGTCGGGATCATCCAGGGCTACGCCTATGACGGCACAGTCGGCGACTACCTGACCGCCAACCTCGCCAACAAGGCGCGGACCGACGTCGTCGGCGGCGACAACGCGCTCGAACTGAACCTGAAGAAAGTGGTTGCCGGCCGTGTCGACACCACCGTCGACGCCATGGCGGTGCTGTCCTACAAGATCAATCAACTCGGCATCGCCGATAAGCTGGAGATGGCCGGCACCACCGACCAGAGCCTGATCTACGTCGCGTTTTCGCCCGGCCACCCCAAGGCCAGGGAGTATGCGAAGCTGTTCGACGAGGGGTTGGCCGGCCTCCGCGCCTCGGGGCGGTTGAAGCAGATTCTCGATCGCTACAACCTCAAGGACTGGCAGTAAGCCGGGGCCGGTTCGCCGGGGCGCCGGGCGGCGCCCGGAGCCGGGGATGCCGGCGGTCCTCTGCGTTTTTCGGGCCGGGAAAACCCCGGCCCGGCCCGGCGCCCGGCCGCGCCGCTTGTCATGGAAGTGTCATAGTCCTATAACCCTGCCCGATGCCATCCCGCGGGGCGGCGGCGGGGCCTGCGTCCTTCCGCCGCCGCCGGGTCCGGCAGGGTCGGCCCGACAGGAAGCCATTCATGCTGCTCAAGCTTTTCCACGCTCTGATGCCGAAGGAAGAACGGTTTCTCGACTATTTTTCCGCCCATTCGGAAAAGATCATCGCGGCAACCGAAGCGCTGCATCAGATGATGGTCACCGGCGGGGATACCGCGCCCTATTGCCACATCATCTACACCCAGGAGGGCGAGGCCGACGCCATCGCCCGCAAGACGCTGCTGGCCATTCACCGCACCTTCATCACTCCCTTTGACCGCTCCGACATCCACGGCCTGATCTCGGCCATGGACGACACCATCGATCTGGTCGAGGAAACCGCGCAGCGGGTCGAACTCTATGAAGTCACCAGCTTCACCGACGAAATGAAGGACATGGCCGAAAGCGCCCGCCAGTGCGCCGGGATCATCCGGCAGACCATGCCCCTGCTGGTAGCCATCAACAAGAATGCAAGTAAAATCAATGAACTCTGTGTTGCCGTCAGCAAGATCGAGGGGCAGGCCGATCGCAAGATGCGCCAGGGCCTCTCCAAGCTGATGAAGAGCGGACTCGACCCGATCCACGTGCTGACGCGCAAGGAGATCTACGAGTTGCTGGAGTCCGTGATCGACCGCTGCGAAGACGTGATGGACGCCGTTCAGGGCATCGTCATCGAGCATGTCTGAGCGCTTGACCCAACCGTGTCATCCATAAGGGGCGGTCATGGATTTGTCCTTGTCGATACCGCCATTGCTGGTGGCCCTCATTCTGGTGGCGCTGCTGTTCGATCTGGTCAACGGCCTGCATGACGCCGCCAATTCCATTGCCACCATCGTGTCGACGCGGGTGTTGTCGCCGCCCGCCGCGGTGTGCTGGGCGGCCTTTTTCAACTTCATCGCTTTCCTGGTGTTCGGGCTCAGCGTGGCCCGGACCATCGGCACCGGCGTGATCGAACCCGGGATCGTCGACACCCGGGTGATCTTCGGGGCGCTGATGGGGGCGACGACCTGGAACGTCGTCACCTGGCAGGTCGGTCTGCCCTCCAGCTCCTCTCACGCCCTGATCGGTGGTCTGGCCGGCGCCGGGGTGGCGAAAGCGGGCCTGGCTGCGGTTCTCTGGGGTGGGTTCACCAAGATCGGCTTCGCGATCGTGCTTTCGCCGCTGATCGGATTCCTCCTGGCCTTGACGCTGGTGCTGGCGGTGTCCTGGATTTTCGTGCGGTCGACCCCGTTCGGCGTCGACCGGCGCTTCCGTCAGCTGCAATTCGTTTCGGCCTCGCTCTACAGCCTCGGCCATGGCGGCAACGACGCCCAGAAGACGATGGGCATCATCGCGGCGCTGCTCTATGCCGAGGGCTATCTCGGGGGCGAGTTCTATGTGCCGTTCTGGGTTGTGCTGTCCTGTCAGGCGGCGATGGGCCTCGGCACCCTGTTCGGCGGTTGGAAGATCGTGCGTACCATGGGCTCGAAGATCACGACCCTGAAGCCGATGCAGGGCTTTTGCGCCGAGACCGGCGGCGCCATCACCCTCTTCATGGCCACCGGCCTTGGCATTCCCGTGTCGACCACCCATACCATCACCGGCGCCATCGTTGGCGTCGGGGCGGCGCGCAAGGTTTCGGCGGTGCGCTGGAACATCGCCGGCAACATCGTCATCGCCTGGGTGTTCACGATTCCCTGTGCCGCCCTGCTGGGCGCCGCGTTTTATCATCTGGCGCTGCTCATATGGTGAATGATGGCTGAGAAGCGTCTGCGCACCCAGTATGCGGCCCTGCCGTATACCGTCATCGACGGCGTGCCCCGGATTTTGCTGGTGACCTCGCGCGACACCGGGCGCTGGATCGTGCCCAAGGGCTGGCCCGAAAAGAAGACCCGGCCCTGCGATCAGGCGGCGCGGGAAGCCTATGAGGAGGCCGGGGCGCTGGGCCGGGTGACCCGGAAGCCGGTCGGTTCCTATCGCTATGAAAAGCATTTGCGCAAACGGACGGTGACCTGCCTCGTTGACGTCTATCTGCTCAGGGTCGAGCGCGAACTCGAGGACTGGCCAGAGCGTGCACAGCGCTCGCGGCGCTGGGTGTCGCCCGACGAAGCGGCGCTGATGGTCGACGACGCCGGACTCGGCGCCCTGCTGCTTCACCTCAGCGGCCCGGCGCTGCTGCCGTGAGCGGCCGGGCCGGTTCGACCGCCCTTGCCGATTGACGGCGCCGGTGCGATATGAAAAACAGAAGCGGCGATCGGCGATCCTGGCAGGACAGCGGTAGCGATGGATGACTCCAACAACCCAAGTGCCATTCAAGACGCCCCGATCGAAATGCGGGTGGTGCTGGGGACGGCGTTGCTGCGGGTTCGCGATCTCCTGAAACTCGGCCGCGGCGCCGTGGTCGAACTCGACCGCAAGATCAACGCTCCCTCGGATGTCTATGTCGCCGGCATCCTGGTCGCCCGCGGCGAGGTCACGATCGTCGAGGACCGGCTGGCGGTGACCATCTCCGACTTCATCAAGACCGGCGCCCAGCGGCGCTGACCCGGGTCGCCCTTGGCGCTGTGACTCCAATGCCATAGCCGATAACTCTCTTTGGCCGGAGGAACACAGGGCTCTAACCCTCTGAAGAGGCGTGTGCTAGCATCCGCGTTCCTCAGAATGGGTGGGAGGCGGCAGATGGCACAGCGCGACCCCGGCTCGATTGTGCTCCGGCTGTGGCGGGGGCTGATGCCGCTGGCACTGCTCGGTCTGGCCGCCTGCGCCGGCGGCCCCCAGCCCGACAGCCGCACCCTGGTGCTGCACCATGCCGGCAGCGGCGAAGAGGCGGCCGCCACCTACTTCGCCAATGGCCGCTACGACCGGCGGGCGCTGTTCCAGTTCTCGATGCTGTTGCGCGACCGCCATTCCAACCAGATCACCGACATCGATCCGCGCCTGATCGACCTTCTGCACGATCTGCCGCTCCGGCTCGGGCTGCCCGAGTCGACGCCGGTCGAGGTCACCAGCGGTTATCGCTCGGAGCTGACCAACGCCTCGCTGTCCCGCAGCAATCCCAACGTCGCCGAGCGCAGCTATCATATCCGCGGTCAGGCTGCCGACATCCACATCGCGGGCGTCGCGCCTGAGGCGCTGGCCCGGGCCGCGGCCTCGCTGCATCGCGGCGGCTATGCCTGGTATCCCCGCACTGGCCATGTCCATGTCGACGTCGGGCCGGTGCGCACTTGGCATCCCGAGTGACCGAAGAGGCCGAGGCCGTGCCTGCCACCGCCGTCAATCCCTGGACCACCCTTGGCTCCGAGGTCAAATACGACAATCCCTGGATCCGGGTCGTCGAGCATCGGGTCCTGACTCCGAAGCGGACGCCGGGCATTTACGGCACCGTCCATTTCAAGCATCTCGCCACCGGCGTCCTGCCGATCGACGCCGAGGGCTGCACCACTCTGGTCGGCCAGTACCGCTACGTTCTCGATGCCTATAGCTGGGAGATGCCCGAGGGCGGCGGCGATCCCGGCCGGCCGGTTCTGGAGTCGGTCCAGCGCGAATTGCGGGAGGAAACCGGTCTCACCGCCCGGCACTGGCTGGAACTAACCCGGGTTCATCTTTCCAACAGCGTCAGCGACGAGGAAGCCACCTGCTTCCTGGCCTGGGACCTTCACCCCGGTCCGGCTGCGCCCGAGGACAGCGAACAGCTGGCCATTCGCCGTCTGCCCTTCCACACCGTCGCCGCCATGGTCTGGAACGGCGAGATCACCGACGTCATGACCGTGGTCGCGGTGCAGCGCCTGGAACTGATGCTCCGGCGCGGCTGCGCTCCCGAGGCGGTGGCGGTGGCGATCGGCGCGCTGCCCG
Source organism: Rhodospirillaceae bacterium (assembly GCA_037132135.1). Classification (GTDB taxonomy): domain Bacteria; phylum Pseudomonadota; class Alphaproteobacteria; order Azospirillales; family Azospirillaceae; genus BOG-933. Next base: position 8,379 of record JBAXPR010000083.1, read on the forward strand.
GCTGAGCGCGCCGCTTCCAAACTGCTGACCGGCCGCCCATAGTGCTGACACAATGTGGTGTCAGACCATTGCGTGGGAGCCGACCATCCCCATATCCAGTCGCAGCGTCGTTAACCACCCGGGAAGAGGAAGCCGCATGTTCTCGTTCATGAAATCCTTTGTCGGCGTCAAAGGCCAGCAGTTGGGTCAGGATATCGTCCAGGCGATCGTCGAGATGGATCCCGAGTCGGCCAGTCAGGCCCAGCTCGATCAGATGGAAAAGGATCTCGATAAGGCGGGCGCCGTGATTCAGAAGCTGCGCGCCGACTACGATCGCGAATTGCGCGAATACCAGGATGCCAAGAAGCGGTACGACCAATTGCTGGCCGCGGCCGAGGTCCTGCAGCGCAAGATCGATAACCCGGCGACCGCCGACAAGGCCGGGGTCGAAGCCAGCCTGGCCAAGCTGGTCGGCCAGTTGGAACAGCTCCAGCCCGAGGTCGACGCCGAACAGAAGGATGTCGATGAGGTCAAGGCGCTGCTCGATCAGGCCCAGGCGGCCTATCGCGAAAAGGCCGAGGCGCTGACCCGGGCCAAACAGAACCTGGAGCGGGCTAGGCGCGACATGCAGCGGGCGGTGCTGGACCAGGAGCGCGCCGCCGAAAAGGCCCAGCGGGCGGCCGAGGTCGCCGGCTTGCGCGACAGCAAGAAGATCAGCGGCCTGACCGTCGCCACCGACGCCATGCAGCGCCGGGCCGACGAGGCGCGGGCCAAGGCGGACGCGGCCAAGCTGAAGGCCGACACCCTGACCACCCTGGCCAAGCCCAACGCCGACGACGCCAACATCGCCGAGGCGCTGAAGGAGGTTCAGGGGGGAGGCGCGCCCTCGGGCGGCAGCCTCGCCGAGCGGCTGGCCAAGCTCAAGAAGGGGCCGTGACCGCACCCTGAGCGGGAGGACGGCCGACGGGCGGGACGGGCCGCGGTTCCAGTGGGGCAGCCCCGGGAACCGTGGCTCCCGTGCCCTCTTCGGTCTAGTCTGCCGGCCATGATCAGCCCCGTCCTCGCCCCGGTACCCCGCCGTGCCGACCGCCCCGAAGCCGGGCGGCGCTTTCGTCTCGTCTCCGAGTTCCAGCCCGCCGGCGACCAACCGCGGGCGATCGAACAGTTGTGCGCCGGCATCGCGCGGCAGGAGCGGGATCAGGTCCTGCTCGGGGTCACCGGTTCGGGCAAGACCTTCACCGTCGCCCACATGATCGAGACCCTGCAGCGGCCGGCGCTGGTGCTGGCGCCCAACAAGACCCTGGCGGCCCAGCTCTATGGCGAGATGAAGTCCTTCTTTCCCGACAATGCGGTGGAGTATTTCGTCTCCTATTACGACTACTACCAGCCCGAGGCGTATGTGCCGCGTACCGACACGTACATCGAGAAGGAGGCCGAAATCAACGAACAGATCGACCGGATGCGCCACGCCGCCACCCGGTCGCTGCTCGAATGCGACGACGTGATCATCGTCGCCTCGGTCTCGTGCATCTACGGCATCGGTTCGGCCGAGATGTACAGCGAGATGACGCTGGCGCTTGAGGCGGGCAAACGGGTCGACCGCACCGAACTGCTGCGCCGTCTCAGCGACTTGCAATACCGGCGCAACGATCTCGCCTTCGGCCGCGGCACCTTCCGGGTCCGCGGCGACACCGTCGAATTGTTTCCGGCCCACATGGAGGACCGCGCCTGGCGCTTCTCGCTCTTTGGCGACGAGTTGGAGGCGATCCACGAGATCGACCCGCTGACCGGGGAAAAGCTGGTGGCGCTGCCCTCCGTCCGCATCTATCCCAACAGCCACTACGTGACGCCCAAGCCGACGTTGCATCAGGCGATCGGCCAGATCAAACGGGAGCTGACCCAGAGGCTGGAGGAACTCAACGTCGAAGGCAAACTGGTCGAGGCGCAGCGGCTCGAACAGCGGACGCGCTTTGATATCGAGATGCTGGCCGCCACCGGCATCTGCGCCGGAATCGAGAACTATTCCCGCTATCTCACCGGCCGGGCGCCGGGAGAGCCGCCGCCGACCCTGTTTGAATATTTGCCGAAGGACGCGCTGCTGTTCGTCGACGAAAGTCACGTCATGGTGCCTCAGCTGGGCGCGATGTACAAAGGCGATTTTGCCCGCAAGTCGACCCTGGCCGCGTACGGCTTCCGGCTGCCCTCCTGCATGGACAACCGGCCGCTGAAGTTCCAGGAGTGGGAGGCGATGCGGCCGCAGACGGTGTTCGTCTCGGCCACCCCCGGCCCCTGGGAGATGGAACGGACCGGCGGCGTGTTCGTCGATCAGGTGGTGCGCCCGACCGGGCTGATCGACCCGCTGGTGGTCGTTCGCCCGACCGAGCATCAGGTCGACGACCTGCTCGCCGAGGCGCGGGACCTCTCGGCGCGCGGCCTGCGCATCCTCGCCACCACCCTGACCAAGAAGATGGCCGAGGCCCTGACCGAGTACCTGCACGAGAACGGCATTCGCGTCCGCTATGTCCATTCCGATGTCGAGACCCTGGAACGCATTGAAATCATACGGGATCTTCGGCTCGGTGTCTTCGATGTCCTGGTCGGAATCAATCTTTTGCGCGAAGGGCTGGATATTCCGGAATGCGCGCTGGTGGCGATTCTGGATGCCGACAAGGAGGGCTATCTGCGCTCCCGTACGTCTCTTGTCCAGACCATCGGGCGCGCCGCCCGCAACCTCGAAGGCCGGGCTATCCTGTATGCCGACCGTATTACCGACAGCATGCGCTACGCCATCGACGAGACCGAGCGCCGCCGGGAAAAGCAGCGGGCCTACAATACAGCTCACGGCATCACGCCCGAGAGCATCAAGAAGTCGATCTCGGATATTCTTGAAAGTGTCTACGAGCGCGGCGACCACGTCACCGTCGACACCGGCGCCGCCGATGCCGTGCATTTGGCCGGCAGCAACCTTAAGGCGGTGATCGCCGATCTCGACAAACGCATGCGCGCCGCCGCCGCCGACCTGGAGTTCGAGGAGGCGGCGCGGCTGCGCGACGAACTCCGGCGTCTCGAAGCCATGGACCTCGGTCTCGACCGCCCCGGTGTTTCGCCCCGGGCGTTGGCGACGGCGACGGGAAAGCCGAACGGGCGGCGCAAGAAGCGCTAATCGCCGGTCTTCAGCGACCGGATGTGTTCGAGAAACTTCGCCAGCGCCTGCTCGAGGTTCTTTGAGGCGTCGGCGAGGTCGTGGGAGATCGCCGAGATCGTGCAGACCGAAATCTTGACTTCGGCGTTGCTCATGATCAGGTCCGACAATTGCTCGGAGATGTCCTGGGTCGCGGCCGAGGCGTGCTGGACGTTGCGGGCGATTTCGCTGGTGGCTTCACCCTGCTGGCTCATCGACTCGGCGATCACCGCCGAGATGGCGTCGAGGCGGGAAATCACATCGCTGATCTGGCCGATTTCGCGCACAGCGTGGCCGGTGTCGGCTTGCACCTCGCTGATCTGTTTGGCGATGCCCTCGGTGGCCTCGGCGGTCTGCTTGGCCAGGTTCTTCACTTCGTGGGCGACGATGGCGAAGCCGCGCCCCGCTTCGCCGGCCCGGGCCGCCTCGATGGTGGCGTTGAGGGCCAGGAGATTGGTCTGGCGGGCGATCGCCTCGATCAGTTTCAGCACGCCACCGATTTTCATGGCCGACTGGGACAACCGGGCGATGGTGGCGCGGGAGGCGTCGGCGGCCTCGCGGGCGCGGCCGACGATCTCGGTCGACTCGCCGACCTGACTGATAACGGTGGCGATCGAGGCCGAGAGTTCCTCGGTGGCCGAGGCCACGGCCTGGACGTTCTGACTGGTGTCGGACGCGGCGCTGGCCGCGACGTTCCCCTTGGTGTCGTTGGTGTCGAAGGCGACATTGATCTCGGCGGTGGCGGTGTTGACCTGTCCAACCACCGAAGAAACGGTTGAGATCGCCCCCATCACCGTGGCCTGAAAGTTGTCGGCCAATTCGAACAGCATGGTGTTGGCGCTCGACAGCGTCGCCATGGAATAGGCTTCGAACGACAGTTCAAGATCAATGAACACCGCGCTGGTGATCAGCGAATAAAGTTCGGCCGCGCGCGCGGGATTGCGCCGTTCCTTGTCGGCAATTACTTTGGAGATGCGCCGGAGAAAGAAACTGTAGGCGGCGAAATACCAGTTTGGTGGCAGCCCGATCCGGAAGTGGGCCTGGCCGACCCGGGTCGCCCGTGCGAGATAGTCGGCATCGAAGCTGCCGGCAAACAGCGATTGCCAGTGACGGTGCTGGGCCGCTTTCAGCCGCTCCGGGTCCTGGCCGGCGAGCAGCGGCCGCAACGCGGGAACTCCGGGCAGGGTGGTGTAAAACTCGTCGAGGATCGGCGGCAGCGCGGCCTCGATCAGCGCCCAGGCATCACGATAGAACCGCGGTTCCACCCGGTCGAGACCGACAAAAGCCAGACGGGAGCGGAGGTCTTCAACACTGGTCATGCTCTGACATCCCTGGTGCGCGAGCCTGATGCGACGGAGCCTGGGTGGCGTCGCGACGGTGGGGGCATGGTACAGGAACGAAGCGAATTTAATACAAATTATTGATATTCACCATGAATATTTTCTTAACGGCGGCCTCACAGCTCGGTCAGTCCGCTGCGCGGAATGCGGATTTCCCGGTGGACAGAGACGCTGAGCAGCAAACCGATGCCAACCATCAGCGTCAGCATTGCCGTCCCGCCGTAGGAAACCAGGGGCAGGGGAATCCCGACCACCGGAATCAGGCCCATGACCATGGCGGTGTTGACGCATACATAGAGAAAGAAGGTCGTGGTGAGGCCGATTCCGACCAGCCGGCCAAACTGGTTGCGGCACGACAGGGTGATGACGATGCCATATATGAAGACCAGCAGATAAAGCCCGAGCAAAAACAGCGCCCCGGCCATGCCGAATTCTTCTGCCAGCACGACGAAGATGAAATCGGTGTGCTTCTCCGGCAAGAACTGCAACTGGCTCTGCGAGCCAAGCATGAAGCCCTTGCCAAAGAGTCCGCCCGAGCCGAGAGCGATCTTGGACTGGATGATGTTGTAGCCCGAGCCGAGCGGGTCGCGCTCCGGATCGAGGAAGGTGAACACCCGTTGCTTCTGGTAGTCGTGCAGGAAGCCCCAGCCGATCGGAATCACCCCGATGCCACCGCCGACCGCGATCGCCCATTTCCATAACCGGACCCCGGCGCACCAGAAGATCGCGGCGCCGGTGAAGATCAGCAGCAGCGCGGTGCCGAGATTGGGCTGCAGCAGCACCAGCCCGACCGGCAGAAACACCAGCGCGATCGGCGGAATCAGCACCAGAGGCTTACCGATCTGGTCGAGAGTCAGGCCGTGAAAATAGCGCGCCAGCGCCAGCACCAGCGCCGGTTTCATCAGCTCCGAGGGCTGGAGTACGAAGAAGCCGAGATCAATCCAGCGCTGGGCGCCCATGCCGATCTGGCCCATCACTTCCACCGCGACCAGAAGGCAGAACATCACGCCATAGATGCCATAGGCGAAGCGCAGCCAGACCCGGACATCGACCACCGCGATGGTCAGCATGATCACGAAGCCGGGAATCGCGCGCACCAGCTGGCGCATCGCCCAGGGCTCCCATTTGCCGCCGGCCGCCGAAAAGAGCAGGCCGATGCCGATGCTGGTGATGGTGCAGACCAGGAACACCAGCCCCCAGTTGATCAGGCGGATCTTGCGGGTCAGCGACAGGGTCTGACGTTGGGGTTCGAGATCGGCGTACATGGGCGGCGGACAGGGGGCTGGGGTGGGGGGCTCTAGGGAGGTCACCGTATCACATCATCGTCGCGGGGCAACCGCCAGCGCGATCGGCCGGTGTCGCGCGGTGGCGCCGGGGGGCGGCGACGGCGCCCGGCCGCCCGGCACGCAATCCCTTTGCAGGGGCGGTGAACTCCAGTATGGTGGCCGCCGTTTCAGCCATTCTGGGATCAAGACCATGCCCCGTTTGATGCGTCTCGTCTTGGCGTCCTTGCTGGGCATCCTTTTGTACAGTGGGGAGGCCCTGGCGTTGGATCCGGAAAACATGCTTTACCTCGACCTCAAAGACGGTCGGGTGGTGATCGAGTTGCGGCCCGATCTGGCCCCGGGCCATGTCGCCCGCATCAAGGAACTGGCTCGCGAGAAGTTCTATGACGGCCTGAAGTTCCATCGGGTGATCGAAGGCTTCATGGCCCAGACCGGTGATCCGCGCGGTGACGGTACCGGCGGTTCGGGCAAGAAGCTCAAGGCCGAGTTCTCGCGCGAACATCACGTCCGCGGCACGCTCTCGATGGCCCGTGCCCAGGACCCGAACAGCGCCGACAGCCAGTTCTTCATCTGCTTCGCGCCGGCGCCGTTCCTCGACGGCCAGTATACGGTGTGGGGCCGGGTGATTTCGGGCATGGACTTCGTGGACAAGATCAAGAAGGGCTCGCAGATGCGCAATGGCGCCGTCACCGATCCCGACCACATCGTCACCCTGCGGGTTGCCGCCGACGTCAAGTAAGCGGCGTCCCGAACCCGCCGGCACGACCGGAAGAGGGGGGGCATCGCCCCCCTTTTTCTTGTCTCGGGCGCCGCTTGGGACGAGGCCGGCGGGGCTTGCGCTTAGGGCCGGGCGTTGCGGATGCTGTCGATCCGCTCCTGGCCGAATTCCCGGGCATAATCGGCATAGGCGGGCGTCAGCGCGGCCCGGAACGCCGCCTTGTCGATGTCGTCGATCACGGTCATGCCCGCCTTACGCAGGGCCTTCAGGCCCTCGGCCTCCTGGCGGTCTACGGCGGCGCGCATCGCGGCGGCGGCGGCGCGGGCCGCATCGCCAAAAAGGGCGCGGTCGGAGTCGCCAAGGCCGGTCCAGAGGCGCGGTGCCACCAGCATCACCGCCGGCGAATAAGCGTGCCCGGTCAGAGACAGATAGTGCTGCACCTCGTTCAGCTTGAGGTCCACGACCACCGGCACCGGATTCTCCTGGCCGTCGACGACATGGGACTGAAGGGCGGCGTAGACGTTGGGGGCGGGCATCGGCATCGGCCGGGCTCCCAGCACCGTGAAAGCGCGGGTATGGACGCTGTTCTGCATGGTGCGCAGCTTCAGGCCCCGGAGATCGGCGGGCCTGGTGACCGGCCGGTCGGTAGTGGTGATGTGGCGGAAACCATTTTCGCCCCAGGCCAGCGCGATCAGCCCGTGCTTAGGAAATTCAGCCAGAATCTCCTGACCGATCGGTCCGTCGAGGACGGCCCGGGCATGGCCGTAATCCCGGAAGAGGAAGGGGATGTCGATGATCAGGGTCGCGGGGACAAAACCGCCGACCGGACCGGTCGAGGCGATCACCAGATCGACGGTGCCGATCTGGAGTCCGGCCACCAGGTCCCGCTCGCCGCCGAGGATGCCGCCGGCAAAAATCTCGACCTGAAACCGGCCGCCCGACCGTCTGGTGATCTCATCGGCCAGGACCGAGGCCGCGACTCCGTAATGAGAACTCTTGCCGAGTACAATGCCGAGGGTGAGGGCGGCCTCCGCCTCAGCCGGCGCCCGGCCGGGGCAAATCGCCATGGCAAGGCCCAGAAACACGACCCTGACCCAGTTCATGGCCTGCTCCCTTCCATCACCGGGTCTCGGGCCGGCTCGCCCCTTTGATCACCGCATCTGGCCCTATGCCCCAATTCAGGACAAGTGTCGCAGATTTTCCCTTCAGCGCATAGTCTCTTGAGCGTCGGCCGCCCACGGGAGAGTGTGGGAGTCAGCAAAAAAACCCCGGATCCGTCAGGACCCAGTGGCGCCGGAAACTCGCAGGGGGCGTCAGGCACCGGATCGGCGGGCGCTTGCGCCCGCGCGCCGGAGTCGTCGTCTAGAAGCCTTCGCGTTCCATCCGCTTGCGCAACAGCTTGCGCGTGCGCCGGACAGCTTCGGCCTTTTCACGGGCCCGCTTTTCCGACGGTTTTTCATAGTTCCGGCGAAGTTTCATTTCGCGGAAAATTCCCTCGCGCTGCATCTTCTTCTTGAGCGCGCGCAGGGCTTGATCGACATTGTTGTCTCTGACCAGAACTTGCACGGTATTCCGTCACCCCTTGGCTGTCGTTGCGACACAGCGAACCACCACCATGGCGGCCCCTAGGCGGACGTCCTGTCTAGCACACTCGAAGCGGCGATAAAAGCGCGGTCAGTGAACGAAGCCGAGAAAAACAGGCCCCGGCGGGCGGCCCGGGCCGCATCCACCCATGCCTATCCGGTTGACACATACACCCACTAGGGATAGAGTTTGTTCAAAG
>JBAXPR010000084.1:0-16509 GCA_037132135.1 Rhodospirillaceae bacterium
TCGTCCACCACATCAGCCCGGCCTGGATCAGCATGGCGGTGGCGGTGGTGCTGCTCTGGCCCGGGATCGGGCTGGTCAAGGGGCCGGCCTTCAGCCGCGAGATCAACTACGGCTCGCTCTTTTATGTCGGCGGCATCATGGGGCTGGGCACGCTGGTCGGCGAATCCGGTCTCGGCAGCCGCCTCGCCTCGGCGATCCTCTCGGTGGTGCCGCTCAGTCCCGGGGAGACGATCGGCAATTATGCCGGTCTGGCCGCGGTCAGCACCCTGGTCGGCACCGTCACCACCCTGCCCGGCGTGCCGGCGGTGCTGACCCCGCTCGCCGGCCAGATGGCCGCGGCCTCGGGCCTGCCGCTCGAATCGGTGCTGATGAGTCAGGTGCTGGGCTTCTCCAACCCGCTGCTGCCCTATGAATCGGCGCCGCTGGTGGTGGCGATGCAGCTCGGCGGCGAACGGCTGGGCTCGGCGCAAAAGCTGTGCCTGATCCTGGCCCTGGCCACCGTGATCGGCCTGATGCCGCTGAACTACCTCTGGTGGCGGCTGCTCGGCTGGCTCTAGAGCGCTTATTTCTTGCGGTATTTCGCCGGCAGCAGGGCGTTGAGATAGGCCCGGAGGTCGTCCTCGAGCGAGACGAACCGAAACGAGATGGTGCCACGCTGGGGCTGGATCGCGGTGGCCATCAGCGCCACCTGGGGCGGCGGCGCCGACTGGCCCTCGGCGGCAAGCCGCACCGAAATCGTCTCGCCGCGCTTGGGCGCCGGCGCACCCTCGGTCCAGTGCAGGCAAAGACCGCCAAAGCCCCAGTCGAAGCACTTGAACAGCCCGGCCGGGGTCTTGGCGAACAGCGGCGGCGCGCCGTGACGGCGCGAGCGGCGGCGCTCCTTGGGGCCGTGCCCCGCGGTTTCCAGCGGCGAGCGCTTGACCGCGCCGAGATCGACCCCGCGCAGCACCGTGCCCTGCATGATCGCGCCGCCGACGTCGGCGTTGACCATCACCGCGCCGGTGAACGAGGTGTTGGTGAGATCGGCGTCGTGGAGAATGGCGCCGTCGAAATTGGCCGGCCATTTGCGGTCGCCGTCGAGCGGCATGGCGTCGAAGCAGGCCCCGGCAAGGCGCGCCCGCGCGAGGTTGGTCCGCCGCAGGTTGGCGCCGCGAAACGCCCCCTCCTCGAGCACGGCGTCGCGGAGGTCGGAGTAGGAGAGATCGGCCATGTTCATCTGCACACCGCTCATGTTGGCGGTCTTGAGCGCGCAGCGGCGCAGCCGCGCCCCCGAGAGATCCTGGCCGGCGAAGACGGCACCGGTAATCTGCACCGCCTCCAGATCCAGCCGCTGGCCGTGGCGGCCGCCGCTGTCGATCCAGCGGACATGGGCATCGACCGCGGCCTTGGCCTGGGCGGCCGGCAACTCGGGATACTCGACCTCGACCACGCCGCCGCGGGCCGAGGCGGCGGCGAGCTGGGTCGAGGACAGCCGCGACAGCTCGACCACGGTGCCGCCGAACTTGGTATCGTCGAAATTGGCGCCCTGGAGTTCGGCGCCGACCAGCACCGCCCGGCTGAGATCGGCGCCCTTGAAATCGGCCTCGGCGAGATCGGAGCCCGACATGTCGCAGCCGGTGAGGTTGGCTTCGCACAGCACGGCGTTGCCGAGCTTGGCCTCGGTCAGGCGGGTGGCGCCGTCCTGGCCGGGCTGGGTACGGCCGACTCGAAAGTCGGCGCCGCGGAGAACGCAGTGGCTGAGCGTCGCCCGATGCAGGTTGGCCCCCCGGAAATCGGCGCCGGTGAGATTGGCCGAGGTCAGGTCGGCGCCCTCAAGATCGGCGCCGAAAAGGTCGGCGCCGGTGAGGTCGCTGTCGCTGAAATTGACCCGGGAGAGGTTGGCGCCGGTGAACTTTATGCCGTTAAGCCGCAGCTTTTTCAGGGCCAGACCGGCCAGGTTGCGGAACGAGAGATCGCCGCGCCGGCCGCCCAGCTTACGGACCCACTTGCCATGCAGGACCAGTTCGTTGTTGATGGCGGCGACTTCGTCTTCGGTCAGATCGGTCATGTAACAAACCTTGAAAAACGAACGACGATCGACATTAGTGATCCCCAGAGTATACCGGGCCTCCGGCAATCCAAGCAAGTGAACCCATCAACATGAAAACACTCTCATTGCTGCGCCATGCCAAGTCATCCTGGGAAAATCCCGGCCTTGCCGACCGGGAACGGCCGCTGGAGCCCCGCGGGCGCAAGGCGGCGACCGCGGTCGGCCACCACCTCGCGCTCGCGGGAAAACCGCCCCAGCTGGTGCTGTGCTCGCCCGCCCTGCGCACCACCGAGACCCTGGAGCGGGTGCTCGCCGCGCTCGGCGCCGACGTTCAGCCGGTGGTCGAGATCAGGGAGGCGCTCTATCTCGGCGGCGGGGAAACCCTGCTGGAAACGGTGCAGGGGCTGCCGGCCGAACTCGACCACGTGCTGCTGGTCGCCCACGATCCCGACCTCCACGAGCTGGCGCTCCTGCTGGCCGGCAGCGGCGAGCCCGGACCGTTGGCGGCGCTGAAGCGCAAGTTTCCCACCGGCGCCCTCGCGGTCTTCGGCCTCGCCGACTGGCGCGAAGCCGGCCCCGGCGCCGGCCGGTTGAAGGAATTTGTGCGACCGCGAGATTTGTCTTAGTCGGACCGGCCGGAATCGGCTATTGAGGCGCCGTTGTGCCAACAGCGACGACCAAGGGGCCTGTCCACCGTGGCTACCGAGTCCGCATCGCGTCATGCCGCCGGGGTCACCGGCCGCGAGATCGAGCTGAAACTCCATGCCGAGCCGCAGTTCCTGGCCCGGCTGGCCGATCATCCGGCGCTGAGGGCGGTTGCCGGCGAAGCGGCGGTGGTGCGGCGCCAGACCACCACCTATTACGACACCCCCGACCACCGGCTGGCGGCGCGCGGCGTCGCCCTCCGGGTCCGGGTCGAGGATGACGGCCGCATCACCCAGGCGGTCAAGACGCTCAACTGCATGGCGGCCGGCGACACCGCAGCGGTGTCGATCCGGCGCGAGTGGCAATGGCCGCTGCTGGAAGACGACCCCGACCTCGCGCTGCTGCGCGGCGACGGTGTCGACCAGCTGGTGCCGCCCGAGCTGCTGCCGGCGCTCAAGCCGCTGTTCGCCACCGAAATCCGCCGCACCGTGCTGGTGGTCCGCCCCGACGCCCTGACCACCATCGAGATCGCCTTCGACGTCGGGGTGGTGCGTGCCGGCGCCCGCCAGCTCCCGATCAGCGAAATCGAGCTGGAGCTGCGCTGCGGCAAGGTCGGCCATCTCTTCGATCTCGCGCTCGAACTCCAGAACATCGTGCCCCTGCGCATCGCCGGCGAAAGCAAGGCCGAGGCCGGCTACCGGCTGGTCACCGGCCGCCCGCCCGCGCCCTTTCAGTCGGAACCGGCGGCCCTGTCGCCCGCGACCTCGGTCGCCGAGGCCTTCCGCCACATCGTCCGCCACTGCCTGCGCCAGTTGCTGCACAACGAGGATTGCGCCCTGCTCGCGCTCGCCGAAAAGCCGGGCGGCGCCGATCTGACCTCGGTGCGCAACATGCGCCATGCCCTGCGCCGGCTGCGCCACGCCGTCACTCTGTTCGGGCCGGCGATCTCGGCGCCGGCCGCCGCCGGCGCCGCCAGCTTCGCCGATCAGTGCCGCACCCTCGGCCGCCGTCTGGCGCCGGCCAGCAACTGGTCGATCGTCGCCCCGGTGCTGCGGCTGGCCGGGCTCGAGCTGCCGCCGGGCGCGCCGGTGCCGGGCCTGGACAGCGAGGCCGCCGCCGAGGCCGGCGCGGTGGCGCGGGTGGCGATCCTCGCCCCCGAATTCACCGCCCTGGTGCTGAGCTGCGGCGGCTGGCTGGAACAGGAGCGCTGGTGTGCCGAGGCCGGCGCCGAACAGCGCCGTCTGCTCGGACAGCCGATCGCCGACGCGGTTTCACCCTGGCTGGAGGAGGTCTACAAGAAGGCGCGCAAGGCCGGGATCGACAAGGGCGGAGCCGAGGAGCTGAAGCGGCTGCGCCGCCGCCTGCGCCGGCTGTTCGACGCCGCCGACGGCTTTCGCGGCCTGTTCGCCCCGGCGCTGGCCCGGCCGTTCATGGCGGCCCTGACGGAGCTGCGCGGCGTCCTCGACGACGTCGACGATCTGGCCCAGACCCGCGACCTCCTGCGCTCACCCGGCATCCGCGCCGACGCCACCCGCGCGGCCCTGCTGGAACGCAGGATCGCCGCCGGCATGGCCCTGCTGCCCGACGCCTGGAAGCGCTTCCGGCAGGCCGAGCCGTTCTGGAAGCGGGGCTGATCCCGGCGGCGCACCGCTCACGACGGCAGATAGGGCGGCAGGCCGATCACCGCCTGATGCGACAGCAGCAGGACGAAAAACAGCACCACCGCCACCACCAGCGGCTTCCACGACAGCTCCGCCAGCACCAGCCGGTTGCGCCCGGCCAGAATTGCGGCCAGGGGCAGGCGCGAGGTGCGGGCGGCGAAATCATCCCAGGCCGGCCCGAGGGCGCGCCGGCGCCGACGGTCCATCGCCGCCATGCCGTTAAGCGCGGTCAGGGCGATGGTGCCGAACAGCAGCAGCGCCGCCAGATGGCCGTTGACCAGCAGGTGAGCCAGCGCCCACAGCGCGATGCCGGACATCAGCGGATGGCGGGTGATCCGGACCACGCCCGGGGTCGGCAGCACCATCCCGGTCATGGCGTCGCCGGCCGGCCCGGCCGGGTTGGCGGTGGTGATGCCCAGCGTCAGCAGCATCAGGGCCAGCGCGACCAGCACCGCGACCGCCGTGCTCGCGCCCGGCGGCGGCGACCACAGCGCGATATAGGGCGCCTCCCGGTAGGCCAGGATCATCCCGGTCATCGCCGCGAGACTCGACATCGCGAACACCGGGATATATCGCTGGAGTCCGAACCCCGCGACCAGCGCCGGCCGCACCGTCTCCGGCACCACGACATGAACGCCAAGCCAAACCAGCACCGACAGCACCATCAAGTCCATCGCTTACCCCTCCCCGGCCAGCGTGCTCCGCGCCGCCGATGTTATCATGGACCCCGCCGATGATCATCCCCGCGCCGCGCCGCTTTTCCGGCGAAACCCTGGTGATCGCCAGCCATAATCGCGGCAAGGTCCGCGAGATCGCCGAACTGCTGCGCCCCTACGCCCGCCATTTCCGCTCGGCCGGCGCGCTGGGCCTGCCCGAACCCGAGGAAACCGGCACCACCTTCGCCGCCAACGCCGAACTGAAGGCCCGCGCCGCCGCCACCGGCGCCCGTTTTGCCGCGCTCGCCGACGACAGCGGCCTCGCGGTCAACGCGCTCGATGGCCAGCCCGGCATCCAGTCGGCGCGCTGGGGCGGCCCGGAGCGGGACTTCCTCTTGGCCATGACCCGGGTCAACGACGAACTCGGCACCAACCCCGATCGTTCGGCCGCCTTCATCTGCGCCCTGTCGCTGGCCTGGCCCGACGGCCATTGCGAGACCGTCGAGGGCCGGGTCGAAGGCACGCTGGTCTGGCCGCCGCGCGGCAGCCGCGGCTTCGGCTACGACCCGATCTTCGTCCCCGCCGGCCACGACCAGACCTTCGGCGAACTGCCGCCCGCGACCAAACACGCCCTCAGTCACCGCGCCGATGCCTTCCGCAAACTGGTGGCCCGCTGCTTCGGCTGAGGATCAGCGCGCCATGACCCCGCTTGCGATCTATGTCCATTGGCCGTTCTGCCGGTCCAAGTGCCCGTACTGCGATTTCAACAGCCATGTTGCGGCTGAACTCGAGCAGGCGCGCTGGTGTGCCGCCTACCGGGCCGCCCTGGCGCGGACCGGCGACGGCCACGGCGGGCGACTCGTGACCTCGGTGTTTTTCGGCGGCGGCACGCCTTCGCTGATGGCGCCGGGGACGGTGGCGGCGCTGCTCAAGGCGATCGAAGCGCGCTGGCCGACCGCGCCCGACCTCGAGGTGACGCTGGAGGCCAACCCGACGTCGGTCGAGGCCGCCGCTTTCGCGGCGTTCAGGGCAGCCGGGGTCAACCGGCTGTCGGTCGGGGTTCAGGCGCTGAACGACGCCGATCTCCGCGCCCTCGGCCGGCAGCACGACGCCGCCGAGGCGCTGGCCGCCCTTGACCTCGCAGCGCGCGCCTTTCCCCGCGTCTCGTTCGACCTGATCTATGCCCGCCCCGGCCAGACGGTGGCGGCCTGGCGCCGCGAACTGGCGCGGGCGGCGGCGCTGGGCACCGGCCATCTCTCGGTCTATCAGCTGACGCTCGAGGCCGGCACCGCCTTTCATCGCCGCCACCAGCGGGGCGAAATCGCCACTCCCGACGAGGACACCGCCGCCGACCTTTACGAGGCCACCCAGGCGCTGCTTGAAGACGCCGGCCTGCCGGCTTACGAGATTTCCAACCACGCCCGCCCGGGCGAGGAGTGCCGCCACAACCTGACCTACTGGCAGGGCGGCGACTGGCTGGGCATCGGCCCCGGCGCCCAAGGCCGGCTGACCCGGCCCGACGGCCGGCGCCTCGCCCTCGACACCATCCGCGACCCCGCCGCCTGGCTGGCCGCGGTCGAGGCCGGCGGCGACGGCGGCCGGCCGGCCGAGAGTCTCAGCCCCCCGGAGCGGCTGACCGAACGCCTGCTGATGGGCCTGCGCCTGACCGCCGGCGTCGACCGGGCCAGCCTCCGCGGCGAATTCGGCCGCGACCTCGAGACGCTGCTGCCCCCCCGCGCCCTCGGGCGGCTGATCGCCGGCGGCTTTCTCAGTCTCGACGCGCAGACCCTGGCCGCGACCCCGGCCGGGCGCCAGCGCCTCGACGCCGTGCTGGCGGCGCTGACGGCAGAGCTGATACTCTGAGCAGAGAACGATCGGCAGAGCCGGAAAAACAGCGGCCCTGCCGAGTCGTGATGGCTCGTCCGCCGAGTCGCGATATGGTATCAAGACCAGGGACGAGCTTGATCGAAGGGAGTCATGGTCCGGCCTTCGGGTTTCCTGCCCGTACTGGGGATTGTCGCGGCGCTGGCGCCTTCCCCGGCGGCGGCGGAGCCGGGACCCTATGCCGTGGACGTCACCGGGGTCGAGGACGACGAGTTGCGCAGCCTGCTCGAAGAAACCTCGTCCCTGGTCCGGCTTAAGGACCAGCCGCCGCCCGGCCCGGTCGGGCTGCGCCGCCGCGCCGATGATGACCGCCGCCGGCTCGACACCGCGCTGCGCTCCGAAGGCTATTATGATGCCCGGATCGCGGTCTCTCTCGGCGCCGAGGCCGGCGACACGCGACGGGTGCTGGTGGCGGTCGCCCCCGAGGAGCCCTATCGCTTCCATACCATCAGCCTGACCCCGGCCGCAGGCACGGCGCTGCCCGGAGGGCTGCCCGATGCCGCCGCGCTCGGACTCGGCGCCGGCTCGGTGGCGCGGGCGCCGCTGGTGGTTGCGGCCGAACAGCGGCTGAAGGACGCGCTGGCGCTCAAGGGCTTTCCGTTCGCCCGGGTCGCCGGCCGGCGCGCCGTGATCGACCGCGACCAGCACACCATGGATGTCACCTACAGCCTCGACCCCGGCCCGCTGGTGCGGTTGGGTGAGGCGCGCTTCGCCGGCCTTGACGGCGTCGCCCCGGCGCTGGCCGCCGGCCGCATCGGCTGGCGCCCCGGCGATCTTTACCGCCCCGAGCTGATCGAGCGCACCCGCGCCGCCCTCTCGGCGCTCGGGGTATTCAACGCCGTGACCCTCGAGGTCGACAAGACACCAGCCGCGGACGGCCGCCACGACGTCGCCGTGACCGTGGCCGAGCGCAAACGCCGCTTCGTCGGCTTCGGTGCCAGCTATTCCAACTCGGCCGGCCTCGGCGGTCAGGCCTATTGGGGCCACCGCAACCTCTTTGGCGGCGGCGAGCAGCTGCGCTTCGGCGCCGAACTCGACCGTCTCGACAGCAACTCCCTGACCCGGATCGGCCTCGACCACGCCGACGAAAAGGTCACCGCCGAACTGCGCAAGCCCGATTTCCTCAGCCTCGACCAGACCCTGATCCTGACCGCCTCGGCGATCAACGAACACCCGGAGGCCTATCAGCGGCAGGCGGTGACCGAGCAGATCCGCCTGGAGCGACGGTTCGACCGCCAGCTGACCGTCAGCGCCGGGCTGATCGGCGAGCAATCGACGATTCTTGACGTCGTTGGCGAAACCGGCGCCAATCTGACCGGCCTGCCGCTGTCGCTGACCTACGACACCACCGGCACCCTGCTGGAACCGACCGGCGGCTACCGCCTCGCGCTCGAAACCACGCCCTGGCTGCGCACCGACCGCAGCGGCTCCAGCTTCATGGTCAACCGCATCACCGGCAGCAGCTATTACGACCTGACCGGCACCGGCGGGCTGGTCACCGCCGGCCGCTTCTCCTTCGGGACCATCCTGGCCGCGAACGCGGCCTCCCTGCCCACCGACAAGCGGCTCTTTGGCGGCGGTGGCGGTTCGATCCGGGGCTACGGCTATCAGAAGGTCGGCCCGGTCAATGACCGGAACATCGCGCTCGGCGGCCGCTCGCTGCTGGAACTCGGCGCCGAGCTGCGCATCCGCATCACCGAGGATTTCGGGCTGGTGCCCTTCGTCGATGCCGGCAACGTCTATTCCGGGGTCCTGCCGGTGCCGAGGCAGTCGTTACGGGTCGGCAGCGGCCTCGGAGTGCGGTATTATACCCCCTTCGGACCGTTGCGCCTCGATGTCGGCGTGCCGGTGCCCAAGCGCCGCCATGACGATCCGGTGCAGATCTATATCAGTCTGGGGCAAGCGTTTTGAGGCCGATGCCGTGACCTGGAAAGCCACCCTCCGCCGCCGGACCCGGCAGCTGCTGATCGGCGTCGCCGGGCTGGCGGCGCTGCTGGCGCTGGCCGCCGCCGGCCTTTGGGGCTGGAGCGGTACCGAGACCGGCCGCCGGACGCTCACCGCCATGGTCGCGGCCTGGGCCAGCGAGCCGGGGTTCCGCGTCGCCGTCGGCGACGTCGAGGGCGAGCTGCCGTTCCGGATGCGGCTCCACGACCTCACGGTCTCCGACCACAAGGGGCGCTGGCTGACCGCCCGCACCACGCTGATCCGCCTCGATCCCCACGCCCTCCTCGAGGGCCGGCTCGAGATCGGCGAGATCGCCGTCGACCGGCTGGAGATCACCCGGCCACCGCTGCCCGAGCCCGAACCGGCGACGGCGGCCGCGCCGCCCGCGCCGGCCGTCAGTGCGCCGCCCGCGGCGAAGGCCGGGGGACACCGGTCCGGTCGCGGCCTCGTCGTCGCGGTACGCCGGCTGGCCATCGCCGAGCTGGCGCTGGGCGGGGCGCTGTTCGACGGCGAGGCGGCCCTGCTGCACGCCGAGGGCACGGCCGAGATCGGCGATGTCGATGCCGGCCAGAGCGTTGATCTGCGCTTCGGCCGCCGCGACGGGCTACCCGGGGCCGGCCATCTCCATGTCTCCTATACCCCCGACACCGACCGCCTCGATCTCGACCTCGCCGGCTCCGAGCCCGAGGGCGGGCTGATGGCGCGGGCGCTCGGGCTGCCCGGACTGCCGGCGCTGGCCTTCAACGCCATCGGCATCGCGCCGCTCGCCGACTGGCACGGCCGGATCACCCTTGCCGCCGACGGCCGCAGCGTGCTCGACCTCGGGGCGGCGGTGCGTCCGGCCCCGGGAGGCCACCGGATCACGCTGAGCGGCGGCGCCCGGCCGATGGCACTGCTGCCGGCGCCCTGGGCCGGACTGGCCGGGCCGGCGCCGACCCTGGCCCTCGAGCTGGTGACCGACAGCGAAGGCGGCGTGGTGCTGCGTCCGGGCTCGATCCTGACCTTGGCCGCCGGCACCATCGGCGCCGAAGGCTCGCTCGACGGCGACACCGACCGCCTGACCCTGCGCCTCCGCGCCGAACCCACCGTCGAGGCCCTGGCCGCGCTGATCAGCCTGCCCAAGGACAGCCACTGGAAGCGGGCCGCCCTCGAGGCCGGGCTGGTGATCGCCCCCGGCGCGCCCGGACCGGCTTTCGACCTCAAGGCCGAAGTCGATTATCTCACCGGCTCCAACCCGCTGATCACCCGGCTGGCCGGGCCGCATCTCCAGGGCAGCGTCCGGGGTCAGGCCCTGCGCGGCGGCGAAATCCGGCTCGACGCCGTCACCCTTGGCCTCGCGGCGGGCACCCTGAACGCCAGCGGCAGCCTGTTCCCGCGCGAGCCGCGCCTGGCCGCCAGCGGCCACCTGACCGCCGATCGCCTCAACCGGCTGCTCGGCGCCTTCGGCGTGCCCCTGAACGGCACCGCCGATCTCGATCTCAGGCTGGCGGCAACCGGCGACGGCGGCCGGCTCGAGATCACCGGCCGCGCCGCCGGCTTCGCCCTTGAGAATGAAAGCGCCGATCCCTGGCTGAGGGCGCTGACCGGCGACGGCTTCAAGGTCCGGGGCACCCTGGCCTTCGATGCCAGCGGAACCCTGCGGGCCCGGGACTGGAGCCTCGACGGCGCCCGCCTTGGCGCCAGCGGCGAGGCCGAGCTGATCGGCGGCGTGCTGGCCGCCAGCGCCCGGGTGACGGTGCCGCGGCTGGCCGGTCTCGGCGTTGCCGGCGCCCCCGACCTCTCGGGCGCGGCCGGTCTGGAGCTGCGCGCCAGCGGCCCGCTGACCCGGCTCGAGGCCCGGGGCAAACTGACCCTCAGCGATCTCGGCCTCGACGGCCGCCGGCTCGGGCACAACGAGCTGGAGCTGGTGGCCGGCGATCTGCCGGCCCGGCCCCAGGCGACAATGCGGCTGCGGGCGCTGTCCGGAGTGGCCGCCATCGAGGCCCTGAGCGCCGGCGCCGCCCTGGCGCTGGCGGCCGACGGCAAGCGGCTGACCCTCTCGGAGCTGACCCTCAGCCAGGGCGCCAACCGGGTCACCGGCTCGGCCCAGGCCACCCTCGAGGGCGGCGGGCTGTCCGGACTCACCGGCCACCTGGACGGGCAGCTGCCGGCGCTCGAAACCCTGACGCCGCTGCTCGGCCAGCCGCTGCGCGGCCACGGCCGGTTCGCGCTGGACCTCGGGCGCGACAACGGCCGGCTGACCGCACGGGCGACCCTGGACGCGGCCCAGTTGCGACTTGGCGGCAGCGCCGAGGCGCCCGAACTCGCCGCCGCCGACCTCGAACTGAAGGCCAGCGTCACCGCGGCCGGCGTCGCCGAGATCACCGCCGGCCGGATCGGCGGCAGCCTCACCCTCGGCGGCCACCGGCTCAAGGCCGGCGAGCTGACCCTGGCGGCGCTGACCGCCACCCTGACCGGCTCGTCCGAGCAGGCCGGCTTCGAGATCACCGCCCCCGGCCTCGACGCCGCCGGTACTCTGGCCCTCGGCAGCAACGGCACCCTCCGGCTCGGCCTGACCCGGCTCACGAGCCAGCTCGGCGGCCTGCCGATGAGCCTCGGTCAGCCCGCCGGCCTGGAGATCGCGCCCGGCCGGCTGGCGGTGACCGGGCTGCGGCTGGCCGGCCGCGACTTCCGGCTCGGCGCCGATGGCCGGCTCGGGCCCGATGGCCTCAAGGGCCGGCTCGACATGGAACGGCTGCCGCTGGAGCTGCTCCATCTCCTTGATGCCGGCATCCCGGCGGGCGGGCGGGTCGACGGCGAGATCGCCCTTTCGGGCAGCGCCGCCGAACCGAAGGCCGACCTTTCGCTGCGCTTCAAGGATATCGGTCAGGCCCAGGCCGACGCCGCCGGCATCGGCGTCGGCGGTCTCGACGGCGCGCTCACCGGCCGCTGGCTCGGCAACCGGCTGAGCCTCTCGGGCAGCGCCACCGCCAGCCACGGCACCGCCGATCTGCGCTTCAGCGGCGAGGGGCCGCTGGTGCTGCGGCTGCGGCCGCCCGGCCTTGCCGTGCCCGAGAGCGGCAGCCTGCGCGGCACGGTCACCGGCAGCGTCGATCTCGCCGCCCTCAACGACCTGATGGCCACCAGCGGCGACCGGCTGGCCGGACGGATGGCGGTCGATGTCGCGGTTTCGGGCACCGCCGGGGCGCCGCAACTGGGCGGCAGCCTCGGCATCGCCGACGGCCACTACGAAAATCAGGCCGCGGGCACGGTGATCGACCACATCACCGCCCGCCTGACCGGCACCGGCCGGACCTTCACCGTCGAGTCCTTCAGCGGCACCACCGGCAACGGCGGCACGATCGCGGTCACCGGCACGGTGCGTCCGGCCGCGGGCGACCTCTTCGATCTGCGCATCCGGGCCGGCGATGCCAGGCTGGTTCAGCTCGATGGCGCCAGTATCGACGCCGACGCCGACCTCACCCTCACCGGCGGTCTCCGCGAGGCGCGGCTGGCCGGCAGCCTCGGCATCCGCCGCGCCGATATCCGCCTGCCCGACCAGCTGCCGACCGAGGTCGTCGATCTCGAGGTCGAGGAAGCGGTCAAACCCCTCCCCGCAGGCAGTAAGACACGGACCGGCGGCAAAGCCGCGGTCCCGCCAGCGGCCGCGACGCCCGGCCCGGTGGTGCGCGGCAGTCCGCCCGGCCGCCTCACCCTCGCGCTCGCGGTCGAGGCGCACAATCTGGTGTTCATCCACGGCCGCGGCCTCGACACCGAGTTCGGCTGCGCCCTGACCATCGGCGGCACGGCAGCCGCCCCCGAACCCAGGGGCCAGGCCACCCTGCAACGCGGCAAGCTCGATGTGCTGGGCAAGGAGTTTCAGGTCAAGCGCGGGCTCATCCGCTTCCCCGGCGGCGTCGGCGCCAGCCCCGAACTCGATGCCCTGGCCGAAGCCAAGGCGAGCACGATCACCGCCCAGGCCGAGCTGACCGGCACCGTCCGCGCGCCCCGGCTGGTCCTGAGTTCGGTCCCGGCCGCGCCTCAGGACGAAATCCTGTCGCGCCTGCTGTTCGACAAGGCGGTGTCCCAGCTGGGTGCGCTCGAAGCGGTGCAGCTGGCCAATTCCGCGGCCAGGCTGGTCGGTATCGGCGGCTCGGCCGGACTGGTCGATCGCATCCGCCGCACCCTCGGGGTCGACCGGCTGGGCGTCACCAGCACCGGCACCGCCAACCCGCTCAACCCGGCCGGCGGCAAGAGCCCGAGCAAGGCCGGCGGCAAATCCTCGGGCCTCGGCAGCGCGCTGGAGGCCGGGCGCTATGTCTCGCGCGATGTTTATCTCGGCATCCAGCAGGGACTGACCGCCGACAGCAGCCGGGCCAAGGTCGAGGTCGGCATCACCGACAACATCCAGGCCGAAGTCGGCGTCGGGGTCCGCGCCGACCCCCAGGTCGGGGTCAAGCTGCAGTGGGATTATTGAGGGATTGTTGAGCGGAGCCGATACCGGCGCGCCGATTTATCGATCCTCTTGCGCGCGGCGATCACTCGTCGGCGGGCTTGAAGCGATAGCCGACCGCGGGTTCGGTGATGATGAAGCGCGGCCGGGCCGGTTCCAGCTCCAGTTTCTTGCGCAGCTGACCGATGTGGACGCGCAGATACTGGGTTTCGTGGATGTGGGCCGGACCCCAGATTTCGCGCAAGATCTGGGTGTGGGTCAGTACCTTGCCGGCATGGCTGACCAGAAGATGCAGGGTGTCGAACTCGCGGGCCGACAGCACCACCTCCTCGCCGGCACGGGTGACCCGGCGCAGCGCCAGATCAATGATCAGGTCGCCGGTGCGCCATTCGCAGTGGGGATGCTCGGCGGCGCCGCCATGGTGGTGCAGGATGGTACGAATCCGCACCATCAGCTCGTCAATGCCGAACGGCTTGGTGACATAGTCGTCGGCGCCTCGGTCAAGGGCCTCGATCTTGTCGACATCGCCGGTCCGCACGGTCAGCACGATGATCGGCGCCGTGCCGTGTTCGCGCAGACGGGAGATCACCTCATGGCCGTCCATGTCGGGCAGGCTGAGATCGAGGATGATCAGATCCGGTTGCTCCTGGGCCGCCAGCGCCACCGCGTCGCGCCCGCTTCCGGCCTCGAGCACGACATGATGATGGGCACCGAGACTGATGCGCAAAAACTTGCGGATCTGCGGCTCGTCATCGACCACCAGGATTTTTTTCGGCGCTCGGCCCATATCCGGTCTTCCGCAGCAACGATCAGAACGCTCAGGACTCATAAATGGGGATGGCCGGCCTCGCCGTCATCCGCTGGCGGCGGATCGGCACCGGCGCGCTGAACGTCATCGACCAGCGCCTCGATGGCGTGGCTTTCGGCCCCGGCATCGTCGGGAAACTGGCCATCGGCGTCATCCCCGGCGGTCGGCTCGTCGAGATGTGAGGGCAGCGGCGGCGCCTCGGCCACCGGCAGGCCGACGGTGATTTCGGTGCCGTGGCCCTGCTCGTTGGTGCTGGCGGTGACGGTGCCGCCGTGAGCCTCGACGATGCCCCGGCAGATCGCCAGCCCGAGGCCGGTGCCCATGGTCTGCTGGCCGGTGGTCTTGACCCGGTAGAACATGTCAAAGACGCGCTCACGCTCGTCGCCCGGGATGCCCGGCCCCTGGTCGATCACCGACACCAGCACCCGCCGGCCTTCGACCCGGACCCGGATGGTGATCCGGCTGCCCGCGGGCGAGTATTTGCAGGCGTTGTCGAGGACGTTGATCATCACCTGCTCGATCAGGGCGAAATCCAGATGCAGCAGCGGCAGCCCGCTATCGATCTGGATGTCGAGCGGCCGGCTCATGATCTGCTTTTTCAGCCGCTCCAGCGCCGAGCCGATGATGTCCTGGATGTCGACCCAGTCGAGCCGGGGCTGGAGCGCGCCCGAGCCCAGCCGGGTCATGTCCAGGAGATTCTGCACGAAACGGTTGAGGCGCTCGGCCTCGTCCTGGATCGTCAGCAGCAGCTCTTCCCGGGTCTCGGGAGCGAAGGTCGGCCAGTAGCTGAGCAGGCTGGTCACCGAACCGGTGATCGCCACCAGCGGCGTGCGCAGATCGTGGGAAATCGAGGACAGCAGGGCCGAGCGCAGCCGCTCGGTTTCGGTCAGCAGCCGGGCCTGCTCGATGTCCGAAACCAGGGTGGTACGCTCGATGGCCACCGCCGCCTGCCCGGCGAGGGCGTCGAGCAGCCGGGTCTGCTCGGGCGACAACAGCTTGTCCGGCCCGGCCATCGCCACCCCCAGCACCCCCACCGGCCCGCGCGCGGTGCGCAGCGGCAGGAACAGCCATTCGGCGCCCGGCAGCGTGCCCGAAGCCCGGCCGGCGGTCTTGCCGTGATTCCAGGCCCAGTTGGCGGCGGCGGCCGAAACGGTGTCGAGCTGATCCTCGGGCGGGTAGCCGGCGACGATCTCCAGCCCGGTGTCCTTGCGCATCAGCACCAGCGCCCGGCCCTGGATGGCCGAGGCGACATGATGGACCACCGCCCAGAGAACATCGTCGATCACGGCGGCACCGGCGATCTTGCGGCTGAAATCGTAAAGATTGGCGGTGCGGCGGGCGCTGTGCTTGGTGGCCATGACCTGCCGGCGCACCGAGGCGGTGTACTGGCCGGTGACCACGGCAGCGGCGAGAAAGGTCGCGAACTCGAAAATATCCTGGGAGTTGATGATCTGGAGGGTGTAGCGCGGCTCCTTGAAGAAGTAGGCGTAGGCAAGAAAGCTGATCAAAGAGACCAGCAGCGACGGCCCCAGCCCGCCGCGCACCCCGGCCGCCAGCACCGCGGCCATGAAGATCAGCGCCAGATTGGACAGCTGAAGCACGATATCGCCAAAAAAGGCGCTGCCCAGCGCCGCCACCGCCATGGCCAGGGCGAAGCCGTAATCCTTGAGCGGCGGCGTGCCCGCCTTCTTGGCCGCCACGGCGGCGCCGGGCGGCTTGGCCGCGCCCTGCGACTGCTCGTCGCTGGTGATCACCAGCACGTCGAAGGTCTGGCCGCGGGTCAGGAGGGCGTCGGTCGGCGATTCGCTGAACAGCCGCATCCAACCGGCACGGTGCGACTTGCCGACGATGATCTGGCTGACGTTGCGCTGGCGGGCACAGGCCAGAATTTCCTGGGCGACGTTCTCTCCGGTCAGCACCGCGGTCTCGGCACCCAGCTGCTCGGCCAGACGCAGAGCCGCCGAAACCAGATCCTTGGTCTCATCGGGCAGGGTCAGATGGTGCGAGGTCTCGACATAGGTGACCAGCCAGGGCGCCTGCCGGCGCTCGGCCGCACGCTTTGCCGTGCGCACGAGGCGCATGGCAAAGGCGTTGGCGCCGATGCAGACCATGATTCGTTCGCGGGTCGGCCATGGCCCCGGAATCGCGTGGGCACGCATGTAGTTGAGCATCTGCTCGTCGACACGCTCGGCGGCGTAGCGCAACGCCAGTTCGCGCAGCGCGGTGAGATTGCCCGGCGAGAAGAAATTGGCCATCGCCCGCTTGGCCTGATCGGGAATGTAGACCTTGCCCTCGGAGAGCCGCTGCATCAGCTCCTGTGGCGGCAGATCGATGACCTCGATCTCGTCGGCCTTCTGCAGCACGCTGTCGGGCACGGTCTCGCGGACCTGGATGCCGGCGATGCGGGCGATGACGTCGTTGAGGCTTTCGAGATGCTGGATGTTGAGGGT
>JBAXPR010000085.1:0-16306 GCA_037132135.1 Rhodospirillaceae bacterium
TGGATACATCCCACATGTAGTGGGTGTATGTCTTAACCGGATAGGCATGCCTCGATCTTGACCTTGCCGGCCTCGATCCGCGAAATATCAAGAATGTGCTGGATGAGCCGCAGCAGATCCTGACCGGCTGTCGACACGATCATCAGATTTTCACGTCTGACTTCATCCTGCTCGGTGAAATAGAGCAGATCGCTGAAGCCGATGATGGCGTTCAGCGGCGTGCGCAACTCGTGGCTCATGTTGGCGAGAAAGATCGACTTGGCGGCGTTGGCGCGTTCGGCCTCCTGCTTGGCCGCCTGTAGCGCCTGGACGGCGCGCTGCCGTTCCCGATCGCCGCGGTGAGCGATGATGAACTGGGCGCAGACCGAAGTCAGCGGCTGGATCAGCTGGACCACGCTCTGATCGTAGCCGCTGGCGCGGTTGGCCAGCCCGACCATGCCGATCACGGTGTCGCCCTGGAACAGCGGCACCCCGAGAAACGCGTTGAGCGGCAGTTCTGTGCCGGGGCCGGCCTGATAGCGGGGGTGGGTGGCCGGGGTATTGGCGATGACCGGGGCATCGGCGGTAACCGCGGCGGTGAAGAGGCCGCCGAATTCGGTCAGGCCCATGGTTGCGGGATCGACCGCCTGCAGCATCCGCCGCAGTTTTTCGTCGGTTCCGGCATCGGTTAACGCCAGAGTCTTAAGCGCGCGCTCGCGGTCGTCGACGATCAGTTCCAACATAAAGCCATAGTCGCTTTGGGTGAGATTGATGATCTCAAGTAGTGTCGTCGAAAAAATCGACTCGGCATCGGGAGATTGAATGAACGCAGACTGCAAGCGCGAGACCATGGCAACCAGATTTTCACTAACCTCAAGTTGCCGCTCCGCTTGGCGTTTGGCGGTTATATCGCTAGCCTGGGTACAGATCGCACGGATCGCGCCACTGGAGTCAAAGATCGGGAACCGGACCGCATCCAGCCAGACGGTGCCGGCCGGCAGCTCGAGCTGATCGATGGTCTCGGAGATCGAGAGCTGGCCCATGACCTCGAGGTCTCTTGCCCGGAGCAGGTGACCGATGGTGCGATTGAAAACCTGCTGGTCGGTCTTGCCGGTGACCCGTTCGGCGGTGACGCCGAAAATCTCCTCGAATTTCGCGTTGATGAACTCGTAGCGGCCGGCGGCATCCTTGAGAGAAACCGCCGAGTTCGAATGGTTCATGATCGAGAGCAACCGCTCCTGACTTTCGCGGATCTGCTCGTGAGCGACCACCAGATCCGTGTTGTCGACAACCACGAGAATGACACTCTGAGGGGTTCCGGTCAGGCTGAGTGCGGGGGTCACGAAGACGTGATAGGTTTTCGCCCCGGCGGTGACCAGGAAACTTTCCTTGCGCCGCTCCGACAGCGCAGACAACAGAACGGCGTCGATCGCTTCCAGAAACGTCGGCAGCTTGAGCCGCGAGATATGCATGCCGTTGGCCGAGATCGGCAGGTTATAGGAGCGGTTGGCGGAACCGTTGGCCCGCGTCAGCACCAGATCCTGGTTAAAGACCAAAATCGGGAAGTCTATAGTATTATAAACGCTCTCAAAGTCTGCATTGATCGCGGCAAGCTCGGCAGATTTGGTCAGGCTCTCTTCATTGACGCTAATAAGCTCCTCATTTGTTGCCTGAAGCTCTTCGTTTGAGGCTTCAAGCTCCTCATTGGTTGCTTGAAGCTCCTCGTTGGTTGCCTGAATTTCCTCGTTCAACGCTTGCATTTCTTCGGCGGAGGCGGCCATTTCCTCCATCAGGGTCTGCAATTGTTCGCGGGTTGCCGCCAATTCGTCGTCCGAGGTCTTGTCATCGGACTCTGGCTCTCCGGTCAGACCCGGACCCGGGCCGCTGGTCGGCTGGTTCGGGGTTTCGAAGACCACGAGATAGGTCTCGGTGCCCGATGAATTGGGTACGGGATGAATCGCGATCCGCCATAACTGCCGACCAAGAGACTGAATGCGCCGCTTGCGGCTAAAGGCGGTGGTTTGACGGCGGCGAGCCCGATGCAGGGTGGTCAGAACCTCGTTGGCCAGCTCCGGCACGATCAACTGGGCCAGATTGATCTCGGGTGTGCCGGAGGGAAAGCTGATAAAGCGCGAGACATCGCCATGACTGTGAAGAATCCGAAGATTGCCATCGATCAGCATCGACGGCCAGAAGTGATCGGCGACCGCGGTTAAGAACAGGTTCTCATGCGACGGACTGACATCCTTGTGGGGGCGCGCGATGATCTTCAGCTGTCCTCGCGTGACCCTGGCCATATTGAAAGGGTTGCTCGGACCCCGCGGCCGGTAGATCCGACAGCGTCGGTCGGCCGACGAGAACAAAGCCTCCTGCTGGCTGACCGTCTCCGAGCGGCCAAGGAACAGCAGACCATCATCGCGCAGTGCGTAGCGCAAAATCGATAAAACCCGGGCCTGAAGGTCGGTGTTGAAATAAATCAAAACATTGCGGCAACTGACGAAATCGAGCCGCATGAAGGGCGGATCGAGAGAGATGTCCTGGCGGGCAAAGGTGACGCAGTCTCTCAGGCTCTTGATCGGCTCGAAGCCGTTGGCGCAGGGCGTGAAATAGCGGTTGACATACTCGGGTGGCAGTTCCGACATTGCCGCGGAATTGTAGATGCCCCGCCTTGCCACGTTTAAAGCATTGTTGTCGATGTCGGTCGCGAAAATCTGCAGCTGCCCGTGATGATCTTTTTCGGCCTTGAGTTCGGAAAACAGGATCGCGAGGGAATAGGCCTCTTCGCCGGTGGCGCAACCGACCACCCAGGCCCGGATTTCATCGCCGGGCGACTTGCGTTCGACGATCTCGCGGGCGAAGCGCTCGAGAGTGTGAAAGGCATCCTTGTCGCGAAAGAACTCGGTGACCGAGATCAGGGTTTCCTTGGCCAGCGCGTCAAGTTCTTCGGGGTAGGCATCGGTATTGCTGATGTATTCGGCCAGGGTTCGGGCGTTGGTCGCCAGCATGCGCCGCTGGAGGCGGCGCTGCACCGTCGATAGCTTGTAGCTGGAAAAGTCGATCTTGGTCCGCTGGCGAACCCGCTCGAAGATATCGGAGAGTTCGGCCGGGTGCTGGTTGTTGCCGCCGAGTTCGGGGATCATGTCGGGGAAGCGGACCAGACGCTCCAATTCGTGGCCCATTTGATCGGGCGCAAGGACGCGGTCCGCGACCCCGGCGTCGATGGCCGAGCGGGGCATGCCGTCGTATTTGGCCGTTTCCGGAATCTGGACGAAGGTGATGCCGCCGGCGGTCTTGATCGCGCGAAGACCGCGCGAGCCATCCGACCCGGTTCCGGACAGGATGATGCCCACGGCGTGCTCTTCGAACTGTTCGGCCATCGACTGGAACATCAGATTGATCGATGGCTTGGGCGACACCTCGGGCGATGGCGTGGTCAGGATGAAGCGCGCGTTTCTGAAGGTCAGATTTTTGCCCGGAGGAATGATGTAAACCACATCGGGGCGCGGTTGCTCATTATCGACGATTTCGCGAACCTGCAGCTTGGTTTCGCGCGACAGAATGTCGGCCATCATGCTGCGATGGGTCGGTGACATATGCTGGGCGACGACGTAAATGCACCGGAGGTCGAGCGGCAGGCTGGCGACGAACTGGCTGAGAGATTCGAGCCCGCCCGCCGACGCGCCGATTCCGACAATATGGGTCGAAGACTCGGGCTTCCGGGGATCTTTGGTTCCAAGGGATGGCGCAAGATAACGTGTCGGCTCTTCCAGGATCGGTTCGTCGTCGGGCGTTTGGTCCATTGGTTCAGACTCGGTGCTCAATGAGGGAAAAGTCGAAGGCGGCATGCCAGACGAGGCAGGCCAGGGTCCGATGATCTATGACTCCGGCACCAGAACCCGGACGGCGTCGCCACGACGATTTCGCGGTGGTTGACCCGATGCTCGCAACAGTTCCGCAGACCAACCGGCCCCGGCGTGGCCCCGCTGACCGTGGTCCGGCCCACCAGGGGCCGCACGGCAATTTTCCCTTTCGGGCTCATGATCCTAGTCGTGCGCCGGAAAAATGTCCAGGATGCTGCAGATATCGCCGTGATCCGTTGGCCGCGGGGCGGCGTATCACGACTAAGCATCATCGGTGTCTTGCACCATGCCACGCAGGAGAATCCCCAATTTAGAGTATTTTATAGAGTATCATTCAACGATCAGGTGCTGTTGCGCTGGCCTCATGGTGCCGTGGCCGGGTCTACCGCCTCGGCGGCGGGTTAGCGTCCGCCGACAGCGAGGGTGGTCGCAGGTCTCTCACTCGGCGCGTCTTTCCGTGCTTCAGTTTCTGGATATAGGAGGCCAGATTGGTGTCCTCGGTTTCGTGATGGGAAACGATCCACTTGGAAATGAATTCGATAACGGGATTTGTCTGGTCTGTCATGTGAAAGTTGGCGGCCATGATATCAAAGCGCGACAACATCGTGCTGTGCTCAAGTATGTGCTTGTCGACACCCGGATAATTGATGCCAAACATCAGGTCTTCTTCCTTCTCGAAATGGGCACGCAACAGGGCGCGCAGATCATCGAGCAATTTTCTGTCGCATGGCCGAGGTTTTTGGCTTTCTGAAGTCTGCCCGACAAGATTGATGAACTCAATCAAACTCTGATGGGCGGTATCGATTGGACGAATGCCGACTTCGAGAGCGCTGTTCCATGTAATCATCGGTTCATTCCGTCGCGTGATCATCCAGAGTTAAGCGATACGGTCAGACCCTGACGACATACCCTGCACCATCCCTTCAGGCCATTGCGAAGCCCCGGGGCTGCCCCGGTGGCCGGTCCGGCGCAGAGCCTAGTGGTGATCCGCCGCCATCCCGGCGGGACTGAACGAAGGGCTGGGGAAACCATCGGCGATGCTCACACCGTTTCATGAACATTGCCACTTTGTCATGGACAAGAGCGTTTGTCAAGCACCGCATCGGCCAAAACACCATAATTGTTCTGGACATGTCTGCGTGGTGCTTGTAGAATGACCTATCGGGGACAGCTCTACGCTTGGTGGTCGATCTGCTGACTGGATAGACAGGATTGGAGCGAAGCATGGAGATGCTGCTGCCGAGTGCTGATCGTTCCCGCCATTCCGATGGAGCCACCTCTGCTGGCAAGGCCGACCAGTGTGAAATTGAAGACATTCAGTATACCAATTATATTCAGCCGTCAGGAGTGCTAATCTGTTTAGATCGTGATAGTAAAGAGATTCTTTCAGCAAGTACAAATTTTAGAGTGGTTTCTGAGCTGTCATCTCTCGCGCCCGGACAGGAATTGCGCGCGGTCTGGCCTGAACTGGCGGTCTGTGGCGGCGATGGCGCTTTCATGATTGGTGACGACTATCTGGTGCACCGCCATTCGGATGGGCGGACGACGTACTGTGAGATCGAGCCCTGCCAGGTGTCCGACCGTTCCGGTGCCCAGCACCTGATCGATCTTGGTGGTGTGCTGATCCAACTCAACAATGCCGGCACACTGGAAATGGTGACCGAACGGGCGGCGGCCGAAATCCGGCGGATCACCGGCATGGAGCGGGTGCTGATCTACCGTTTTGATCGCGAGGGCCATGGCGCGGTGATTGCGGAGTCAAAGGTCGAGGACTGGCCCGAAAGCTTCATCGGCTATCACTTTCCATCGGCCGATATTCCGCTTCAGGCCAGAGCCCTTTACCTGATCAGCCCATGCCGGTTTGTTGAGCGCCGCGACTATCAACCGGTGCCGGTGGTTCCGGCGCTGGACCCGCGCAGCGGCGAACCCTTTGACCTCGGGCGCTGCCGGTTGCGCAGCGTGTCGCCGATGCATCGGTTGTACCAGGAGAACCTCGGGGTCGATGGTGCGATGTCGATCTCGATCATCCACGAAGGCGGCCTCTGGGGACTGGTGGTTGGTCATCACCGTCGTCCCCACCGCGTTTCCATTCCGGCCCGCGAGCAGGTGCTGGCGGTGACCACCTGTCTCTCGATGCGGGTGGCGGCGACCGAATCCGCTGAAGAGCGCAGCGCGCGTTCGTGGCATGCCATCGTTCATGCCAAGCTCCTGGAGCAGATTGCCGGGGCCGACGAGTTCGTGACGCCGCTGATCAAGGGCGATGTCACGCTGGCCGATATCTTTTTCGCCTCGGGGGGTGCGGTGGTGGCGTGCCGCGAGCAGACTGAAGGCGACGACGGCGAAAATTATGAGACCTTCACGGTCGGCCGCGCTCCGGATCATCGCTCGCTCGTCGCGCTCGGCCGCGTTTGCCGGGAACGCCTTGTCGATGGCGTGTTCGAGACCGACCATATTTCCTCGATTTTGCCGGGCTTCGCCGCCTTTGCCGAGCATGCCTCGGGCGTGCTTGCGATCAGTGTCGGCGACGCGGGACGGCACCTGATCATGTGGTTCAGGCCCGAAAGCGTGCGTACGATCACCTGGGGCGGGGCAACGCCCGATCAGGTCCGGCGCGACAAATATGCCGGCAACTATCTGCCGAGAAAGTCCTTCGACCGCTGGATCGAGGAGCATCGGGAGCATTCGCAGTCCTGGCAGTCCTGGCAGATCGATATCGCCCGCTCGCTGCGTTCAGCCCTCAACGACGTCATCCTCCGACAGATGCGGACGATCCGCAACCTCAACGACCATCTGGAGGAGTGCAATCGGGCCAAGTCGCGCTTTCTCGCTCACATGAGCCACGAGTTGCGCGCGCCGCTGAATACCGTGCTCGGCTTTTCCGAACTGCTCAGCTCTGGGGAGTGCGGCGTGCTGACCGAGGCGCAACTCCAGGATGTCGGCTACATCCATGAGGCCAGCACGCACCTGCTTCACCTCATCAACGATGTTCTCGATCTCTCCAAGGTCGAAGCCGGAAAGCTGGATTTGCAGCTGGAGACGGTGGATCTGAGCGCCTTGGCGGCGCGGGTGATTGCCTTACAGGTGGGGCTGGCCCGGGCCCATGGCGTGACGATTGAAAGCCGCCATGCGGCTGATCTGCCTCTGCTCATGATCGACGAGCGGCTGACCCGGCAGATGCTGTTCAATCTATTGTCCAACGCTCTTAAATTCACCCCCAAGGGCGGGGTGATCACGGTCACGACCCTGCGGCGGCCCGATGGCGGCGTCACCCTGACCGTGGCCGATACCGGAATTGGTATTCCCCTTGCGAGGCAGGATCGGATATTGGAACCCTTCGGACAGGCACACGAGGATATGATGATCAGCCACGTCGGAACCGGTTTGGGATTGCCCATCGTAAAGTCTCTGATTGAGCTGCACGGCGGCCGGCTGACGCTGGTGAGCCGGGAAGGGGAGGGCACGTCGTTCAGTCTGCACTTTCCGGCCGCGGCGAGCCTGCCATGAGCGAGGCCGTCGCCTGGCTGGCGCTGCGCGCCGCCACTCAGCCGGCCCATGCCGTCCTCGAGGCGGTTCCGCTCAACCGGCGGCTGTTTGCCGATGATTTCTCGGCCGCCGAGCTGGCCGATCTTCTCAGCCGCATGGCCTCGATTTATCGGCCGCTCGAGGCGCGGCTGGCCGCTTGCGAGCCGGCACTGACCCTTGACTACCGCCGGCGGCTGCCGCTGTTGCTGGACGGGTTGTCCGCGCTCGGCGTCGCCCCGCCGCCGGCGGAGGCACCGATTCCGCTCCTGGAGGGTGAAGCCTCCTGCTGGGGCGCGCTCTATGTTGTCGAGGGCTCGACCATGGGCGGGCAGATGATCCACCGCCAGTTGGCGGCGCGTCATCCGGCCGCGGCTCTCGGGTTCTTTCTGCCCCACGGCGATCAGGCCGGTGAGAACTGGCGGCGCTTTCGCACCCGGCTGGAGGTGGCCCTCGGCCGTCCCGAGGCTCTTGACCAAGCCATCGCCGCGGCGATCGCCACCTTCCAGCTCTTTGACCGGGCGCTCTCGGCCTGAGGCCGTCCGGTCAGGCGGCCTTTCGTTTTACCAGCCGTGAGATGGCCAGCGGTCCGATCACGCCGGCGATGATCAGGATCGCGCCATAGAGCGGCCGATGGGCAAACCAGGCGACGGCGATGGTCAGCAGGGTCAGCGGGATTGCCAGCACCAGCGAGACCATGAAGACGCCGGCCCCGACCACCGGTTCGAGGAACGGCAGCACCGAGACCAGCACCGCCAGCGGCTGGAACAGCATCGACAGGCAGATCAGCATGCCGATGAAGCCGGCGGCGCGGAGGATCCAGGTCAGGAGGGCTTCGTCCTGCTGGGCGGCCTTGAACAGGGCGGCGGCCGGCTTGGTTCCGGGCGAGATCAGAGCGATCTCGTAGCCGTTGCTGGTATTGAACGGTACCAGCTCGCCCGAGATCTGGCCCGCGACCACCGTCACCGGCTGACCCGACACCGCCTCGAAATGAAGGCGCATGTCGCCGATGCGGGGATTGGCGGGATCATTGCCCCGGTAGAAGCCGCTGTCGACCGGTCGGAAGCCCCGGCTGCTCAGATCAACCGTTTCGGCGGGCAGCGGCTGAAAATCGTCGAGCTGGGTGATGAGGGCGGGCGCGAGCCGGAAATCGCCGAGCCGGGCATCGGGCGCGGTGACGTCGAGGGTGCGCAGCGACGGTTTGGGGTTGACATGGCCGGCAACGATCCGGAAACCGTCCGAAGAGATCGGCGTCTCCGACCACACCTTGCTGTATTCGTAAATGGTGCGGGTGCGTTCGCTGCCGCCCAGCTCGGTGGTGGTCTGGGTGCGCGTCTCCTCCTTCCACTGGAAGGTCTCGACGGCCCGGCGCAATCGCAGCAGGCCGGGGGCGCCGACTCCGAGCACCGGGTCCCGGGCCGGCATCACGGCCTCGGCGCTGCCGACGACATGGACCAAGCGGCCCTCCTTTGCGGCATCAAGCGGCCGGGCCGGCGTACTGATCACGGTTCCGGCGCCTTCCTGGAGCGCGGTCGCGGCTTCGACGGCGCGGCCTTCGTTCCAGTAAAGGACGCCGATGGCGACGACGATGCCGACCAGACCGACCAGCACGCCGACAAGCGAGCGGCCGATCCGCGACAGCCAGCCGGTGGAGGTTTCCTCGACGAAGCTGTCGACGCCGCCGGAATCCGACTGGTCGCTCAAGAAGCTGTTTTGATCGTCATCAGCCATCGGTAGTCCTCCAGGCTAGAGCCAAGCGGTTCAGGGAGCGCACGAACCTGCGCCGCGCAAGGAGAGACGTGAGCACAAGTCGGCGTCGGATCTCAACACTATCCCGGTGCCTGACGATTCCGGAGCCCGGGCCGGGCCGCAGATTCTCGACTCTCACCAGTTTTGAATTGCTATAATGCGGACTGGTCCGGCCCCGGTCGGGGGCGGTCACGGCAAACCGATGGCAGGGAGAGCTGCATGAAACCGGATGAGGCGGCTGAACACCACGAACATCTCCAGCATACCGCTCACGGCGGCGAACACGGCGGCAGCGGCAAGCGGATTGCGATTCTGATCGCGGTGCTGGCGGCGATTCTGGCGATTGTGGAATCCGGCGGCAAAGCCAAGCAGACCGAACAACTCGCCAAGAATATCGATGCGTCCGACACTTACGCCTTCTATCAGGCAAAAACCATCCGCTCGACGGTGCTGCGCACCTCCTCGGCCCTGGTCGAATCGGTGGTGCCCGAGACGGTGTCCGCCGAGCGCAAGGCCAAGCTCGACAAGACTCTCGCCGATTGGAAAGAGTCCGCCGACCGCTACGACTCCGACCCCAAGAGCGGGGAAGGGCGCAAGGAGCTGATCGAGAAGGCCAAGCACCTGACTGCCGAACGCGACGAAGCTGCGATGGCCTACCATAACTTCGAATATGGCGCCGCGGCGCTTCAGCTCTCGATCGTGCTGGCGTCGGCATCGGTGATCACCGGCATGCCGGTGCTGGCCCTGTTCTCGATCGGGCTCGGCGGGGTGGGGACGGCGCTGGGCGCCGCCGGCTGGTTTGCGCCCGATGCTCTCCATAACCTGCTCAGCGGCGGTCATGGCGGTAGCCACGGCGGCGGTCACTGACCCGCCGGAGCGCGGTCTCCCGTCGCATTGACGGCCGCGCCCGCCAGCCCATGGTTGATGCCGCGCTCCCCAGCGCCTACCTTTGAGAGAGGGAACGCGGGGGGAGGCGGCGATGGTGGGGCGGACGGAACAGGAGAAGGCGGCGCTGGTCGACCGGCTGGTCGAGCAGGCGCGCCTGCGGATCGGGCGTGACAGGGCCGACATTGCCGAGCGCTTCATCCGGCAGTTTTATGCCAACGTGCCGCCGGCCGACATGGTCACGGCGTCCGCCGAGCGTCTCTATGGGGCGGCACTGGCGTTCTGGCAGTTCGCGGCGGTGCGGCAGCCCCAAACCTCGTCGGTGCGGGTGTTCACGCCCCAGATCGAGCGCGACAGCTGGCAGTCCAGCCACTCGGTGATCGAGGTCGTGAACGACGACATGCCCTTCCTGGTGGTGTCTCTGACCGAGGCGCTGATGCAGGAAGGGCTGACGGTTCATCTGGTGATCCACCCGGTGCTGCGGGTCCGCCGCGACGGGGCCGGCCGTCTGATCGAGCTTTATGACCCGGCTTCGGCCCCGGCCGGGGCGGCGGCCGAAGCCTTCATCCACGTCACCATCGACCGCCTGACCAGTCCGGAGCGGCTGGCGGCGCTGCACGAGCGTCTGACGACCGTGCTGGCGGCGGTGCGGGCGGCGGTGACCGACTGGCCGGCGATGCGGGTCGAGGTGGCGGCGGTGCGGGCCGATCTCGGCCACCGCGCCGCCGGGCCGGAACTGGCCGCAGCGGCGGCCGGGATGGCAGAAGCCGCCGATTTCCTGGCCTGGCTGGGCGACGACCATTTCACCTTCCTCGGCTGCCGCATCTATCGTTTTGGCACCGGCGGCGACGGCGGTCCGCGTCTCTCGGTGCTGTCCGGCAGCGGCCTCGGTATTCTCCGTGATCCCGAGGTCATGGTCTTTGACGGCCTGCGCAACCTCGATGCCCTGCCGCCCGAGGTCCAGTCCTTTTTGCGTCAGCCCGCGGTGCTGCGGGTGACCAAGGCCAACCGGCGCTCGGCCGTGCACCGCGCCGTCCATCTCGATGCGATCCTGATCAAGGAATTCGGGGCCGATGGCGAGGTGATCGGCGAACGGCTGTTTTGCGGCCTTTTCACCTCCACCGCCTATGCCCGCATGGTCCGCGACGTGCCGTTGCTGCGCTGCAAGGTTGCGCGCGTGCTGGTGCGAGCCGGGTTCACGGCCGACGGTCATGACGGCCGGCGTCTGATGCACATTCTTGGCACGCTGCCCCGCGACGAGCTGTTTCAGGTTTCCGAAGACGAGCTTTTTGAGATCAGCATGGGAGTGCTCCACCTCCAGGAGCGGCAGCGCACCGCGCTCTTTGTCCGCACCGACCCGTTCCGGCGCTTCATCAGCTGCCTTGTCTATCTGCCCCGCGACCGCTACGACACCGCGCTGCGCAAGGCGGTGACGACCGAACTGGAGCGGGCCTTTGCGGGTACGCTTTCCGCCTACTACATCCAGGTCGGCGACGGGCCGCTGGCCCGGCTGCACGTCATCATCCGCACCACTCCCGGCGCCGTGCCCGCCTATGATGTCCCGGCGATCGAAACCCGGCTGATCGAGGCCGCGCGCGGCTGGTCCGAGCGCCTTCGCGAGGCCCTGGTCGAGGCCCGGGGCGAGGAAGCCGGGCTGGCGCTGTTCGCCCGTTATGGCGAGGCCTTTCCCGTAGCTTACCGCGAGGTGACGACGGCCGAGGTCGCGGTGTTTGACATCGGCCGTCTTGAAGAGGTGGCAACCGGCGGCGGCATCGCCATCAATCTGTTCCGGCCGCTGGAGGCCGAGCCGCAGCAGGCCGATTTCAAGCTCTATCACCGGGGTGCGCCGGTGCCGCTTTCGGAAATGTTGCCGTTGCTGGAAAACCTCGACCTGACGGTGGTGACCGAACTGCCCTACGAGGTCCGGCCGGCGGATCTCGGCGACGGCATCTGGATTCACGAGTTCAAGACGGTCAGCCACAGCGGCCGGGTCATCGATATCGGCCGCGACCGCCTCAAATTCCGCGAGGCCTTCATCCGCACCTGGAGCGGCGAGGCCGAGAACGACGGCTTCAACCGGCTGGTGCTGCGGGCGGGGTTCGGCTGGCGCGAGGTCGCGGTGTTGCGGGCCGAGGCCAAATATCTGCGTCAGGCCCGCATTCAGTTCAGCCAGGATTACATGGCGGCGACTCTGGCCACCCACCCCGGGATTGCCCGCCTGATCCTGGACCTGTTTCTGACCCGGCTGAATCCGGGGCGCGGCGAGGACTGGGCGGCGCGTTCGGATAGCCTGCTCGACGCCATCGTTGTCGCAATGGATCAGGTGCGCAATCTTGACGAAGACCAGATTCTGCGCCGCTTCGTCAACCTGACCCTGGCGATGTTGCGCACCAATTACTTCCAGGAGGATGGCGGCGGCGCACCCAAGCCCTGGCTGGCGTTCAAGCTCGACAGCCAGATCATCGACGGCCTGCCGCTGCCCCGGCCGCTGGTCGAAATCTTCGTCTACAGTCCGCGGGTCGAGGCGATCCATCTGCGCGGCGGTCTGGTTGCCCGCGGCGGCATCCGCTGGTCGGACCGGCGCGAGGATTTTCGCACCGAGGTGCTGGGGCTGATGAAGGCCCAGATGGTCAAGAACGCGGTGATCGTGCCGGTGGGCTCCAAGGGCGGTTTTGTGGTCAAGCGACCGCCACCGGCCACCGCCGGCCGCGAAGCCCAGCAGGCCGAGGGCATCGCCTGCTACCGCACCTTCATCCGCGGCCTGCTCGATCTCACCGACAGCCTGAGCCCCGACGGTGCCGTGGTCCCGCCGTCCGCCGTGGTCCGGCTCGACGGCGACGATCCCTATCTGGTGGTTGCCGCCGACAAGGGCACCGCCAGCTTCTCCGACATCGCCAACGGCATCGCCCGCGACTACGGCTTCTGGCTCGACGACGCCTTCGCGTCCGGCGGCTCGGCCGGCTACGATCACAAAAAGATGGCGATCACCGCCCGCGGCGCCTGGGAGTCGGTCAAGCGCCACTTTCGTGAGCTTGGCCACGATGTGCAGACCGAGCCCTTCAGCTGCGTCGGCGTCGGCGACATGGCCGGCGATGTCTTTGGCAACGGCATGCTGCTGTCGCGCCGCATCCGCCTCGTCGGCGCCTTCAACCACCTGCAGATCTTTTGCGACCCCGACCCTGATCCCGAAACCTCCTGGACCGAACGGGCGCGGCTGGCCGCTTTGCCGCGCTCCAACTGGAGTGATTACCGGCCGGAGGCGCTCTCCTCGGGCGGGCGGGTCTATGAGCGTTCGGCCAAGACGCTGGAGCTGACACCGCAAATCCGCGCCCGCTTCGGCATCACCGCGGCCCAGATTACCCCCAGCGAGCTGATCCGGAGCCTGCTCACCGCCGAGGCCGATCTCTTGTGGTTTGGCGGCATCGGCACCTTCGTCAAGGCCCACGGCGAAAGTCACGCCGACGCCGGCGACAAGGCCAACGATGCGGTACGGGTGGACGCCCGCCAATTGCGGGTGCGCGTGGTGGGGGAGGGGGCCAATCTCGGCATGACCCAGCTGGCCCGGGTCGAGGCGGCGCAACAAGCCGGCATCCGCCTCAATACCGACGCCATCGATAATTCCGGCGGTGTCGACTGCTCCGACCATGAGGTCAATATCAAGATTTTGCTCGGCGATGTCTGCGGTCGCGGCGACCTCACGCTCAAGCAGCGCAACCTGTTGCTGGCCGAGATGACCGACGAGGTTGCGGCGCTGGTGCTGGCCGACACCTATCTTCAGACCGGCGCCCTCAGTGCCGCCGAGGCCGGCGGTGCCGACCGGCTGGATGTTTACGCCCGCTTCATGCACGAGCTGGAGCGCTCGGGCCGGCTCAACCGGGCGGTCGAGCGGTTGCCCGACGACGACGAACTGGCGGCGCGCGCCCGCGACCGTCGCGGCCTGACCCGGCCCGAACTCGCGGTGCTGCTGGCCTACGCCAAGATCAGCCTCTATGACGATCTGCTGGCTTCGGATCTGCCCGAGGATACGGCGATGCGGGAAGACCTCGACCGCTACTTTCCGGCGGTGCTGCGCCAGCGCTTTCCCGAGGCGATCGGGCGGCACCGGCTGCGCCGGGAGATCATCGCCACCATGGTGGCCAACAGCATCGTCAACCGCATGGGGCCGACCTTCGTCCGGGACATGGCAGAGAAAAGCGGCGCGGATGCCGGCGAGATCGCCCGCGCCTATGCCGTGGTGCGCGACGTTTTCGAGCTGGAGCCGTTATGGCGGGCGATCGAGGCCGAGGACGGCCGGATCGCGGCCGACTGACAGATCGCGATGACCGCCGAAATTCAGTCTCTGGTTGCGCGAACAATGGCGTGGCTGCTCGCCATCCTCGGTCGGGGCCGCACCATCGCCGCTTGTCCTTCGGGCATCCGGGCGCTGGCGGCGGCAGTGGCCGGGGTGCTTGGCGAGGAGGAGCGGGCGGCGCTGACGGCGCGAACCGGGGCGCTGATCGCCGGGGGGGCGCCGGAGACGCTGGCCGCCCGCATCGCGCTGCTGCCGGTGCTGGCGTCGGCGGTTGATGTCGTGCGCATCGCCTCGGTGGCTGGTGGCGAGGTGGTGCCGGTGGCCGCGCTCTATTTCCGGCTGGGCGAACGGTTCGGTCTCGAGTGGCTGCGGGCGGGGGCGGCCCGGATCAGCTCCGACGACCATTGGCAGCGACAGGCGGTGAGCGCGGTGATCGACGATCTTTTCGCCCACCAAAGCCTGATGACGGAACGGGTGCTGATCGAGGAGGCGCCCGATCCCGCCGCCCGGATCGACCGCTGGTGCGGAGGGCGCCGGGTGGCGGTCGAGCGGCTCGAGCGGTTGCTGACCGAACTGCGGGCCGCGCCCAGCCTGGATCTGTCCCGGCTCGCGGTGGCCAACCGTCAGGTCCGCGCCCTGATCGGGGCCTGACCCGCTTCGGCCGCCGCCCCGCCGCCGTGGGTCAGTCCAGCCGCCGGGTCAGGGTGAAGGCGCCGCGCAGATCGCCGAGGGCGAAGCCGGTGGCCTGATCGGCCGGGTAGAGTTCGAGCAGCCGGGTTTGAACCTCTGGCTTGAGCGAACCGCCATGACAGGTGAGGCAGAGCGCGGCGGTCGGGATCGCCTTCATATAGCGGATCACCGGGTGGCCGTCGCGGACGATGACCGCGGTCTCGTCGAGCTTCGCCAGCTCCTCGCCGGCCGCGGCCCGGGTGGCGAAGGCGGCCAGGACGCCTTTTTCCCAGGCGTCCGGGGCGTTCCGCGGGTTACGCAGCTTGAGGGCGGTCCGGCCGACCTGCCAGCCGGTGGCCTCACTGGCCTCCTTGGCAAGTTCGGCCGCCTTGAGGTTGCAGACTTCGATAGTGGCGACCGGCCCGGCATTCTCCATCGCCGATTTCAGGGCCGCGCCGAGGATGGCGCTGAAGCGCTGGATGGCGGCACGCGCTTCGCTGGCCTGGGCCGCGGTGTCACCAGCCATGGCCGGCCCGGCCGAGCCGAGCAGGCCAAGGCCGATCAGCAGCCCCGGCAGCAGCCGGCTTCGCATCAGCCGCTTCATTTCTGGGCCAGCGCGGCGAACTGGTCGTAGGATTCGAGGGCCTGGGCGCCATAGATCGCCGAGGGGCCGCCGCCCATGTAGACCGCCATCGAGATCACGTCGAGCACTTCGGCCCGGCTGCCGCCGAGTTGCACGATCTCCTTGGCATGGAAGGCGAGACAGCCGTCGCAGCGGGCGGCGATGCCTAGCGCCAGCGCGATCAGCTCCTTGGTCTTGGTGTCGAGGGCGCCGGGGGCGGTGGCGCCCTTAGCCAGGGCGGCGAAGCCACCCCAGGCGTCGGGGCTGCTCTTGCGCGCCTCGCCCATCAGCGGCGACAGCTCCTTGGCGATCTTCACCCAATCCTTATGCATCGAGACCATTCCTTTTTGGCGGTGTCAGGCGACCTGGCTCCGGCCTGCCGC
Organism: Rhodospirillaceae bacterium; assembly: GCA_037132135.1. Lineage (GTDB taxonomy): Bacteria > Pseudomonadota > Alphaproteobacteria > Azospirillales > Azospirillaceae > BOG-933. The sequence goes on from JBAXPR010000085.1 coordinate 15,958, forward strand.
GGCGCCTGCCGCGCGGTCAGAGACGTAGTCTTCATATATGCGAAAATACGAAGACCTGATTATGATGTCAAGCGGGTTTTGTCGCAGGGATGGTCGCCGCGGCGAACCGGCCTGCGGCGGGGCTAAATCGATAGCGTATATCGATAACGTATAACGGTATACGGTGTTGGCCCAGCAGACCGGTGACGTATACCGATAGTGTATACCGTTTTGGGCCGGCGAGGATTTGCGGTGAGCGCGGTTTTTTGTTTGCTGCGGGCGGTGGAGAAATTTCCCGAGCGTGCTAATCTGCTAAACTAGTGCCCTGCGTCGTCCAATTTAAGGGGCGGCTTCGGCCATGCCCCCTCCC
>JBAXPR010000086.1:0-16225 GCA_037132135.1 Rhodospirillaceae bacterium
TCCTGCATGATGCGGTCGTCGCAGGTCAGGTAGGGTTCGCACTCGGCGCCGTTGAGAATCAGGATGTCGAGGGACTTGCCGGCGCGCAGCCCGAGCTTGACCGCCGAGGGGAAGGCGGCGCCGCCCAGTCCGACGATGCCGGCCCAGGCGACCCGGCTGTCGATCTCGGACGGCGTCGCTGCGAAGGGGTCGTCGATCCCGGGTGGCAGGTCGCCCCACTCATCCTTGCCGTCGGGGCGCAGCACGATGGTCTTCTGGGCGAGGCCCGAGGGGTGCGGCGCCATCATGTCGTTGATGTCGACCACCGTGCCCGAGGTCGGGGCGTGAATCGGCGCCGAGATCGTCCCCGAGGCCCTGGCCAGAAGATCGCCCTTCCTGACCCGCCGGCCCGAGGTCACCACCGCCTCGGCCGGAGCGCCGATGTGCTGGCGCAGGGGCAGGCAGAGAATGCGCGGCAGGGGCAGGGGGACGATCGCATGCTCCTGGGTCCGTTCCTTGCGGTACTCGGGATGGATGCCGCCGTCGATGCGAAAAAGTTTCATGGTTGCCTCCGCATCAATGCTTGATCCGCTTGGCCTTGAGCTTTGGCTTGTGCCAGTGCCAGTCATGGAGATTGACATTAATCTTATGCATGGTCACGGCCATCGTCGGGCAGGTGTTAAAGCACTTGGCGCAGCCGTGGCAGTTATCGACCAGCACGGTGTGAATCTGCTTCGGCGCGCCGATGATGGCGTCGGTCGAGCATTCATTGGCGCAGCGCAGGCAACCGATGCACAGGTCTTCGTTGATCACGGCGTAGTGCGGCTCGGCGTCCTTGTGGCCCGAGAGATCCGCGGCGACGCCGAGGCGGTGGGCCAGCTTTTCCGCCACCGCCTTGCCGCCGGGGATGCAGATCGTCACCGCCGCCTCGCCCTTGGCCAGGGCCGCCGCGGCCTGACCGCAGCCGACATAGCCGCACTGGCCGCATTGGGAGCCGGGCAGCAGGTCGAGAAGATCAGCTTCGAGAGGATCGGACTCGACGGCGAAGTAGCGGGCGGCAACTCCGAGGACGGTGCCCAGGGCGGCGCCCATCACGGCAAGACTTCCAACGGCGAGCAGCATGGCAGTGACTCCCTAAACGCTCAGAACACGCTCATGACGGATGGCAGACAAATCTTCGGTCAGTTGGCGCTGATCCCGGAAAAGCCCATGAAGGCGAGGGCCAGCAACCCGGCGGTGATGAAGCCGATCGGTGGCCCGGCCATCAGCGGCGGCACCTCGGCCAGCGCGATGCGCTCGCGCAACCCGGCGAACACCACCATCACCAGGCTGTAGCCGAGAGAGGAGGCGAAGGCGAACAGCGTGCTCTCGACGAAGCCGAACCGTCCCTCGACCAGCAGCAGCGCGACGCCGAGCACGGCGCAGTTGGTGGTGATCAGGGGCAGATAGATGCCGAGGGTGCGAAAGAGCGCCGGCGAAACCTTGCGGATCACCATCTCGGTGAACTGCACCGCCGCCGCAATCACCAGAATGAAGGTCACGGTGCGCAGATAGCCGAGGTCGTAGGGTGCCAGCAGGAAGGCTTCCAGCGCCCAGTCGCCCATCGAGGACACGGTGATCACGAAGGTGGTGGCCATGCCCATGCCGACCGCGGTGTCAACCTTGGTCGTCACGCCCATGAAGGAGCAGAGGCCAAGGAAGCGGGCCAGCACCACGTTGTTGACCAGGGTGGCGCTCACCATCAGGAGAATCACATCCCTCATGCCCGTCCGTCCTTCCGGTTGCTCATCAATCCCGTGAACATGCGCCGCCCTCGACCACCCGCCGCAGGTAGCGCGGCGACAGGTCGCCCCGCCCCAGCAGCAACCCGGCGATGATGCGGGCGATCAGCAATCCCGCCGCCAACCCGCCCAGCATCGCCAGCGCGCCGGCGCCGTCGCCGGCTCCAAGGCCACGGGCGGTGATCCCGGCCCCGACCATCAGCAGCAGCGGCACCGCATAGGCGGTGGCCGAAGCCCGCAGAACCGCCCCCTCCGGCAACCCGACCACCACCCGCTCACCCACCCGCAGCGCCGGCGCGCCGGCGAGCGGAAAGCGACGGGCGGCCAGCGCGCGCCTGCCGCCACCCTTGGCGCCGCAGGCAGCCAGCGACAGACAGCCGCCGCAAGACGCCTTGGGCTCCGGTTCCAGCCACGGCACGCCGCCCTCGAGGGCGACCACCCGGGCCACGCTTTCCAGCCCCGAACCGGGCTCGTCTGGCTCCGGGCCTGTCATGCCTCGAGCCGTTCCACCACGCCGTCGGGCGTGACATAGACCGCGATCAGGCCGCCGGCGGCGCGCAGCAGAGCAAGGCGCTTTTCGGGGGGCGCCAGCAGCATCGCGGTCGACAGGCCATCGGCCCGGGTCGCGGTATCGGCGACCACCGACACCCCGAGCAGGCGCGGCGCGGTGCGGCCGCTGCGCGGGTCGACGATATGGGTGAAGGCGCCGGCATCGTCGAAGAGGGTGCCATAGCCGCCCGAGGTCGACACGCACTTGTCGATGACGTCGAGTTCGGCGACCGCGCGGAGAGGGTCGGCAGGATTGGCGATGCCGATCCGCCAGGCCGAACCGTCCGGCTTGGTCGACAGCGCCCGCGGCTCGCCCATGTCGACCAGCATGTTGGTGAAGCCGTAGCGGCCGAGCACCGCCGCGACCTTGTCGGTGATATAGCCCTGGGCGCCGCTGTTGAGGGTCAGGCCCATGCCGGGCCGGGCCAGGGCGACCCGGCCGGCGCCGGCGTCGATCTCGATCCCGCGCCAGTCGACCAGCGCCAGCGCCCGGGCCAGATCGGCGGCGGCGGGGCCGGCCGGGTCCGGGTTTGGGCCGGTGAAGTGACGGAAATAGGTCTGCCAGACCGGTTGCACGGTCGGATCGTATAGGCCGTCGCTGAGCGCGGCCAGGCGGGCGGCGTGGCTGACCAGGGCGATGAAGTCGGCGGGGGCGCCGCTGACGACGCCGTCGCGGTTGAGGGTCGAGATCACGGAATCGGCGCGATAAATGCTGAAGAGTGCCTCAAGGCGCGCCAGTTCGCTCAATCCCGCGTCAATGGCTGCCCGGGCGTGCGCCTCGTCATCATGATAGAGCAGGATCGTCGAGGACGCACCCAGCGTCGTTCCCTGCCACTTCAGCAGCCGGGAGCGGGGGCCGGTCGCAGCCAGCAGCAACGGCAGGCTGGCGGTGGCGGCGATCAGGGTGATGGCCCGGCGGCGGGAAAAGGATGCAGTCATCGGTGCCTTGCTCTCTCTCATTCGTCTCGGACAGCGCGAGGGTTCCAGGTTCCAAACACCACGCAGCCGCCGGTGCGCAACAGGATTGCGGCGACAGCCCGCTTAGTGGTTACAATCATGTTTGAAGGTTCAGGGCAAGTCAACCGGTCACGCTCACTCGAATTACCGTTAAAACCGCGGGGCCGGCAGGGCGAACATTCCGAAAACCCGCCCGATTTCAATATGCTGCACTGCGCCATTCAACGAAGGTGCAGTGATCGCCCCTCTGCGTAAGTAGCATTACCTATCGGGCTGGTGCTCCGGCCGGTGTGGCGATGGTCTATTGTCGCACACGAGGGCGGTGGTACCATCTCATCGTCCCTGACCTTGAAACACCTCTCTGCCGCGTTGCCGCGGGTTCGGGAGTATGTCTGCAAAGAGTGTGCCGGAAATGGCACCGCCGGCACCAGTGCGGCGCCGGCGGCCTTGAAGTCCAAACAAAGTCAAGCCACAACGTGGCTCGCCTCCAGGGCGTTCCGGTCAGACGTCGTCGAAAAACGAGCCGCCGTCGGCGCCGGTATCGAAGGAGTCGTTGGCGCTGTCGGAACTCTGGTCGCCATAATAATTATTGATTGTCGTATTTTCGACAATCTCGGTCGGTGCCATCGACGGCGTCGACCAGGGCGAGGCGGCGGCGGCCGAACTGCCCCCGAACAGGTGCTGGATGCCTTCGAACAGCAGGGCGCCGCCGGCAACGCCGGCCGCGGTGGTCAGGGCCGATTGCAGGAAACCGCCGCCGGCCGGTGCCGGTGCGCCCCAGGGGCCGGTCTGAGGCGGTGGTGGCGGCGGGGGAGCGGCAGCCTGCCGGCGGCTGCCAAAGAGGCCGCCGAGGCCGGCGCCGAGGAAGCTGTTGCCGCTCACCGGGCGGGCGGCCTGGCTCTCCACCTGCTGCTGCAACTCCTCGATGCGGGCCTGCGCCGCATGCAGCGCCTGTTCCTGGACCAGAGTGGTCTGGACCAGCAGATAGGCGGCTTCGGGTTGCGCCGCGCAGAGGCGCCGGATCAGGGCGTCGGCCTCCTGGTCCCGGCTGGCTGAACCGGAGTCGCGCAGGCGTCGAAACAGGTCTGAGATCAGGTCGCGTTCTTGCGGGGTCATGGCGGGCTCTCCGTCTCTGTGCTGCCGACGATGCCGGCGAGGCTCAGTCTCGGTCCGGACAGCGGCAAAATAATGGCGGTGGTGGCAGCCGCGGCGGCTTTGGCCCGCGGTTCGCGCAAAGGGATATTAAGCAAAATCCTTTACGTGTTCATACGAATTGTCAGTGCCGGCGGTCGGAGGATAGATGTTAGCGTGGATTCTCTCCCCAGAAGGCATCCGGCCATTATTACCAACCCGACAACACCGGTCATCGCGATTGTCGATGACGACAGTGCTCTTCGAGATGCGTTGGCGATACTGCTCAACGCCGAGAAAATGACTGTGGTCAGTTTCTCGTCTGGCGAGGATTTTCTGGAGACGGCCCCGGTAAACGATATCGGTTGTGTCGTTCTCGACATCCACCTTTCGGGCATGGACGGCATGGAGGTGTTCCGGGCCATCCGCAAGGTCCGCGACAGCCTGCCCGTGATCATCATGACCGGTCATGGCAGCGTGCCGCTGGCGGTCGAGGCCCTCAAGGCCGGGGCGCTTGATTTCATTCAGAAGCCGTTCGATCCCGACCGCCTGCTCGCCGGCATCCGGCAGGCAACCAACCTCGAAGCCGCCGAGCGGGAAGCCAAGATCAGGGTCACGACGTTTCAGGAACAGCTGGCCAAGCTGACGGCGCGCGAGCGCGAGGTGATGGACCTGATGGTCGCCGGCTACACCAGCAAGGCGATCGGCGTTGCGCTCAGCATCAGTTCCCGCACAGTCGAAATCTATCGCTCCCATGTGATGTCGAAAATGAAGGCCGATTCGCTGGTCGAACTGATCCGGCGCAACATCATGTTCCAGGGGGCGGCCGGCAGCAAGACCAGTTCCGGGGCCGCCTGAGTTGAGCCCGGCCGGCGGGCCTTTCCCAGCGCGGCCCCGGCGCCGGGGCGTCAGGCTTCGGGCGTGTGGCCGCGGATGCTGAGGTAGTGTGCAATCGCGAAATCGGCGAGGCTGGCCAGAGAAACCAGGAAAACCAGCGCCCCTAATGACGCGATGACGACATCCCAGTCGTTAAGGTGGGCCATCTCTTCCTCCTGTTTTTGGCCGGAGCGACGCCGGGGCGGCAAACTTCTGCCGCGTCCGGCCTTCGGTCTTTAGCTCCGGGCTTGAGGTCCAGAAGGCAAGATGGTTCGATTGCTGATGACGGCAAGAGGCCGGCCTCCGATCGGGGGCCGGCCGTCACCGTCACAATCCCGCATCGGTCAGTCGAACACCACCAGCACCTGATTGGCCTTCACCCCGTCGCCTTCGGCGACCTTGATCGCCTTGACCGTGCCCGCGGCCGGGGCGGTGACGTTGGTTTCCATTTTCATCGCTTCCAGCACCATGATCAGGTCGTCCTGCCGGAGCTGCTGGCCGATCTCGGCCTTGATCCGGATCACGACGCCGGCCACCGGGCTGCGGCAGACATGAGCCTCGTCGACCGGACCTTCGTCGGCTGCGCCGCCATCGCCCGGCGGAGCCGAAGCCGCTGCCGGGGTGGTGAGCAGCGAGCGGACCGTCGAGGGCGGGTGGTGGGGCGGCAGGTAGCCGCGCGAGCGCGCCGCCCGATCCTCTTCGAGCACTTCGACATCGAGCTGGTAGGCCTTGCCGTCGATGCTGATCTGTAATTTCAACGCCGGAACTCCTTATCTCGATCGAACGGGTCTCAGCGCACGCGGCGCAGGTTATGGGAGGCCGACTGGACGAAGACGCGGCCGTGCTGCGCCCAGGGGCTGATGCCGTCATGGCTGGGGTGGAGTTGCCGGGCCGAGCGGATGCGGACCTTGACTCCGAGATAGGCGGTGGCGGCTGCGGCCAGCATCACCAGAATCTCGGGCGCGATCTCGCTCTCCGCCTCAGGGGCGGCGGCGGGCCGCGCCTTCAGCGCCGCCAGTTCCGCCTTGAGGCCGTCGATCTGACCCTGCATATCGCGGCGCAACGCCTCGATCGCCGCCAGCACCTCGTTTGCCGATCCGTCCGCCATCTCCTGTCCTCCCTGGCTGCCCTTCTGGTTCCGTGCCCGCGCGTCGGTCACAGCGGGATCAGGCCGTGCTTCTTCGGCGGCCGGGTTTCCCGCTTGGTGGCCAGGCTGTCGAGGGCGAGGGCCAGAAACTTGCGGGTGTGCGCCGGCTCGATGACGTCGTCGACGAGGCCGCGGCCCGCCGCGACATAGGGGTTGGCGAAGGATTCACGGTAGATGTCGATCATTTCCCGGCGCTTGGCCGCCTTGTCCTCGGCGCCGTCGATTTCCTTGCGGAAGACGATCTCGGCCGCGCCCTCGGCGCCCATCACCGCCACCTCGGCGGTCGGCCACGCCACCACCCGGTCGGCCCCCAGATCCTTGCCGCACATGGCGAGATAGGCGCCGCCATAGGCCTTGCGCATGATCACGGTCAGTTTCGGCACCGTCGTGGCGGAGTAGGCGAACAGCATCTTGGCGCCATGACGGATGATGCCGCCATATTCCTGTTCGACGCCGGGCAGGAAGCCCGGGACATCGACGAAGGTCACGATCGGAATGTTGAAGGCGTTGCAGAAGCGGATGAAGCGCGCCGCCTTGTCCGAGGAATTGATGTCGAGCGCTCCGGCCATCGCCGACGGCTGGTTGGCCACGATGCCGATCGGGCGGCCGGTGATCCGGGCAAAGCCGACCACGATGTTGGGCGCGAAGCCGGGCTGGATTTCGAGGAAATCGCCGTCATCAACCACCCGGCTGATCACCTCGCGGACGTCGTAGCCCATCTTGGGGTCGGTGGGCACGATATGGTTCAGCTCGGGATCGGGCTCGACCGGTTCGTCGAAGGGCAGGTGGGGCGGGTCCTCGAGGTTGTTCGAGGGCATGAAGCTGAGGAGCCGCCGGCAGAGGTAGATCGCCTCCTCGTCGTCCTCGGCGATCAGGTGCACGACACCCGATTTCATCTGGGCCTCGGGGCCGCCGAGATCTTCGGCCGTGACCACCTCGCCCGTGACCTGCTTGATCACCTGCGGCCCGGTGATGAACATCTGGGCGCGGCGGGTCTGGATGATGAAATCGGTCAGCGCCGGGCTGTAGGAGGCGCCGCCGGCGCAGGGGCCGCAGATCAGCGAGATCTGAGGCACCGAACCCGAGAGCATGACGTTGAAGTAAAAGACCTTGCCATAGCCCGACAGGCTGCCGATGCCCTCCTGGACCCGGGCGCCGCCGCTGTCGTTGATGAAGATGAACGGTGAGCCGGTCTTGAGCGCCAGTTCCTGCATCTCGGCGACCTTGAGGCTGTGCACCTCGCCGGCCGCGCCGCCCGACACCGTGAAATCCTGGCTGGCGAGATGGATGGTCTTGCCGTCGACCTTGGCGCAGCCGGTGATCACGCCGTCGGCCGGCAGTTCCCGGTGGCCGAGGCCGAAGGCGGTGCACTGATGCTGGGCGTAAAGCCCGACCTCCTGGAAGCTGCCGTCGTCGGCCAGCCGGGCGACCCGTTCGCGGGCGGTCAGCTTGCCGCCGGCGTGCTGCTTCTCGATCTGGGCCGCGCCGCCGCCTTGCTCCAGGCGGCTGCGGCGGGCGCGCAGCTCGGTGATTCTCTCGTCGATGGTCTTGGGTGCCGAGTGAGTGCCGTGCTTGGGCATCGAGGATCCCTTCCGAAGTCCGACCGCGATCGTTCGCTTTTATGGAGTCTGCGTCAGGCGCCGGGGGCGACCGTGACCTTGTGTTCCTTGCCGTGGAGCGTGACGACGTAGGTCACGGGGCCGGCGAGGCTTGCCGGCTTGCCGGCTCCGTCCGCCTTGCCCTCGGCCTTGGCCGGAGCCGCCGGGGCCGCGTCCTTTTTCACCGGGGCCTTGCCGAGATTCTTCGGGCCGTCGGGGCGGCTCTTGAAAAACTTGGGCGCGACCTGGGGGAACATGGCGTAAGTCAGGACGTCCTCGTCGCTGCCGTTGTTGTTTTCCAGCGCCTCGGTCTCCTTGCGCAAGGTCTCCCATTCGGGCTTGAGCAGGTCGGCGGGGCGGCCGGTGATCACCGGCTTCTTGGCGTGGGCCTCGGCACGGGCCAGCACCTCGGGGTTCTTTTCGCCGATGGTGCTGCCGTAATAGCCGAGCATCAGGTCGGCGAACTCGCCGGTCAGAGTCTTGTATTTGCCCATCAGGACGTTGAACACGGCCTGACTGCCGACGATCTGGCTGGAGGGCGTGACCAGCGGCGGGAAGCCGCTGTCGGCGCGCACCCGCGGCACCTCTTCCAGCACTTCCTGGAGGCGGTGGGCGGCGCCCTGGCCCTTGAGCTGGGATTCCATGTTGGAGATCATGCCGCCGGGAATCTGGCTCTTGAAAATCTCGGTGTCGACTCCGGTGAACTCGCTCATGAACTCACGATAGCGGGGCCGGATGTTGGTGAAGTAGTCCTTGACCTTGAGGATGCGGTCCTTGTCGAGTCGGGTCGTCAGGCCGGTGCCCTCCAGCATCTCGACCACCGCCTCGGTCGGGTTGTGGCCCGAGCCGAGCGACAGCGAACTGATCGAGGCGTCGACGATGTCGCAACCGGCCTCGACCGCCTTCATCAGCGAAACCAGGGTGACGCCGGTGGTGGCATGGGCGTGAAGGTGAACCAGGGTATCGGCGCCGCAGCGCTCCTTGATGCCCTTGACCAGATCATAGGCCGGCTGCGGCTTGAGCAGCGCCGCCATGTCCTTGAGACAGATCGAGTCGACGCCCATTTCCTTCAGGCTCTCCGCCATATCGACGAAGGCTTCGATGGTGTGAACCGGGCTGACCGTGTAGCAGATCGTGCCCTGGGCGTGCTTGCCCGACTTCTTGACCGCCGCGATCGCGGTCTTGAGGTTGCGCAGATCGTTGAGGGCGTCGAAGACCCGGAACACGTCCATGCCGTTCTCGGCCGCCTTGGCGACGAAGCGTTCGACCACCGCGTCCTCGTAATGGCGATAGCCGAGCAGGTTCTGGCCGCGCAACAGCATCTGCAACTTGGTGTTGGGCAGCAGCTTGCGGAAGGTGCGCAGCCGTTCCCACGGGTCTTCGTTGAGGAAACGGATACAGGCATCGAAGGTGGCGCCGCCCCAACACTCGAGCGACCAGTAGCCCGCCTTGTCCAAATCCTCACAGGCCGGAATCATGTCTTCCATCGCCATGCGCGTGGCCAGCAGGCTCTGGTGCGCATCCCTCAAGATAACGTCTGTGACTTCAACGATCCGACCCATGGGATATTTCCTTCGGCTTTACCGGACTATGACGCACGATTATTTCACAGGTGCCGCCGGCTTGCTCCGGCGAAAGCCTTTCATACTGGCCAGATTGCCCCTGTTGCTTCCAGTCCGGCGCGGACAGTAGCTTATCGGGCCGCGTCTGAAAAGCTCAGAAGTGGTGATGGCGGCGCCAGAGCTGCGGAAAATTAAGGCAGCCGGCCCTGCGGGCTGCTGATGGCGCCGACATGGGGGCGCTCGTAGGCCATCAGGTCGGGCGGGAAGCGGTAGCCATGCTCGCGGGCAAAGACCAGCATGGCGCGGATGCGGGCCTCTCTCCAGGGTCTTTCCTCGGACCCGGCGACCTCGTCGGGTCTGGGCATGGCCATCAGTTCGCGCACCTTGGCGCGCAGGCAGCCGGCTTCGGCGACCCCGAGCAGTGCCCCGCCGTCGTCACCCTCGAGGCGATGGCCCAAGGCGTAGCCGGGTTGGGCGAGGGTGGCGCCGAGGCAGTGCCGGATGTTGTCGGTGAAGGAAATTTCCTCGTAACTGCGCCCCTCGTCATGATGGCGCCGGGTGTGGGCGTCGAGGGCGACGGCGATCGCGGCGTCGATTCGGGCCTGGCGGGCCACCTCGAGGTGCTGGCTGATCATCTGCACCGAAGTGGCGACCGCGGCGCAGATGATCAGCAGCGTCACCACCACCAGGGCGGTGCGGCGGACCGTGCGCAACGAAGGCGGCGCCGGCAGGCGCAGGCGGGGCAGCCGGAGCGACCACGAGGCGGTTTTGCCCGCGCCGCTCTCCTCGGGGATGTCGTCGATGATCGGACTGCGCCGGGCCGCATGGGTGGCGGCGGCGCCATGGGCCTGGGGGCGAACCGCCGGGGTCTGATGAACCTTGCCGGTGCCGGCGGCCGCGGGCCGGGGCGGCGGTGGCTTGGCGCCGCCGTGGCTTGGCGTGGTGCTGGCGGCCCGTCCCGAGTGCAACATGGTTTTTCCCACCCCGTTTCAAGGCCGGCGGCAATCGCCGCTCGCGGACACCCCGCGCTTGCCGCCGGCCCCGATCCCGAATACCATCCCCCGAGGGGCCGATGGGTCAGTGGCTGGACACAACCAACAATGGCGTTGAAGAAACCCTTCAATCTCAATCTCGAATATTCCTACCGTCTCAGCGTGACCCACAAGATAAGCTGTCGGGTCATTCTCGCCGGACCGGCCGGGAGTAACGATGTCGCCGCCATCAAGGACCGTCTGGAGGACGAAGTTTACTTCGTTCCCGGTCAGGTTTTTCTTCCTGACCTTCGCTGTGCCTTTGACGAGAGCCAGCGGAGCTGGAACAGCGCCGTCGATCACCCCTGGCATGAACTCGACAAGATCAATCTCACCAAACTGGCTCCGACCGGCTGGTTCGACGGCAGCGCGCCGGATCTGGTCGCGGCGTTTCTTTCGGTGCGCTGGGACGATGACTATCGGCCGGGACCCCTGAAACCGCTGTTTCAGACTCAACAAATGGCCTCAGACGGTGATCCCGACAAGCACGAGCCGTGATCAACTCTGTTCGGTCTCAGGAGGATGCCATCGGCTGCGGCTCGGCTTCGGCCGGCCGGCACAAACGAAGCATCGTGTTGGCATAGTCGGGGTCGACGGTCAGCCGGCGCCATAGCTTCTCCGCCTCGGCGGTCGTGGTGCAGCGGATGCTGTGACGGCCAAGCTCGTCGCAGAGCATCACGGCTTTGTGAACAACTTTGATATTCATCGAATTGGCTTTCCTGGCAGGAAGTCTTGAGGCCGAACGGGATGGCTCCCGGAACAGAGCAAGGACCGTGCCAGAACCGGGCCGGAAACGGGATGACTCCCGGCGGGCCTTTATTGCTGTCGTGCCGGGGAAGATTTTGCCGGCCGCTCGGCAAAGTCTTCCCCCTTCGCCGGTGACCGGCGGAAATATCTGCTGACTTCGGGGCGGCGGTTGGCGATTATCCGGTGGTCCGCAGGGCTTCGTAGGTCTGAAGGTGGGCGTAGGCGAGGCGCAGCGGCGGGCAGGAAATGCCATGGGACTCGGCGAGCCTGACCATGTCGCCGACGATATGCTCGCCCTCGGTCGGATTGCCGCGCTCGATATCGCGCAGCATCGAGGCCTTGAGCGCCGAGGTCTCGTCGGTAAGATGGCCGATGGTCGCGGCCAGCGCGGCCTCGGTCGGCGGATAGCCGGCGGCGGCCGCGACCTGGCGGCAGGCCTCGAGGGTTTCCAAAATCACCGCCCGGCCGTCCCGGCTTTTCAGAATGGCCCCGATCGAGCCGCGCATCAGGCAGGTCAGGGCGGCGAGGGTGGCCAGCAGCACCAGCTTTTCCCAGGTCCGGCGCATGATCTCGGTGCTGTGCTCGGCCTCGACGCCGGCGGCGCGGAACAGGCGGTCGAGCAGGGCGAGATCGGCGGCGCCGGTTTCCGGACCGCGCTCTCCATAGGTGATGCGGTGCAGGCGGTTGAGGTGCTCGATCGCGCCGTCAGCGCCGAGGGTGACCGAGATATGGCACAGCCCGCCGACCACCCGCCCGGCGCCGAAGGCGGCGTCAAGCCGCTCCATATGGGCCAGCCCGTTGAGTAGCGGCACCACCCGGCCGTGGGGCGCGAGGCCGCCCTGGAGCGAGGCGATGGCGTCCTCGAGGTCGTAGGCCTTGCAGGAGAGCAGGGCGAGGTCGAATTCGGGCCGGACCTGTTCGCGGGTCACGGGCTCGACCGGGGCGGCGAAGTCGCCGAGCGGGCTGCGGATGACGAGGCCGGTGCGGCGCAGCAGTCCGGCCCGGCGCTCGCGCACGAGAAAGGTGACATCACCGCCGGCCTGAAGCAGCCGGCCGCCGAAATAGCCGCCGACTCCGCCGGCCCCCAGAACCAGAATACGCATCACGTCCTTCCCGCTTGAGCCCGCCGGTTCCCCGCTGCCGCTCGGCTCAGTCCGTCGGCAGGCCCTTGCAGCCGGCCGCGATGGCTTCGCGCAGCGATCCCTGGGAGAATAATGTGGTGTCGAGATTCGACTCGGAAAAGTCGGTGGCGCGCAGCTTGGTGCCGATCAGGTTGGAATAGGAGAGGTCGGCGCCCTGGAAGTTGGCGCGCAGCAAGTCGGCGCCGCGCAGATCCGCGTAGCGGATGCTCGCGCCCTGGAGTTGAGCCGGCAGCAACCGGTCGGCGGTCAGCACCAGCGGTCCAAGGTTGCAGTCGCGAAGATCGGAATTGTTGAGCTTGGCATTCTTGAGGTTGACCCCGCGGAGATCGGCGCCGACCAGCTTGGCGGCCCGGAGGTCGGCGCCCTGGAGTTGCGCGCCCTGAAGCTGGATTCCGGGCAGAACCATGCCGTACATCACGACCCGGTTGGCCTTGAGGGCGGTGAGGTTGGCGCTGGCCAAATTCTTCAGCGGCCGCAGATCGACCCCCGAGAGGTCGAGCGGCTTGCCCTGGGCGCCGCTGCTTTCCACCCAGGCGATGTGCTGGGCCAGCAGAGACTCGATCGGCTCGGACAGGGTGGTCAGGCTGATGCCGGCCGGGGCGTCGGTCAGAATGCCGGTCATGTCGGCGTCGTCGGTGATCGCCATCGTCATGTCGGCATTGACCAGCACCGCGCCCTGGAGGTTGGCGCCTTTCATGTCGGAACCCGAAAGGTCTGCCCCTTCGAGATTGGCGCCGACCAGCTTGCACTGGCGCAGATTGGCCCGGACCAGCTTGCAATTGCGCATCACCGCATCGGTGAAGTCGGCCTGGACGGCGATGATGCCGTTGAGGCGCGCCCGTTCGAGATTGGCGTTGGCCAATACCACCGACTGCATTTCCGAAGGCCGCAACTCGTGACGCAGGAAGGTCAGGTTGCCCCGCTGGTCCTTCTCGGCAATCACGCCCTCGCGGAGATCGGCTTCGAAAAGGTCGGCGCCGACCATGAAGGCGCCGCGCAGACAGGCGCCGCGCAGGTCCGCCCGGCGCAGATTGGCCCGCGCCATGTTGGCCCGACGCAAATCGGCACAAAAAAACACCGCGCGATCGAGTTTGGTGCCGGCGAGGTTGCAATCGGCAAGAACGGCGCCGGTAAAATCAGCGTCACAGAGGTTGTGACCCGACAGATTGAGGCCGGTCAGGTCGCAAAAGGAAAAAACCGCGCGCGCTCCGCCCATCCTTCCGGAATAGAGCATTTCGTGCTTGCGCGCGATTTCCTGAGCCTGCTCCTGGGACAGGCGGGTCAGGTGGGCCGCCCCCTGCCTAGTGGTCCCGGATTGTTCGTTCATGGTCGCCTGCTGCCGACGGAGCGTCTGTCTAGATATTAAGTATAATTGCGGGGATGAGCAATTGATGTTTCGGATTCCATGGCCGGTCGCTCCATTCTTTCGCTGGCGATTTCGGCCTCGAGCCGCGGGATTGCGACTCGTCAGGGTGGTGTTGTCAGAAAGCTTCGACTCGGCCGAGTCGTACCCGACTCAGTCAAACCTCGAAAATTAACTGTTGTTTCCATATATCAGTGTCAGGGCTGACCCCGATCGTGGCGAAAAGGCCACGCAAGCATTTTAGCTGTTGCCCTTGCGGCGGCGGCGCGGCGGCTATCACTTTTGTTGTATTGCCGGTTGTTCGGTCGGACCGCTACAATTGGCCTCAGATACGAACCTTTGGGATATCGCTGTGGCGGACGACTTCCACATGGATGATGAACAGACGCGCCGGGCCATTGAGCTCCTGGTCGATGCTGTCGCCAAAGAGATCAAACCGGGTGTGTTTGAACTCAAGCTGGCGGCGAGCACCCTGCGCGACCTGCTCGACGATCCGACTCCGCAGAGCTTCTCGCTGGCCATCCGGGCCTTCAACGCCATTGATGGCGAGGTGCGCAAGCGTATCCAGCAGAACGCCCAGAGCGCCGCGATGGTCTATTGCACCAAGACCGGTCGCAAGATCAGTATCCTGGAGCCGGTTGGCGGCCGTCAGGGCAAACGGCAGGCGACCGGCCTGCTGGGGGCACTCAATTTCGGCGGTGCCGGTCAGACCCGCAAGGACGACGGCCGCAAGCGCTAGCCAGTCCCGTCCCGGACCGAACATAAAGATATCTTTATGCTTGCGCGGATTCGATGCCGCTGCTAGACCCGGCGCACCCCCGTGGGCCGTACCGGCCGGCACGGGTTCGTCCCCGCTTTATCAGGAGAGCGCTCATGGCTGCGGCGTCCGCATCGGCCGGTTTCACCGACTACAAGGTTAAGGACATTTCACTGGCCGGGTGGGGCCACAAGGAAATCGCGATCGCCGAGACCGAGATGCCGGGCCTGATGGCGCTGCGCACCGAGTATGGCGAGAGCAAGCCGCTGGCCGGCGCCCGCATCGTCGGCTGTCTGCACATGACGATTCAGACCGCGGTGCTGATCGAAACCCTGATCGCCCTCGGCGCCTCGGTGCGCTGGTCGTCCTGCAATATCTTCTCGACCCAGGACCATGCCGCGGCGGCGATCGCCGACCAGGGTATCCCGGTGTTCGCCTGGAAGGGTGAGACCGAGGAGGAGTTCTGGTGGTGCATCGAGCAGACCCTGCGCGGTCCCGATGGCTGGACCCCGAACATGATTCTCGATGACGGCGGCGACGTCACCCAGATCATGCATGAAAAATATCCGCTGATGCTGAAGGACGTGCGCGGCATCTCCGAGGAGACCACCACCGGGGTTCATCGCCTCTATGAGATGATGAAGGTGGGCAAACTGCTGGTCCCGGCAATCAACGTCAACGACAGCGTCACCAAGTCGAAGTTCGATAATCTCTATGGCTGCCGCGAGAGCTTGGTCGACGGCATCAAGCGTGCCACCGACGTCATGATGGCGGGCAAGGTCGCGGTGGTCTGCGGTTATGGCGACGTCGGCAAGGGGTCGGCCGCCAGCCTGCGCAGCCAGGGCGCCCGGGTGATGGTCACCGAGGTCGATCCGATCAACGCCCTGCAGGCGGCGATGGAAGGCTATCAGGTCACGACCATGGACCTCGCGGCCGCGCTGGGCGACATCTTCGTCACCGCCACCGGCAACGTCGATGTCATCACCCAGGACCACATGCGGCAGATGAAGGATCGCGCCATCGTCTGCAACATCGGTCATTTCGACAGCGAGATCCAGATCGCCTCGTTGCAGAACTACAAGTGGGAAGAGGTCAAGCCGCAGGTCGACGAGGTGGTGTTCCCCGACGGCAAGCGCCTGATCGTGCTGGCCAAGGGTCGTCTCGTCAACCTCGGCTGCGCCACCGGCCACCCCAGCTTCGTGATGTCGGCCAGTTTCACCAATCAGGTGCTGGCGCAGATCGAACTCTGGACCAACGCCAGCAAGTACGAGTGCAAGGTCTACGTGCTGCCCAAGCACCTCGACGAAAAGGTCGCCCGTCTGCATCTCGCCAAGATCGGCGCCAAGCTGACGACCCTCTCGAAGAAGCAGGCCGACTACATCAGCGTTCCGGTCGAAGGGCCGTATAAGCCGGATCATTACCGGTATTAGAGCTTAAGCGTGTGCTCGAAACTTCTTTGCGGAGAGGGTGCATTGCACCCTCTCCGCATTCGTATGTGGCCAACGAATGTCGTCTTCCGGGTTTCCGTACTGGACACGCGTTCTAATTTTTGGTTCTTCGACGTCTCAAGTGGAAGCGAAGAGGTCTCCGAGGGGAGCAGCGATC
>JBAXPR010000087.1:0-15547 GCA_037132135.1 Rhodospirillaceae bacterium
GATCACTCCACAGATTGGTCCGCCACCGAACGCGGGGGGCTGAGCAAATACATTTCGAGATGTCGCCGATCACCGGTATCGACTTCATCCGCATCGTGCGCGCGTTTGATACGACCGGCGCCTCCAATCCAGAGATCAAGAACCATAATGTCCCGATCCTGGTCGTCACCGGCCATGCCCAGCAGGAACTCGTGCTGGCGGTGACCAAGGCCGGGGCCAACGGCGTGCTGGTCAAGCCGGTCAGTCCGGCAGTCCTCAAGGCCAGAATCGAGGCAACGCTAAAGAATCGCCCGTAATCAATCGGGACCGAAAATGAAGCGATACCGCTCGTCACACAGAAAACAGGGGGAATGAAATGTCTCTTGAGGCATGGCAGGCCATGACAAAGCTGAAATCGAAGCGTGAGCAGGAGCGCCGCAAGCTCGAGGCGCACTTTAACGCCGAGATCGTCCGCCGGCACCGCGCCGGAGAATCAAAGGAAGAGATTGTCGCCGGCCTTGGCATATCCCGCGAATTATTCAACCGGGTGATGCGGGGCGCCCTGGAAGACACCGGACCATGACCGGCCAGACGCCCGGGAGCCCCCGCAATGGCCACAGAGACTGACACCGCGCGATCGCCCTGCGTCAACCGGTGCCGGGTCGATCCCGCCTCCGGAACCTGCAGCGGTTGCCGGCGCACTGTCGCCGAAATCGGCAACTGGACCCGGATGTCAAAGGAGCGGCGCCTGCGCGTCCTGGCACGCCTGTCGGGCAGCCAGCCTAACCGCCCCTGCGCCGCCGACGATTGACCCGGACAGCCGGGACCGGATCGGGCGACCTGCCATTCGTTCTCGACGCCGTGCCGCGGTCGCGTTTATGATCGGCGATCTGCGGGAGCACCACCGGAACGGCCGCACAAGGCTCGCCGGAGAGGCCCCACCTGTTTCATCGGCGCGACGGGCCGGCGCCCACCCGGGAGGACCCAGATGGAAAACGATGATTTCGCCCAGACCCCTGGATCATCGAAAAAAGATCTGGAAAATATCCGAAGAGATGTCCAGGCATTTCTTACCGGTGAATCTTTGGGAATTCAGCACAATAAGATATTGAAAACCTATATGACCTTCCTTGATTCCGTTCTTCGTCAGGAGGCTTCTGCTGAAGATTTGACGGCGATCGTTCAGGATATGGTTAGCTACCTCACGCTTCATTTCGTGTCCGAGGAAAGCCTGATGAACCTGACGGCCTATCCGGAGGCCGACCATCACCGCTTGCGCCATCGCGGGTTTCTCGATGAGGTCGAGCGCCTGGTGACCGAGATTCGCATCGGCCAGCAAACCTATGATGCCCTGGCGGCGGCGGCCGGCCTCTGGATGCTCGACCACGAGCGGACCTTCGACGCCGATCTGGCGGCCTTCCTGGCCGCGAGGCCGGATGCCGCGGGCTGACAGGGGACAGGCTTTCCTCGTCGGCCACTCGCGCTATGTTAGGTCGTACTGAGGTGGGGGGGGGCGGACGATGTTTCTGGTCAGATTATTATATTGCAGTACTCCGAGCGGGATCGGCGATGTCGCCATCGAGGCTATTCTCGATAAATCACGAGCTAACAACCAGCTTGATAATATCACTGGCGTTCTGATCTATAATGGGTCGTATTTTCTTCAGTGTCTTGAAGGAAGCCGTAGCAACGTTTCCAGGCGTTTCATTGCCATCGCCAATGATAGCCGGCACAAAGACATTGAGATCATCGACTTGTCGCCGATTTCAGAGCGTCGGTTTCCGCAATGGACCATGCAGTATGTCGGCAAGACCGATCTCGACCAGAGTATTGTCTCTAGCTATACGACGGGAGAGTTCGACCCGCGGCGTATGATCTTCCCCGAGGGCATCGTCGACATGCTGTGGCGGCTGGCTCAGTAAGACCGGCCGCCTAGTCGAGGTCCTCTGCGGCTCCAACGATGCGATCGGGCGGCAGAGAGATCGTGACGGTGGTGCCGACGCCGGCCGCGCTGTCCAGGCTGAGGGTACCCCCGTGATACTCGATCACCCGCTGGGCTAGCGGCAGGCCGAGTCCTGCACCTTCATAGCGGCGGGTTGCCGAGCTGTCGGCCTGCATGAAGGGGGCCAGGGCCTTTTCGAGGTCCGCTTCGGCGATGCCGATGCCGTGGTCGGCCACGATCAGCAGGAGACGGCCGGCGCCATCCCGGCGCGCCGTGAGGTCGACCGTCCCGCCCCGGTGCGAGAATTTGATCGCGTTGAGCAGGATATGGGTCAGCGCCTTGTTCAGCAGGCGCTCGTCCCCGACGATCAGGAGCGAGCGGTCCACACGGTCAGCGGCCACCTGCACCCCGGACTCCGGGGTGCGCGCCCGCGCCGCCTTGATCGTCTGATCGACCAGACGCCAGAGCGGGAGCGGCTGAGTCTCGAGCCTGAGGTCGCCGGTGGCCATGCTGGAGAGCTTGAGAATGTCGTCGAGCAAGGCCAGCAGTGACTTGCCACCCTCAAGAATTCGCTTGCCAAAGGCCCGGTATTCGGGATCGCCGGGCGGGGTGTTTTCCCAACCGGCGAGCAAGGCGGAAAAGCCGATCACGGCATTGAGCGGGGTACGGAATTCGTGGTTCATCACCGAGAGGAACTCGGACTTGATGGTATTGGCCGCCTCGGCCCGCTTGCGGGCCTCGATCAGGCTCCGGTTGGCCGCTTCCAGCTCGGCGGTGCGGGCCTCCAGCGCGGCATTGGCCTTGTGCAGAACAGCATTGACCTCGAGCGTGCGCTGCGTCCGCATCTGGCGCAACAGCACGTCGCTGAGGGCGGCGCGCAGGGAGCGGGCAATGTCGATCTGCCAGGACCGCCAGGGCAGCGAATGCCCCCGATGCTCCTCCACCCAGCGCTCGAAAGAGGTTCTCGGCAGATAGTTGCCGGCCGATTTTTCCTTTTCGACGTGTTCGGGGGTGGCGCCGCCCCAGACCACGGTGCGCACCGTCTCGGGCCGCAACCACACCACCATGTGACGGCCGTCCTCGCCAACCGCAACCGCCAGCACACCCGAAGCATAAGCGGCGTGATCGGCAAAGGCGGGGAGAATCGCCGCGGCATGGTCGGTCTGAAAGATGCCGTCGACCAGATGCTGGCGGCAGGCGCGGGTGAAGGCGAGGATCGACTCGGGATCGGGCGCACAGCCGACCGTGAAGACCTCGGGCGGTTTGGCATCGCCGCCATCGTCGCCGCTGACCACCACCGCCCCGGCCGAAGCGAAAAAAAGGTCGGCCAGCGTGATCCCGCCCCCGATCAGCGGCGAGACGATGTCATCGGCCCCGGCGATCTGCCGCAGCAGCCGGGCGTGCAGACCGACATGGCGGGCGCGCGCCGCGCGCTCCTCGGCCGAGGCGGTGGCGGCAACCCGCATCGACAGGCTGGTGGTGATGGCCAGCACCTGTTCGCGGACCGGGAGCGCGACCCGGTGGGGGCGGCGGTGGTGACCGACGACCAGACCCCACAGCCGGCCATCCTCGACGATCGAGACCGACATCGCCCCGTCAACCCGGAGGTTTTCCTGATAGAGCCGGTGCGCCGGCGAGACGCTGCGCAAGCGGCAGCGTCCCAGGTCGAAGGGTTGGCCGGTGCGCGGGTCGAGCGCCGGTACTAGCGGCACCGGCGGATCGTCGCGGCGCTCGACGAAGCGGCAGGGGCTGATCAGAAGGAGCGCGCGCGCCTGGGCGGGAATGTCAGCCGCAGGAAAATGGAAGCCGACGAAACTTTCCTCCCAGTCGTCCACCTTCGACTCGGCGACGACCTCGCCATTGCTCTCCCGGTCAAAGCGGTAGATCAGCACCCGCTCCAGGCCGGTGAGGCGCCGGATCGCCGTCGCCGCCGCGTAAGACACCGTTTCCAGGGTCGCCGCATGGTGCAACCCGCTCAGCGCCTCGCCGACCTCGGTCAGATACCGGGGACTGGGCCGGTCCGCTTCGGTGCACACCTCGATCTCGATGAATCTCGTCCGCTCATCGACATGGCTGTGCACGGCGAAGGCGTCGCCGACCATGAAGGCGCCATCGCGGCAGCCGGCCGCCAGTGCCGGCCAGACCTCGGCCAGCGGTCGCCCGGCCAAAGAGCAATCCAGGTTCGGGATCAGCGCATGGTTTGCACTGGACGCCACAATCGTCTGATCATGAGGATCAACACACAGCAACACTCCTGTGGGTTGAATACTTCCGGGAAACCGGATCGGCTCTTCTTCGCAGTGATCGCGAGGAAGCGGAAACCATGGCAAAGGATTCATTTCGGCCATGCGGCATCCCGCCTCTGACACCATGATCATCCGTGAGGGTACAGGACTCCAGGGGCATCCCGCGAGGGAGAAAATGGCCAAGCTATTCGAATGCGCGCCGGCCCGGACTCCCACGGCGCGACGAAAAGGCAGCGGCCGGAACCGCACCTCTTCGTCAGGCCGTCGGGATGGCGCGGCGCGGCCTACCGCAGAAGGCTCAAGATTGCCTGCTGCTGCTGACCGGCAATACTGAGGGACTGAATGCCGATTTGCTGGCGGGTTTGCAACGACACCAGATCCGCGCCTTCCAGATTGAGGTCGGCCAGGGTGAGTTTGTCCGAGCCTTCCTGAAGAGTGTTGGTGTAGTTGCTGGTGAAGTCCATCCGGGACTGCAGGAAGGTCACGTTGCCCCCCAACAGCGCCGACTGGGACCGGATCTTGCTGATGCCTTTATCGAGAATGGACGAAACATGGTCGAGCACCGAGGCCGGGCTGAGAGTGACCTGGGAGGTCAGGGCCGAAAAGCCGTTGGCGCCGCCGCCCGCAGCATTGACCAGATCGCCGACCGCGTTGAAGGTCGCGGCCGAGGTGCCATTGATCATCGTGGTCAGCAGCTTTGACGCCCGGAGATTCTTGGCCTTGACGTTGAGCGCCGCCGAGGTGCCCTGGTTGAAGTAGACCGTCAGGGTGCCGGAGCTGTTGTCGACCAGATTGAGGCCCTGGTAACTCGCGTCCTGAACCGCCGAATTGATTTGCCGGGTCAGATCATTGAACTGTGAGCTGAGAGCCGCGCGCGTCGACGAATCCGCGGTCCGCACACTGTTGACGATACCTTTCATTTGCTTAAGAATGCCATCGGCAAGGGTGGTACCGTTGACGGCTGCTTTTAAGGTAGAAATACCTTGATCTATTTCCAATTTTCGGTTGCTGAAGTCGTAGGCGCGATCGGACAGACCCTTGGCCTTGAAGTACGACACGGCGTCGTCGATCGCACTGGCAACCTTCAAGCCCGTGGTCAGGCGACCGGTGGTCCGACTCATCAGGGACGCGGTATCGGTCAGGGATAACAACGAGCTTCGGGACGAAGCTGTTAACGTGATGTCAGACATTTCTTGCTCCATCGGATGTTCAGGTGGACATTCTGTCCCCCGGCCTCGTCCCGCAATAATTAGGCCAAATGCCATATAACCGACGGTTGCAAACTGATGCCAAAAATTTCAGAACCTTATAAATTGCCACTGATCTCATAGTTTGGCGTCGTCGGCCCGGTCGCCGGGAAAAATTTGCCGGGTAACCCGGCAACTCTGACCGGACCGGCAAGTTTTGCCCGGCAGCGGCGACCTGGCAGCTGCCATGCACCCTGGCCATCCCGGTTTCGGCGCAGAAAACTTGACAGGCCCGCCGCCCGAGCCAAATCATACCGGCATTCTCGGAAAATCCCGTCGCCAGCCCCTTGGTGTCCAATGTCATCAGCGCAGAGCTACAGCGAAATGAACGGCAGCGAGCACGAATGGCTGAATCAGGCGTGCCACGAGTTGAGCCTGGCCTTCGCCAACCCAACCCTCGACAAGGATGCCGCCTTAAAAATGCTGAGCCTGATGAAGGCCTCGATGCTTCTTCATTACGCCGAAGAAGAAAATATTATGAAGACAACCGGCTACCAGAACATGGGTAGCCATAAGCGCAGCCATGATTATTTCATATTTGAGGTTTCGACGCTGATAGAGATGGTATCAAGCGACGCCCCGGCGCTGTCGGCGAGCATCTGGCCTGATCTGAAGAAAAAACTCGATAATCACCTCAAGACTCATGATGAACTTCTAACCGGATACATCGAGGGGCAGTTCCAGCGGAGCGCCGGGTAAGCCCGCGCCGCCCAGGCATGGCATCGGCCACTTCTGCGAGAGAACCAAGGGCGGAAATTTCCGCAGCACTCCTGTGAGTAAGCGCGAAAAGAACTGAACAATCCATCATATCAAGCAATAAAAGTTTTCCGACAGGACCGAGGCGCTCAATTCTCAAGGCAAAATCATGTCGTGTCGGAAATGATCAATAACACCTGCAACTCTTCTGATATAGTTAATTCGATCATTTTTTTTGGCGATCGAGATTCGATGAAATGGAATTTCTGTATCTCGTGGCGCCATCCAGGCCGATATTATTTATTGTAGCTGCGCCACACTTTCCCAGGCTGGCAAATGCCGCATGGCCGCCCTCCCGCAGTCCTTAGTCAATCCCCCGCCAACTGATAACAGATTTGGCCCTTCAACGCGGTGACATCGCTGGCCACAGCAACAGCGTCAACCTTGGGAGCACCGGCCAAGGGCCGTAAGGAGACTGTCCAACCCAGCTTCGGAAAACCCCGCCCAAGATCACCGCCTGTCCGGCCGCGATCAGCACAGTGAAAAAGTTCATCTTGAAGGGCCGACCATTCCGCTGCTAAGGTTGTCAAGAGAGCCTTCGCCGACGGCCGTTCGAGATCGTTATTTTCGAGATCGTTATTGTTGTCCGTGACGTTCCGGTGCTCAAGCCGTTTTACAGCAGAGTGATTGGCCAGGACGGTGATTACGGGAGAGGAGCGGCATGAGCTGGACCAACTTTGACTTGGTTGATGTCTTCAGCGTGAGCGGTGAGTTCGGCGTCTTTGCCCGGCAGGATATTCCGGAAAACAGCGTGGTCGGCGTTTTCGATGGCGTCGTCGAAGTATTTTCTGTCGATGAGTCGGGTCAGGTCGACTGGCAAGGGCACGACGGCCGGATGTCAATCCACCTCAAACTCAGCGGTCGGAAGCTTTATACCATCATGCCGATTCCCGGGCGGGCGATCTGCGGCATCGACTACATCAACCACTCCTGCGTCCCCAACTGTCGTGCCGACGCTGGCGTCCTCGTGGTGGAAACCATCCGGGTGATCCCCCGGGGCGAGCAGTTGACCCTAAACTACCACGACATGGACCTGATCAAACTGGGCCAACCCTGCTGGTGCAAGGACATCCCGGAAGATAAACGCTGCATCTTATAGGAATAATATATTATGCTTCTGGTGAAGACTTATCTTTCAGAGAGCGCCATCCATGGGGTTGGGCTATTCGCTGCGGAGCCGATCGCCAGGGGTACGGTCATCTGGCGCTTTGATCCACGGATTGACCGGCGCTTTACCAAGGCTGAGCGTGACAACCTTCCCGAGCCCACCCATTCCTTCATTCTGACCTATTCCTATCCCGAGGCCGTCGGCAGCGATACCTATTTTCTTGATGGCGACCACGCCCGCTTCATGAACCACAGCAACACGCCCAATACCGATTGCACAACCGATACGATTGCTCTGCGCGACATTGAGGCTGGAGAGGAGCTGCTCTGCGACTACCGGCAGTTCCATCCAGACCACGCTCTCTAATCACTTGCGCCTGATCGGCGGATTCGCGCTATAGAAACTGCCGGTCCCGGCGATCCGCTCAGCTGATGCTCAGCCCGATCGCGCTCCAATGGGCGGCCTGGGTCGACGTCAGGTAGGTGTTGCTGTTGTTCGCCGCCGAGAACCAGGCCGCCGCCGTGAGCGTCGCCACCTGGGTCGCGGTCAGATGCCCGCCGCCGGTGGTCCCGAGAACATCGATGGTTGTTACCGTGATGGCGTCGACCTGCGTCACCGACAGGGCGAAGAGCTGGGTGAGGGTCAGCCCCCTGCCCTGGCTGACGGTCAGCGCCGCGACCTCGGCAACACTGAGGCCGCCGAACTGGGTGGTGGAAAGGGCCGCAACTCCCGTTGAGGTCAAGCCACCGAACTGGGTCGCGGTCAGCGCCCCGATCTCGGTCGAGGTCAGGCCAGTCACCTGGGTCGAGGTCAGAATGGCGATTGAGGCCGAGCCGAGAGTACTGAGCTGCGCCGTGGACAGGACACCGAGCTGGGTCGAGGTCAGACCGGCCACCTGCACGGTGCTGAGGCCGCCGACCAGCGCCGGGGCCAGCCCGCCAAGCGCCGTGGTGGTCAGGCCGCCAACCGCGGCGCCGCTCAGCCCGGCAACCTGGGAGACCGTGAGCGCCCCGAGCAGGGCCGCGGAAAGGGCGGTGGCCTGGGTGACCGTCCACACGGCAAACGCCTCCGCCCCCAGACCCTTGGCCTGGATCGCGCTCAGCGCGCCGATCTGGGTTGCGGCCAGACCGGAAATCTGCGCCACGGTCAGGCCGGCCAGATCGGTAGCGGTCAGGCCGGCCATCGCCGCCGCGCTCAGCGCGCCGATCTGGCTCGAGGTCAAACCGGGCAACTGATCGCTCGACAGGGCACTGATCAGGGCCGACGGCAAGGACTGGACCTGCGTCGTGCTCAGCGCCCCGACCTGATCCGCCGACCAGCCCTTCAGCTGGAGCGCGCTCAGCGCGCCGAGGCCGCTGGCGCCGAGGCCGCCGATCTGCGCGGCCGACATCAGCCCCAGCGCATCCGAAGACAAGCCCTTGATCTGCAAAACACTGAGCGAGCCAAGCTGGGTCGGGGTCAGTCCGGCCAGCTGTTCGTCGCTCAGCGCCCGCAGCTCGACCGCGGTCAGGCCGAGAATCTGGGTCGTGCTCAACGAGGCCAGCCCCTCCGGAGTGAGGCCACCGAACTGCGCCGTGGTCAGCGCAGCCAGCGCCGCCGAGGTCAGCCCCTGGAGCTGGGCGGTGGTCAGCGCCCCGATCTCGTCCACGGTGAGGCGCTTGATCTGGGCCGCGGCCAAGGACACGATCTGGGTGCTGGTGAAGCCGGCAACCTGATCGAGCGAGAGAACCGCGACCTGCGCCGGCGTGAAGCCGCGAACCTGGCTGGTGGTCAGGCCGGCGATCTGGACCGCGGTCAGGCCACCCAGCTGGGCGACCGACAGCGCGCCGAGCGTGGCCGCTTTAAGGCCCTGGCACTGGGTTGTGCTGAGCGCGCCGATCCAGTCGGCACTGAGCCCGGCCACCTGATTTGCCGCCAGCGACCCGATCTGAGTCGAACTCAGGCCGGCAAGCTGATCGGCGCTCAGGGCGGCAAAGTCTTGGCCGGTCAACCCCTTGAGCTGGCCGCTGGTCAAAGACGCGATGGCGTCGGAACTCAGGCCCGACACCTGTGCCGTGGTCAGCATCGCGATCTGCGACGACCCCAGCCCCTTCAGCTGGGTGGTCGTCAGGGCCGCGACCCCCTCGACACTGAGACCGCCGATCTGCCCCGCGCCCAAGGCGGCGATGCCGGTCGAGGTCAGCCCGGCAAGCTGTTCGACGGTCAGCGACCCAAGGTGGGTCGAGGTCAGGCTTCTGATCTGCGCCGTCGTCAGGGCCGCGATCGCGGTCGTGCTCAGGCTGGCGATCTGATTGACGGTCAGGACCGCGAGCTGACCCGAACTCAGGCCCTTCAGCTGGGTCGTCGTCAGAACGGCAAAGGCATCCGAACTCAGGCCAATGACCTGGGACGGAGTCAGCGACTTCAGCTGCGTCGAACTCAGGCTGGCGGTCTGGGTCGTCGTCAGGGCGTCGATCAGCCGTGTGGTCAGGCCGCCAAGCTGCGCCAGACTGAGACCGGCGATCACGGTGGCGCTGAGAGACGGCCCCTGTTCGGTGGTCAGAACGCCGATCTGCAGCGAACTCAGCCCCTTGACCTGGGTCGTCGTCAGCACGCCGATCGCGTCGGAACTCATCGCCACCAGCTGACTCTGGGTCAGCACCTGCATCTGCACCGCGCTGAGGCCCGCCGCCTGGGCCGCGGTCAGCGCCGCCATTTCACTGCTGCTCAGAGCGCCAAACTGAGCGGTGGTCAGCGCGGCCAGTTGAGTCAGGGTCAGGCCGCCGAACTGGTCGGCCGACAGGCCGCGGAGAGCGACCGAACTCAGGCCCTGAATCTGGGTCGCGGTCAACCCCCCGATCAGCTCGGGGGCGAGACCGGCGAGCTGGCTGACGGCCAGGACGCCGAGCTGCGCCGCGCTCAGGCCGCCCAGCTGGGTCGAGGTCAGGGCCGCGATCTGGTCCGCGAGCGCGGCGCCGATCTGGCTGACCGAGAGGGTGCGGATCTGCGTCGTGGTCAGGCCCGGAATCTGCTCCGCGCTCAAGACCCTGAAACCGGTCACGGTCAGGCCCTTCAGCTGGGTCGTCATCAGGGCGCCGATCTGGGACACGGTCAGGCCGCCGATCTGACCCGTGGTCAGCGCCCCGATCTGGAGCGTGGTCAGCGCCCGCACCTGGGTCGTGGACAGCGCCTGAAGGGCATCGGCATTGAGGCCGCCGATCTGGCTCGTGGTCAGGGCGGAAATCTGGTTGCTGGCCAGACCGCCGAGCTGCTCGGCCGACAGCTGCGCGAGCTGAACCGATGTCAGGCCGGGCAGCTGGGTTGCCAGCAGGCCGGCAATCTGGCTCGTGGTCAGGCTGCCGACCTGATCCAGGAGAAGCGCGCCAAGCTCGGTGCTGGTCAGGCCCCGGATCTGGGTAACGCTCAACGCCCCGAACGTTTCGGCGGCGATCGAACGGAGCTGAGTCACGGTCAGGCCGGGAATCTGGGTCGGGGTCAGGCCGCCGAGCTGCTCGGCCGACAGCCCGGCGAGGGCGCGGATCGACAAGCTGCCGATCTGCGCCAGCGACAGCTCGCCCAGCTGGGTGGCATCGATCCCGGCGAACTGATCGGGACTCAGCGCGGCGATCAGGGTCTGGCCCAGCGCCCGGATCTGGGTGCTGGTCAGAATCCCGATATCCTCCGCCCCCAGGCCGCTGAACTGGGTCGTGGTCAGCCGGCCGAACTGCACCGAGGTGAGGCCGCAAATCTGGGTGGTCAGCAGGGCCTCGAAGTGAGCCGCGCTCAGGCCGCCCAGCTGATCGCTGGCAAGAGCACCGATCGCGGTCAGGTTAAGGCCGGCGATCTGATCGCCGCTCATGCCCCGGAGCTGGGTCACGGTCAGGCCCGAAACCTGATAGGTGACCAGCCCGCCCAGCACTTCCGCCGACAGGGCGGCGATTTGCGGCAAGGTCAGGGCGGCGAAGTCCCGCTGGCTGAGTCCCCGGGCCTGGGTGCGGCTCAACACGCTCATCTGGTCGAGCGTCAGGCTGCGGATCTGGGTCGTCGTCAGCGCGGCAAGGGCGGTCGAGGCCAGTTCCTGGGCCTGCTCGACGGTCAGCTGCGCGATCTGGGTCGTGCTGAAGGCGCCGACCTGAGTCGTGGTCAGGCCATGGATTTGGTCAGGCGCAAGCGCCGCCAGCTGCGCCAGCGTCAGCGCCCCGATCGCGCTCGAACTCAGCCCCTGGACCTGAGTCGTGGTCAGGGACGCGAGGGTGGCGGGATCGAGAGACCGAATCTGGGTCGTGCTCAGCCCCCCGAGCATCGCCGGGGTGAAGGCGCCGATCTGGCCCGCGGTCAGAATGGCCAGCTGGGTGGTGGTCATGCCCAGGACCTGGACCGAGGTCAGGGCCGCGATCACCGTCGACCCGACCGCGGCCAGCTGGTCGGCGGTGAGGGCGCTGAGCTGGCTCAGGGTCAGGCCGCTGGCCTGCTGGACGGTCATCACCGCCAGATCGTCAAGCGTGATCGCCCTGATCTGGCCCGGCGTCAGCGCCGCCAGCTGCGAGGCGGTCAAGCCGCCAAACTCCTGAGCCGACAGACTGCCGATCTGGTCGGTGGTCAGGCAGGCGACCTGCTGGGTCGTCAGCTTGCGAACCTGTGTGGTGGTCAGGGCCGCGATCTGGGACAGGGTCAGCGCCACGATCTGGCTGGTACTCAGGCTCGCAATCTGGGTCTGGGTCACCGTGACGGTGGCGGTCTGGGTCACCGTCTTGATGCCGTCGGCGGCGGTGATGGTGAAGGTTTCAGTCCGACTGCCGCCGCTGTCGGCCAAGCCGTTGATCACCGAAACATTCGGCGTATAAGTATAGATACCGGTCGCGCTGTCGATGGCGAAAGTGCCGCAGCTCCCGGCCACGGAAACAGTGGTGCCGTCGATGACACCGTTGGTCAGGCCGAAAGTCGCAAGCCGGCCCGGCTGGTCGACATAGGTAATGGATCCGGTACTGGTATTGAATTCATCAGCCGTCGTCAAATAATTGACCGAAACCTTGACCGGAGAGGATGAAATCCTCAGTGTCAGATCCGGGTCCGGCGGAGGCGCGGTGTTGGCGGCAACGGCCACCGTGCCATTGATGTTATACAAATCTGTGATGCTGGCCTCGAACTCGGCAGTCCAGGTAGCCCCAGACTGAACGCCCCATGGATTTCGTACAATGAATTTCTGAGTCGATGTATTGTACCCGACAATGGCAAAGGCGTGAGAGGCGATGAAGTTCTTTTTCCCATCCGCCCCCCAGGTATTTTTAAACGATGCCAGCCACACCTCTTGCTTCTGATTCAGGCCGTCAATAAAAACCTGCCTTAGGTTGGTCCATCCATTGTCATAACTCGGAGATGAGTAATTGCTTGACCGGTAATATGTGACATAGCGCCCGGTGATTTGAGTGATCGGGTCAGCCCAGCCGCCATCTATTGCCGAATAGACATTGACAGCCGAGTATCCTGAGCCAAGAGCCCCGGATGAATTCAGCTGAACATAGGCCTTCTCAACCAGGCATGACCAGATATAGCTCGAGCTGTTGAAGGCCAAACCCCAACTATCAGTCGGCAACTGCCGGTTCACCGTCACCCAGTCTTCCTGACCATTGATATAGAAACGAACACCGTAGGTGTTGTTTCCATTGTCCTTGATCATCGACCTGATCACTGAGGGCTCATCAAGGGAGATGCTGATCAGCGATGCCAGCAGGTAGCAATCGCCACCGACACCCTGATTGATATCGGTCTTGGCCGGGCCGGCCGAACTGAACAGGGCATTGCTGTAGTAACTGTAAGAGTAGGTGCCGCCCTCGCCATCGATCGCCGCCGGCATGTCACCGCCCAGAAACCATTTCTGGATCAGCTTCCCCATATTATATTCGCTTGTGCTCGACGAGAGATTCCCGAGGTACGAAGAATAGGTATCCCCGCCATACCAATATTGATTGGCTTTGTCACCATTGACCAGTTTGTTGGTAATGTCGTGAACATAGGACGGTATCGAGACCGTATTGTTCCATTCGCCGAGAATGGTCTTGAGGTCGCTGAATTCGGCAGACGTGACGCCGCCGACCTCGACATCCTGGAGAATTTTCAGCATTTCGCTGTAATCAATCGTCCCGTCGGTCACCGCCGTGGTGACATCGGCCTTGACGACGGCATCTTTCAGCGAACTCAGCGGAAAACTTGAGGTCGCCCCGGGGGCGGCAGACGATGGCGCGGCGCCGCCGGACCTGACCGCAGCCGGGGCCGGGGTCGCGACGGTGCTCGTGACGCCGCCCGATATCCCGGACCCGGCCGCCCCGAACGGCGTCTGGCCGGCGGCCGGCGCCGCCGACCCGCAGTTCAACCCGGCGGCGGCTTCCTCGGAGGCAAGATCATCGGCGGTGGTGAGATCACGCCGTCCCCGCCCGCCGGTCCGGCGGTTCCGAACCAAGGCGGTCAAAGTCCCGTTCGCGTCTCGAAAGGCGTTCATGGCCATGCCTCTGGTTCATACCCCATGACCTCTGCTCAGCACCGGCAGGGCCACCTCGACCACCGGCTTGGGGGAGAGCCGGATGCCTCAGGCCGCGCTGGCACGCAGACCGGTGAGTAGATCATCGCTCATCCCGGCGGTGGTTTCCAGAGTCATGTTGTCGCTGCCGTCGAACCGGCGCCCCGGATGACGCCCCGGCGTCGCGTTCGGCGGCGGAGGCGCCGAAAAGATCGATTCGGGTCAAGCCGAGCCGCCCGCAAGGATCGGTCATCACCGCCCGGCACTTCTCAAGACAAAACCAATTGACGATATACCATTTTTTGAAAGTGCGTCCAGCGCCGAACCGCGCCGGAAAGGCGAGTCTTTTTCCTGGGACTTTGCAATCTCCGGCTGCTTCCGCTCAGGCAGGCGGCCGTGCCGAAGACCGGTGACAAGCGCCACGGACCGGGGTAAGATCGACTTCAGCGTGCATAGCCGTCCAGAAGGGCGGTTTTGGCCCTGGCAGCCGGATCATCGAATGCGTTTGCGCAGGCGTGAGTGATGCCGGCTACCCTTGCGCAGTATTCAAGCTAGAGGTTTCCGTTAAGGGTGACGACGGTCCCCCGATTTGATGGAGCAAGAAATGCCCGACATCACGCTCACCGCCTCGGCCCAGAACTCGCTGCTCTCCCTGACCAGGACGGCCTCGCTGATGAGCCGGACCACCGGCCGCCTCACCTCCGGCCTGAAGGTTGCCAGCGCGATCGACGACGCCGTGTCCTACTTCAAGTCCAAGGGACTGACCGACCGTGCGGCCGACTTCGCGAACCGCAAGGACGAAATCGATCAGGGCATCTCCGGGCTCAAGGCCGCGGTCAACGGCACGGCGCTGGTCGACGCCATCCTCAAGCAGCTGAAGGGGATCGTCAACAGCGTCCGCACCTCCGACGCCACCACCCGGGATGCGCTGGGCTCTCAGTTCAATGATCTGGTCAAGCAGATCAACATGACGGTCAGGGACGCCAGCTATCAGGGCCTGAACCTGATCGACAACAGTTCGGCCTCGATGACGGTCTACTTCAGCCAGGGCACCGCCGCGGCGCTGAATGTGAAGGCCAAAAACCTGATG
Source organism: Rhodospirillaceae bacterium (assembly GCA_037132135.1). Classification (GTDB taxonomy): domain Bacteria; phylum Pseudomonadota; class Alphaproteobacteria; order Azospirillales; family Azospirillaceae; genus BOG-933. Next base: position 14,862 of record JBAXPR010000087.1, read on the forward strand.
GCCTCGAAACTGCTGACGCAGACGATCTACCCGATCATGACCGGCGGCGATGTCCCGGTTTGGGACCAGATGCTGGCGGCCGGGGTCGGCTCGATCGGCTTCTCGGTGCTGACCTCCCAGACCACGCTCAGCCCGGCGCGGATTTTGGACAAGGTCTCGTCAAATCTCGACCGGGGCATCAGCAGGATTCGCTCCCAGACCGCGCTGCTCGGGGGTAACGTAACCTTCCTGCAATCGCGGATGGACTTCACCACCAACTATATCAACACCCTCCAGGAAGGGTCGGGCAAGCTGACCCTGGCCGACCTCAATGAAGAAGGCGCGAATCTGGTATCGCTTCAGACCCGCCAACAGATCGGCGTACAGTCTCTCAGCATCTCAGGGCAGCAGCAGCAGGCGATTCTCAGCCTCCTGAGGTAGTCTTTTGGGTTGCCCGTCGCCACGAGACCACTCTATTCGAGTGTCGGTCCGGGCTTGCCGTGCCCCGGCCGGAGATTTTAAGGATATTTTTAGCTATATAATCCCGCATATTTTTGCTATGCTGTCTAAGGCTCCGAGGAGTGGGGTCCGGCGTCCCGGAAGGCTGCGGCCCGGTTTGATCCGCGGCCGGGGCCGTCCGATGGCGCCGCAGGGTAAGAGGAGCAAAAGCCCGGGCGGCGGTCAGGCTGAGCAGCGCGCCGTGACCA
>JBAXPR010000088.1:0-15535 GCA_037132135.1 Rhodospirillaceae bacterium
CCCGGCAGCAAACGCAAGCCTTTTCGGCTACCCAATGAGTCGGGGTATATCATGAGGCGATCCACGCAGGGGAAGGATCGCACGCCATGGCCACCGTCCGCGCGCCCGCCGTTGCCGGCATGTTCTATCCCAGCGACCCCGCCGTGTTACAGCACATGGTCGCCGGCTTCATCGAAGCCGAAGCCGGCGCCGACACCGCCGCCGGCCCGTTCAAGGCGATCATCGCCCCCCACGCCGGCTATCCCTATTCCGGGCCGATCGCCGGCACCGTCTATGCCGCGCTCCGGCCGCTGGCGTCGCAGATCCGCCGGGTGGTGCTGCTCGGCCCGGCCCACCGGCTCGGCTTTGCCGGCATCGCCGCGCCGACCGCGGACGGGCTGGCGACGCCGCTCGGCGTCGTGCCGGTCGACCGGGCGGCGCTGGCGCTGGCGCTGGAGGTACCGGGGGTTCGGCTGTTCGACGAGGCCTTCGCTGGCGAGCATGCGCTCGAAGTCCACCTGCCCTTCCTGCAGCACCTCTTCACCAACGTCGCGGTGGTGCCGCTGCTGGTCGGCAGCGCGGCGCCGCCTCTGGTCGAGACCGTGCTGGAGCGGCTCTGGGGCGGCCCCGAAACCCTGATCGTGATCAGCTCCGACCTCAGCCACTATCTGCCTTACGCCAGCGCACGCAAAGCCGACCTCGAGACCTCCCAGGCGATCGAGGGGCTCCAGACCGACCGGCTCTCGGGACAGTCCGCCTGCGGCTATCTGCCGATTTCGGGGCTGCTGCGCCGGGCCGCGGCGCTGGATCTGCGCGTCACCACCCTCGACCTCCGGACCTCGGGCGACACCGCGGGCGAGCGCAGCCAGGTGGTCGGCTACGGCGGCTACGGCTTCGAGGAGGCGGCAACCGCCCGCCTTGGCGAGCGGCATCGCGAGCATCTGCTGGCGGCGGCGCGCCGGGGGCTGGTTCATGCCGCCGCCCGCGGTCAGGCCCTGAGCGTCATCCCCGAGGACTATCCGCTGCCGCTGCGCGCGTTCCGCGCCACCTTCGTCACCCTGACCCAGGCCGGCCAGCTCCGCGGCTGCATCGGCACCATTCTGCCGACCGCCCCGCTGGTCACCGACGTGGTCCAGAACACCTTCCGCGCCGCGATGCAGGACCGCCGCTTCGGCGCCCTCAGCCCGCGCGACGTCGAGCGCACTGCGATCGCGATCTCGATCCTCAGCCACCCGCGGCCGATGGCCATCCGCGGCACCGCCGACCTCCTGACCCGGCTCCGGCCCCACCACGATGGCCTGATCCTGGTCGACGGCCCCCGCCAGTCGCTGTTTTTGCCCAAGGTCTGGGAGATGCTGCCGGACCCGGCGCTGTTCGTCGCCCAGCTCAAGCAAAAGGCGGGACTGGCCGCCGACCACGACGCGCCCAGCCTTCAAGCCTACCGCTTCACCACCGAGAGTTTCCCTGAGACGCCGGCCTGCTGATCCCGCCGTCAGCGGCCCTGAAGCAGGCGCAGCGCCTCGGCGTGGACACCGGCATCGCCGGCGGCGATAACCCGGCCGTCGCTGTCGCGGCCGAGCGGGCGGCCCTGCCAGTCGGTCATGCTGCCGCCGGCGCCGATGATCACCGGCGCCAGCGCGGCAAAGTCATAGAGGTTGAGGCTGGCCTCGACCACCAAGTCCTGAAAGCCCGAGGCGAGCAGGCCATAGGCATAACAATCGCCACCATAGACGGTGAACTTGGTCGCGGCGCTGAGCCGGGAAAAGGCGGCGGCGTCGCTGCCGGTGAACATGTCGGGCGTCGTCGCGCCCAGGGTCGCCGCGGCCAGCGACCGGCACGGCCGCACCTTGGCCGGACTGCCGTTGAGGGTGCTGGTCCGCCCGACGGCCCCGAACCAGCGGTCGCCGAGCACCGGCTGATCGATGATCCCGAGCACCGGCTGACCCTGATGCAAGAGGCCGATCAGAGTGCCGAAGGTCGGGCGGCCGGTAATGAACGCCTTGGTGCCGTCGATGGGATCGATCACCCAGACATACTCGGCATCGGGGTTCCGGGTGCCGTGCTCCTCGCCGACGATGCCATCATTGGGGCGCTGGGCCGCCAGGATGGTACGAATCATGCTCTCGGCCTCGCGGTCGGCGATGGTCACCGGCGAGAGGTCGGGCTTGTCGGAGACCGTGAGCCCCGAGCGGAAATAGCGGCGAACAATGCCGCCGCTGGCGTCGACCAGCCGCTCGGCGAGGGCGATGAGATGGGCAGGACAGGAGGTGATCATCGAAGGAGCAACCAAAATTATTCTGGGCAGGATAGTATCGACCCACGGCACCAGCGGGAACCGAAAACGGCGACATCATGACAATACAGATCAAACCCAACCTTTACGCCGGCGGCAGCCTCGACCGCGCCCCCCTGCTGCGTAAGGACGAACCCGGGCTTGCCGCGCGGATGATGGCGGAAAATACCCGGCTGGTACCGGTCTGGCGGTCGCTGAGCCTGATCGACTCGGCGAACGCCGCCGCGCCCCGGCTGGTCGGGATCGACGCCCGCGCCGGCGCCGCCCTCCTGGCACTGCCCGGAGTCGAAGCCGCGCTGCTCGGCCTCGAGGGCGACTCCGCGGTTTTCGCCCTCGACCTCGGCGCCGCCCTCGAGGCGCCCGAAAGTCACCCGGCCCTGGCCGGCCGCGGCGCCTTCATCGAGTTGCGCTCGGTCGGTGCCCTGCTCCCGGCCGCCGAGGCCTCGCTGGCGGCCTACGCCCGCGGCCTGATGTGGTGGCATCAGCGCCACCGCTTCTGCGGCGTCTGCGGCGCTGCCACCCGGACGGGCGACGGCGGCCACGTCAGGGCCTGCACCAGCGGCGCCTGCGCTACCACCCATTTTCCACGCACCGACCCCGCGGTGATCATGCTGGTCCATGATGGCGACCGCTGCGTGCTCGGCCGCCAGCCCCGCTTCGCCCCCGGCCTCTATTCGACCCTGGCCGGCTTCGTCGAGCCCGGCGAGAGCCTCGAGGAGGCGGTGGCCCGTGAGGTCTTCGAGGAGGTCGGTTTGAGGGTGACCGAGGTCGGCTATGTCTCGTCCCAGCCCTGGCCGTTCCCGTCCTCGCTGATGCTGGGCTTTTACGCCCGCGCAGGGTCGACCGCGATCACCGTTCAGCCTGACGAGATCGAGCATGCCCGCTGGTTCAGCCGCGAGGAACTCCTGACCGCGCCGCCGGGCCTGCCCCGCGCCGACTCAATCTCGCGCCGGCTGATCGAAATGTGGCTCGGCCGGTAAAGCGGCCGCGCCCCACCCTCCCCGGACACGACAACGCCGCCGCCAGTGTCTCCACCGGCGGCGGCGTTGCGCTGTCGTGCCTCAGGAGCCGACGTCGAGGAAGCGGCTGAGGTGAACGTCGCGGATGTTGAAGACCACGCCCTTGACCCGCTTGGCCACCAGCGACTTGGTCGCATAATGGTAGATCGGGATCAGCGCATAGTCGTCGAGCATCAGACGCTCGGCCTGCTGCAGCAGATTGGCCCGCTCGGACGGATCGACGGTCTGGCCAGCCTTGGTCAGCAGGTCGTCATAGGCCGCGCTCTTGAAGCCGGGATCGTTGCGGGGCGGGCCGGCATTCGACAGCATCAGGTTGAGGAACACCGTCGGATCGGCGTAATCACCGATCCAGGCGGCGCGCACGACCTGGAACTGCCGGTTCGAGCGGCGCTTCAGATAGTCGCTGCGGTCGGTGCTGACCGGATTGACGATGATGCCCTTGCCGAACGTGTCCTGCCACATGCCGATGATCGCGTTACCGATCTTCCGGTTGTTGTCGGAGGTGTTGTAGAGCAACTCCAAGGTCAGCGGCTGGGCCGGGCTGTAGCCGGCCTCGGCGAACAGGCGGCGGGCCTCTTCCTGGCGCTGGGCCAGCGGCTGATCGATGAAGGGCAGCGGTTGGCGCTTGTAGCCGGGAACCACCGGCGGCACCAGACTGTAGGCCGGCAGTTCACCCGCGCGGGTGACCTTCTCGACCAGCGCCTCGCGATTGACCGCCATCGACAGCGCCTTGCGCAGGCTCTTGTTGCCCTTGAAGGGCTCGGCCATCAGGTTGAAGGCGTAATAATAGGTGGCAATGTAGGGCTTGTTCCAGAACTCCTGGGGATTGCTGAGCGAGATCCACTTGACCTGCTCCTGCGGCACCTCGGAAGTCATGTCGAGCTGACCGGCCTTGAACAGCTTGAGTTCCTCGGCGGCGCTAGAGATCGGCAGGAAGACCACCTTGTCGATCTTGGTGTCGGTGCTGGCGTAGTGATTGGGGTTGCGCACCAGCACGATCTGCTGATTGCGCGTCCATTCGGCAAGCGAGTAGGCGCCGTTGCTGACGAGATTGCCGGCCGCGGTCCACTTGTCGCCGAACTTCTCGATGCTGGCGCGATGCACCGGCGTCGCATTGTTGTCAGCGGCGATCAGGGCCAGAAAATACGGCGTCGGCCCACGCAGCGTGATCCTGACCGTCTGCGGATTGACCGCCTCGACGCCCAGTTCCTCGACCGGCTTCTTGCCGTTCATCACGTCTTCGGCATTGCGGATCACCGCCATGTTGAAGGCGTAGCCATTGCCCGGACGCGGCGCGATGGCGCGGCGCAGGCTGTAGACGAAGTCGTCCGCGGTCACCGCGTCGCCGTTCGACCATTTGGCATTGGCGCGCAAACGGAAGGTGTAGACGGTTCCGTCGTCGGAGATATCCCACGACTCGGCGACACCCGGAATGATCCGGCCGCCGACACCGTAGACCACCAACCCCTCAAAGAGGTCGCGCAGGATATTCGACTCGATGCGCCCATCGGTGGCGTGGGGATCGAGAGTCGCCGGCTCGCCGCCGTTGCCCCGCGTCAGAACGGATTCCGCAAGGCCCGGCCCGGCCAGGCCCATCAGGACCGCCGCGATCAGTCCGACGCGGACAATGAGACGATTGAACAGTCCCCCCATGAGGCGCTTCCTCCCTCTCCCTGGATGGCTTTCGCTGGCCGCCACCCTCTGGCCCGGCACGCTGCCGCCGGCCACACACGGCCCGCACCATTTCAGAAGGGCGGACACACGCATGAGGCAAGCCTCGAAGTACCGGTTTAGAGGACCGGAATCAAGGAGAAATCCAACCCTCGGCTGAGATCGCGCCGGCGGATGCTTTCACTGTTAACGACCGAAAACAAATAGCATCAGCGAACTCCGGCGCCGGCCGCCAAGGCCGACGGCCCAAATGCGCCGGCAATGACTGTTGGAGGTACCGGCCGACACGGTTCTGATGTATTGATTGCCGTATCCGTTCCTGTATAAGGGCCGGGGATGTAAGGGCTGAGGAGGGCTCCGATGGACCTGGGTTTTCTAACGGTTCCGCTAACGATGGCGGCCATGGCGTTCGGGTTCGCGGTGATTACCGACACCCAAACCGTCCACATCGAGAAGATCAGCGTCCCCGCCGCGGTCTCCGGCCCGACCGGATACACGGCAGGCGTGATCATTTCTCATCTCGCCGATGAAATGCGGGCAATCGAGAAGGAGGCGCATACCGGCGCTCAAGCCCGTTCGATTCAGCTCCAGGGTGAAAAGAGCTGGCTGATGGTGCTGGCCGATTACGTCAAGGTCACGCCGCTGATTCGCGTCGCCCAGGAATCCGCGGGCCTGATCCCGTTCAGCTTCAGCGGCGAAATCGTGATGCGCGGCAGCGAGCTGGAATTCGTGCTGCGCGGCTACGACGACAACGCCAAGCCCGAGTACATCGCAACTCGAGGCCGCACCGACAATCTTCCGGCGCTGGTCAAAACCACCGCCTATGAGGCGATGCGGGTGATCGACCCCTACATCCTCGCCGCCTACCAGTTCAAACGCGACCACCGCACCCGCGACTTCACCCCGACTCTCGAGATCATCCGCCGCGAGCTGGCCAATTCCGACGTCCGAAACCACAAGTGGATGTACAATTTGTGGGGCATGGTCCTCTATCAGCAGTCGGACCGCGCCGGGGCGATCGAGAAGTTCAAGGCGGCGCTGGCGCTCGATCCCAACTTCGCCTCACCGCTGCTCAACTGGGGCGTCGTGCTTGCCCGCAAGGGCGGAAATCAGGACGCGATCGAAAAGTTTCAGCTGCTGACCAGCAACCGGCGCAGCGACGCCAGCCCGGGGACCAGGGCCGCCGCCCTGGCGGAGTGGGGATTTTCCCTCGCCCTGCTCGGCCGCTATGAACAGGCCTTCGCCAAGTTCACCGAGGCGACCCGGGCGGATCCGGGCTTTTCCGACGTTTATGCCAGTTGGGCCGAGGTGCTGAGCGCGCTGGGCCGAACGGACGAGGCGGCGAAAATGACGGCGCGCTCTTTGAAACTGGCGCCGGCCGAAGTCGTCTATACCGAAAATCTGATCGGCTCGGTGCAAAACCTGCCGGCCACCGCGTCAGTGGTCAACTAATCGAGGCCGGGCTTTCTTCTGGAACCCGGCACTATGTCAAGGCGATGCCGCCGCGATCCCCTTGAGGGGAGCGCGGCGGCATCGTTTTATTGAGACCTTTCGGTTGCCACATCTCGTGACTCCGGGGTATTATGGCGACAAAGCCTTCGCGAACCACAAACACCCCGACACTGAAGCTATATTAGCGTTAGGCAATTCTGTCACGTCAACACCCCATCATGATCCTGACCTTGCCGGCCTCCGGTTCCCTGACTTGACAGAACTGAAAGTCGGACTCATGTTGTATGCGGGATCCGGTCCGGCGTTTCGGCAGGTTTTGCCATTGTTATTGAAATCTTTGCCCTCCCCGGGTCACCGCGCACGGGATTTGTTGTTTGCCCCTTGCTGTTTTTGGATTGCCGCCCGCCGCCGCCCGCCGTCGCTTTGAACCAGATCAGACAGAGCCATGACCGCCTCCCAGTCCGACGACTCCCCCCAGCCATGGCGCCACTGGTCGAAGCGCAAGCTGTTCCTGGTCATTCTGGGAATCGCCGCCTGCATCGCCAGCGCCATTTCGCTGATCATTCATCTCGCGGTGGTTCGACCCGGCGAGGAAGAAGTGCGACTGGCGGTCGTGGCGCCGCTCAGCGGTCCCGACAAGGGACTGGGAGAGGAGATCCGGCGCGGCGCCGCCCTCTTCATCGATCAGGTCAATGCCGCCGGCGGCCTCAACCACCGGCCGCTCAAGCTCCTGACCTTCGATGATGGCGACGATCCGGTCAAAGCCCGGGCTGCCGCGGAGGCGGCGATTGCCGCCGGCGCGGTTGGCGTGGTCGGCCACGCTTCGCCCAAGGCGCTCGAGGCCGCGGCCGAAATCTACCGCGAACACAGCATGCCCGTGATCACTCCGGCCGCCGATCTTGATGGCGAAATCACCGTCAACCCCTGGGTGTTCCGCAATTCCTTCAGCCAGCTCTATGAAATCCGCTTCCTCGCCAACTTCGTCCGCAATGTCGTCGGCGAAAAGACCGTCTCGATCATCCTGCAGAGCGGCGCCGAGAACGAGGCGCTGGCCCAGGCGTTCGACGAAGTGATGCAGCGATTCGGCACCAAGGTGCTCTATCGCTGGGATTTCGACGCCGCCGCCCCGGATTTCGCCGCCCGCACCCAGGCCATCGCCGCCGATATCAAGGACAAGAAGCTGATCGGCACCTTTCTGGTGCTGGGCAGTGCCGCCGCGAGTGCCAAGGTGCTGACCACCCTGCGCCGCACCGGCATCGACAACCGGGTGATCGGGCCGCGGGTACTGGCCTCCAACAGCTTCAGGTCGGCGCTGAAGGCCGAATGGGCGGAGAGCGAGGCCCAGATCGCCGACCTCAGGCGGCGCGCCACCCTGGCCTCGGGTCTCAACGGCGTGCTGACGACCACGCCGCTGCTGTTCGATACCGCGGGCGAACTGGCCCAGGGTTTCAAGAACGGCTATGTCAAAGCCCACCGCACGCAGCCCGACTGGCTGGCCGCCAGCGCCTTCGACGCCATGCGCCTGATGGTCTACGCCCACGGCCGGCCGCGCGCCGAACATGCCACCATGACCCCGGAACAGTTCCGCACCCTTGAGCGCGAGCATCTGGCGGCACTCGATGGCGGCCACGCCCGCATCGACAGCCTGTTTGGCCCGGTGGCCTTCAACGCCCACGGCATTTCAGCGCCGCAGACCATGATCGGCGTCTATGACGGTGTCGATATTGTCGCGGCCATGACCCAGCTGTCGCCGATTCGCGAAGAGAACATCGGCAACTATCTCGACGAACTGGTGGCGGGGCGGGCGCTCTATGTCAACGACCGCTTTATGTACAAAACCAACGTCGTCTATGCCGGCATCAAGATGGAAAAGATTTCTGGCCTTGATGTCAGCACCAACACAGTCTTTCTTAGTTTTGAGATATGGTTTCGCTGGAGAGGAAACATAGATCCCCAGGATTTGGTCTTCACAAACGCCGTCGAGCCAGTCAAGCTGGAGAAACCAGAGCGAGAGGCCAAAGTTGGCGACATGCTCTATCGCTCATACCGGGCCAAGGGAAAGTTCTACCTTAACTATTCATCGGTAGAGCGCGGTTACGGCACCCAGATCATCGGCGTTTCTTTCCATCACCGGACGCTGGCCCGCAACAACCTGATGTACGTCAGCGATATTCTCGGCATGGACATGAACAGCAGTTCGACCCTGGCCGAACAGCTGCTGAAATCGAATCTGGTGCTCGACCTCAATACCGGCGCCGCCGAAGCCTCGTTCTTCCAGCGCCTCGCCACCCAGTTTTCGCCCTCGAGCGAGACCACCGACCCGCTGGTCGACGCCATGCTGCGCTCGCGGGTGCTGGCCGGGGTCAATGGCTGGGTGCTCGACCGCGCCTGGATCTCCCAGGACATCGCCCGCCGGGGCGCCGAGGGCGATCCCGCCTTCGTCGGCTTCGGCAAGCCCCAGCCCGAATTCTCGCTGCTCGACATGGGCAGCCTGCTGAAGCCCGACCAGATCGACCCCCGCGACTTCATCCCCAACGACTGGTTCGTGGTGATCGCGATCTTCTCCCTGGTCGGCTCGGTGGTGGCCAACCTGCTCGACCGCAAGGACCGCGGCCAGTTCTGGCGCATGCAAACCCTCGGCCTGCGCATCGTCGCCTGGCCGCTGCTGCTGATGTCGTCGGGCAACATGGCCCTCGATTACGGTCTGCAGAACCTCACGACCTCGACCGTCGACACCATTGTGGTCATTTACAGCGGGCTGTGGTGGATCGTGCCCGCCCGCCTCGGCACCATCTCGCTCGAGCGATTCGTCTGGGTGCCGCTGGAAATCCGCACCGGACGCAAGATTCCCAACATCGTCCGCGCGATCACGGCACTGATCATCTATCTCTTCGCGATCTTCGGCGTGATCGCCTTCGTGATGGGCAAAACGGTGACCAGCCTGCTCGCGACCTCAGGCCTGATGGCGATGATCATCGGCCTCGCGATTCAGGCCAACATCGCCAACATTTTTTCGGGAATCGTGCTTAACATCGAGCGCCCCTTCAATGTCGGAGACTATATCAAGCTTAACGCCAACGTCATGGGTCAGGTGATCGACATCACCTGGCGCACCATCCGCATCCGCCACCTCGAAGGCCAACTGGTCTGTCTGGCCAACGCCAAGGTCTCGGAAGCGGAGATTCACAATTACAGCAACATGGACGCGAACTTCGTCCGGGTGCCCGTGTTCGTCGACCCGCGCTACGACCCCCGGCTGGTGCGCCGGCTGATCAAGGATGCCCTCGACAGCTTCGACATCTTTCTCAACCTCACCAGCGCCTATTTCGGCCCCGACGCCCAGTTCAAGGGTGTCGAATGCCAGAACGGCATCTGGGCCGCCCGTTACCGGGTCAAGTTCTACGTCAAGAAGGGCAACGATGAGAACGTGGTGGTCAACGAGGTGATGGCCCGCATCTGGGAGCGCTTCCACGCCAACGGCATCGACTGGTCGCCGCCGGCGCCCGCCGCGGCCGGTCCCGCGGCCTTTGAGACCGTGGTGCCGCTGCTGGCTCCGCCCCTGACCGCCGAAAGCTGAGCGAGCGGACGCATGCCATGGGCGAACTGATCGCGCGGATGATCCGGAACCGGTCGGCGACAGCGTATCTGATGCTGGCGTCGCTGGTGATCAACGTCCTCGGTCTGATGTCTTCGCTCTACGTCATCCAGGTCCTCAACCGCTATGTCAGCTATGGCGTCACCGGCACCCTGGCCAGCCTGACCCTGGGGGTGGTGATCGCGATCGGCGCCGAGCACGTCTTTCGCCGTCTGCGTCTGACCCTGGCAGAGGAGATCGTCGGCGATGCCGACGAACGGCTGGCCACCGGCGTTTTCGGACTGATGCTCACCGCCCGCGTCGATGCCCTGGAAAAGCGGCCGGCCGGTGAGCGGGCCGAACTGGTGCGCGGCATCGAACGCGCCGAGCAGGCGCTGGGGCCGGCCAACCTCACCGCGCTGGCCGATCTGCCGTTCTCGGCCCTGTTCCTGCTCGCCCTCGCCCTGCTCTCGGCGCCCCTGGCGCTGGTGGCGGTGCTGTTCTGCGCCGCCACCGCGCTGCTGGCCTGGCGGGGGCAGCAGCACCTGACACGGCCACTTCTGGCTCTGGGCGGGCTGGGTGAGCGGGTCAACACCCTGATCAACGCCACCATCGCCGGGGCCGACACCCTGCGCCACTTCCACGGCGCGCCGCTGCTGATGGCGCGCTGGCGCGCCGCTACCACCGAGGCCCGCGCCACCCGCGCCGCCATCGCCCTCAGCCAGCACACCGGCGGCTCGCTGATCCAGGCGATGCAGGCGCTGATGGGCGCGGCGGTGATCGCGGTCGGCGCCGTGCTGGTGGTGCTGGGACAGCTCGACGTCGGCGCCCTGATCGGCGCCAACCTGATTGCGGCCCGGGCACTGGCGCCGCTGACCCGGCTGGTCCAGATGGGCAAGGCTCTCGCCACCGCGCAACAGAGTCTGGCCGCCGCCCGTGCCTTCGCCGCGACCACCGGCGAGCCTGAGGGCCGCAAGACCCTCTCCGACTGGTCGGGGCGGATCGAACTCGACGGCGTCGGCCTCGTTTATCCCGGCGCGGTGGCGCCCCTGTTTTCGGCACTCCGGCTGGCGCTCGAGCCCGGCAGCGTGCTGGTGATCAGCGGCCGCAACGGCACCGGCAAGTCGAGTCTGCTGCGCCTGATCGCCGGCCTGATCGAGCCTTCGCGCGGGCAGATCCGCATCGATGGCGTGGATCTGCGGCAGATTTCCCTCGACTGGTGGCGCCGTCAGGTCTCGTGGCTGCCCCAGGAGCCGGTGTTTCTCGAGGGCAGCCTGCGCGAAAACCTTGCCGCCGCCCGTCCCGATGCCGACGAAGCCGCCATGCTGCGCTGCCTCGCCGTCACCGGCCTGCAGGAGTTGGCCGACCGCCACCCGGCCGGACTGGATCAGCCGCTGGCCGGCGGCGGCCGTCATCTGGCGCCCGGCCTGCGCCGCCGCCTCGCCATGGCGCGGGCGATCCTGGTCGACGGGCGGCTGGTGCTGCTCGACGAGCCTTCCGAGGGGCTCGACCGCGAGGGCGCCCAGGCGGTCTACAGCCTGCTGATCGAGTTCGCCCGCCGGGGCAAGACCCTGGTGGTGATCAGCCACGATCCGGTGATCCTCGGCGGCGCCAAGCTACTGCTGCGCTTCGACGGCGGCGAACCGGCGCTGCTGCGCGCCACCCCGGCCGAGGGAGGTCCGGCATGATCGCGGGGCTGATCAGACCGGGCACCGGCCCGCGCGCCGCCGAGCGCCGCTTCCTCCTGGCCGGGCTCGGCCTCCTGGCGCTGCTGGTGCTGTGGGCGACGCTGGCCCCGCTCGATGTCGTCAGCAACGCCCAGGGCGAGGTCACCCCGGCGACCCGGCTCAAGGCGGTTCAGCATCTTGAAGGCGGCATCGTCTCGGAGATTCTGGTCGAAGAAGGAGCGCTGGTAAAAAAGGGTCAGGCGCTGATCCGGCTCGACCCGATTCGCGCCCAGTCCGACGCCCGCGAGCTGACCAAACGCCTGACCGGGCTGCGACTCGATGTCCTGCGCCTCGGCGCCGAGATCGAGGGCAGAGCCGTGCTCGACATTCCGGCCGAGCTGGAAAGCGCCACCCCCGATCTTGCGGCTCAGGCGCGCGAGATTTTCGAGACCCGGCGCAAGCGCGCGCACCACGACCTCGCGATCCAGCGCAATCTGGTCATCCAGCGCGAGGGCGACGTCCGCGAACTCGGCCTCAGGATCGCCAACAACCGCAAGTCCCTCGAGATCATCACCAGCGAGGTCCAGATCAGCTCCAACATGCTGCGCGGCGACCTTACCAGCCGCATGGCCCACCTGGAACTCCTGCGCCAGCAGCAAAGCCTGCGCACCTTGCTGGAAGGCGACGAGAACGCCCTGCCCCGCTCCGAGGCGGCGCTCGCCGAAGCCCGCGAGCGGCTGGGTTCGCTCACCGAAACCCAGTTGGAGCAGGCGCGCAAGGAACTGGGCCAGGCCCAGCAACAGGTCGACGAGCTTGGCCAGCGCGCGCTCAAATTCGCCAACATCGAGGAGCGCACGGTGCTGCGGGCGCCGGTCGACGGGATCGTCAAGACCCTGGCGGTGTCCACCGAGGGCGGGGTGATCCAGCCCGGCCAGACCGTGGCCGAGATCGTGCCGGTGGAGGACCGGCTGATCATCGAAGCGCAGTTGCCGATCCAGGATATCAGCTATATCCATGCCGGACAGCCGGTCCGGGTGACCCTGGCCAGCCCCGAAGCTTCGGTCTTCGGCCATCTCGAAGGTCAGGTGGTCCGGGTCAGCCCCGACGCGGTAGTCAGTTCGGGCAGCCAGGGGACGGCGGGCGGCGGGCGTTCGTTCTACCGGGTGCGCATAGAAACCCGGCAAAGTCATTTCACGGTCGGAGGCTGGGACTATCAGCTCTATCCGGGCATGCAGGTCTTGTGCTCCATCCGTATCGGCAGCCGGTCGGTGGCGGAATACCTGCTCAGCCCGTGGTTCCGGTCCCTCCGTCTGGCGTTCCAGGAAAGGTAGCCGTTTGATGATCCCGCGGATCGCCCTCGCCCTTGCCCTCGGACTCTGCTGCGCCGTCTCGCAGCCCCGCCCGGCCACGGCCGAAGACTATCGGGTGGCGTTATCGAACCTGATCGACACCCATAAGCGGGTCCTCGCCGCCAAGGCCGATGTCGCGGCGGCCAAGGCGGCGGCGGCCAAAGCCCGTTCCGCTTATTACCCCGACCTGACCCTGACCACCTCGGCAGGGCGTCAGCGCATGTCCTTCAACAACACCACCCCAACGACCGATCTGCCGACCCGCGAGCTGACCTTCGGCCTGCGCCAGACACTGTGGGACTTCGGCACCACCCGCACCACCGTCGACAAGGCCGACATCGGTATCCGGCAATCCGAGGCCGCGCTGGCCCAGACTACCCAGGATCTGGCGCTGGAGGCGCTGACCGCCTACGTCAATCTGGAACGGGCGCGCCTGACCGAGGGCTTCGCCCGGCAGTCGGTGGCCAACATCACCAAGCAGACCGGCATGGAGCAAAGCCGGGTGGTGATGGGTGGCGGCTTCACCTCCGACGTTCTTCAGTCGAAGAGCCAACTCGCCGGCGCCGAGGCCCGACTGGTGCGCGCCAAGGGCCAGCTGATTTCCGCCCACAACCGCTTCCGCGCCCTCTTCGGGCGCAACCCCGACGCCGACGACCTTCGCCAGCACGTCGCCGTACCGGTGGATCTGCTGCCGACCGACCTCGATGGCGCCATCGAGCATGGCCGCAAGAACAACCGCCAGTTGGAAGTGCTGCGCCTCTCCACCGACTCCGCCCGCACCGAGATCGACCGCGTCCGCGGCACCGAGCTTTATCCCAAGATCAACGCCATCGCCCAGCGCAAATGGGACCGCAATCCCGATGGCGTCTCGGCCGACCGCACCCAGCACATCTTCAAGGTCGAGATGTCCTACCAGTTCAACGCCGGCCTCGGCTCCTTCGATGCCATCGAGGCCGCCCGCCAAGCCTATGTCTCGGTCGACAACAAATACATCGAACTTCGGGATCTGGTCGAAGAGCAGGTCCGCAATGCCTGGCAGAACCTCGACACCGCACGCGAAAACGCCCGCCACTTGCAAAATCAGGTCCAGATCTCCGGCGAGTTCCTGCGGCTGGCCGGCGAGGAACGGCGGCTCGGCCGGCGCACCCTGATCGAGGTGCTGTCGGGCGAGACCTCGCTGATCAACGCCCAGAGCGACGCCGCTTCGGCCGAGGCCGACGTCACCATCGCCGCCTTCACCCTGCTCCGCTCCTCGGGTCTGCTCGATACCGTGCTGCTGAAGTAGGCCGGCGGCGCGATCCCGGGACCAGCGGCATCAGTAGACGGGTTCGGGTTCGCTGATGTCGAAGCCATAGTCGGGGTCGGCATGGCGCCGCCGAACCTCCATCGCCTCATCCCAGCTCCCGATGAAGGCATCGACGCAGGCGGGATCGAAATGGCTGCCCCGGTGGGCGATCAGGAAGTCGCGGGCGGCGTCGGGTGGCCACGCCCGCTTGTAGACCCGCTCCGAGGTCAGGGCGTCGAAAACGTCGGCGACCGCGATGATCCGGCCCTCGATCGGACACTCCTCGGCCATGAGTCCCCGCGGATAGCCGCTGCCGTTGAACTTCTCGTGGTGGGTCAACGCGATCAGGGCGGCGCAGCGCAACAGCGCCGACGGGCTGCCCTTGAGGATTTCGTGGCCGATCTCGGCATGGCGCTTCATGATCGCAAACTCGTCGGCGGTCAGGCGCCCCGGCTTGAGCAGGATGTGGTCGGCAATCCCGACCTTGCCGACATCGTGCATCGGCGCCGCGCTATACAGGAGGTCGCACATCTCCATACCGAGACCGAGGCGGACCGCGATCAGCCGGGTATAGCAGGCCATGCGAACCAGATGCGAGCCGGTCTCGGGATCGCGGAACTCGGCCGCCTTCGAGAGCCGCAGAATCACCTCCCGCTCGCGCTCCAGCACTTCGAGTGTGGCCTTCTGCACTTCGGCGGCCAGCCAGGCGGCGCGATCGAGCAGCAGGAGCTGGCTGCGGCGGATGGTCAGCATATTTCGGCAGCGCGCCACCAGTTCGGTCTTGTCCAGCGGCTTGTTCAGAAAGTCGGTGGCGCCGCAGCCGAGCGCCCGGTAGCGAACCTCGCGAACATCGGATGAGGTCACCATTACCACGGGAACATGCTCCCGGCCCGGCAGCTGGCGAAACCGGCCGACGAACTCAATACCATCCAGGTCAGGCATGATATAATCGACCAGAACGAGGTCGGCATCATGGGCTTCACACCGCGAGAGCGCGGCCGGAGACTCTGTGAACTCAACGATTCTACAGTCGAACGAGGAGCTGGCGTCCCACGGAGTGGTGTAAGAGCCCGCCGCAACCCCAGGCGAAGCTCGCGAGGCGAGCACAGCCCGGGGTTGCGGCGGGCTCCGAAAAATTCGGGCGGCCATCGTAGGTCTCCGCTAGGTTCTGGTTGCGAACCACAGTAACCGACCGGAGACATCACGATGACCGACACCAGCATCGCACTTGCTGAATTGATTGAAA
>JBAXPR010000089.1:0-14589 GCA_037132135.1 Rhodospirillaceae bacterium
TCCACCGCCGCCACCGCCGTCATGTTGACGATGCCGCGGACGCTGGAGGACTGGCTGAGGATATGGGCCGGCCGCGCCGCACCGAGCAGGATCGGCCCGACCAGCAGGCAGTCGGTGACCGAGCGCGCGAGGTTGAGCGCGATGTGGGCGGCGTCGAGAGTCGGCATCACCAGGAGGTTGGCCTCGCCCTTCAGGCGCGAGTTGGGGAACAGCCGCTGGCGGACGTCGTCGGTGAGGGCGACGTTGGCCTGCATTTCGCCTTCGACCTCGAGGTCGGGGGCGCGCCGCAGGATCAGTTCGAGCGCCTGACGCATCTTGATCGCGCCCGGCGTGCTCTGGCTGCCGAAGTTGGAATGCGAGAGCAGCGCGATCTTGGGCTGGATCAGGAACCGCTTCACCGCCGCCGCGGCCAGGATCGTCATCTCGGCGACCTGTTCGGCGGTCGGGTCGGGGTTGACCCGGGTGTCGCAGAGGAAGATCGTGCCCCGCCGCAGAATGAGGGTGCTCATCGCCGAGGCGTTGCTCACCCCCGGTTGCAGGCCGAGAATGTTGATGGTGTCCTTGAGATGGCCGGCGGCGTTGCCGACCGCCCCGGCCAGCATGGCGTCGACCTCATTGCGCAGCAGCATCAGCGCCGCGATCACCGTGGTGTTGGTGCGGACCACGGTCTGGGCCGCCGAGGGGGTGACGCCCCGCCGCTCCATCAGATTGTGATAGAGCGTCCAGTATTCCTTATAGCGCGAATCATTCTCGGGATCCACCAGATCGAAATCGGTGCCGACGGCGAGGCGCAGGCCATGGTGGGCGATGCGCTTCTGGACGACATCGCGCCGGCCGATCAGGATCGGCCGCGCCAGCCCTTCGTCGACCACCACCTGCACCGCCTGGAGCACCCGCGGATCCTCGCCCTCGGCGTAGGCGACGCGCTGGACATCCTGTTTGGCACGTGAGAACAGCGGCCGCATGGTCTGGCCGGAGCGGTAGACGAACTGGCTGAGGCGCTCCCGGTAGAGGTCGAAATCGGTGATCGGCCGGGTGGCCACGCCGCTGTCCATCGCCGCCCGCGCCACCGCGGGTGCGATGGCCACGATCAGCCGGGGATCGAAGGGCTTGGGAATGATGTAGTCGGGGCCGAATTTCAGGGGCGCGTCGCCATAGGCCGCCGCGACCACGTCGCTGGCCTCGGCGTGGGCCAGTTCGGCGATCGCCTGCACCGCCGCCTTCTTCATCTCTTCATTGATCGTGGTCGCGCCGACGTCGAGCGCGCCCCGGAAGATGAAGGGGAAGCAGAGCACGTTGTTGACCTGATTGTGAAAGTCAGAGCGGCCGGTCGCGATCACCGCGTCGTCGCGCACCCGCCGGACCTCGTCGGGCAGAATTTCCGGCGTCGGATTGGCCAGCGCCAGAATCAGCGGTTTGGCGGCCATCAGCGCCACCATGCCCGGTTTCAGCACCCCGGCGGCGGACAGGCCAAGGAAGATGTCGGCGTTCTCGATTGCATCGGTCAGGGTGCGGGCGCTGGTCGGCTTGGCGTAGCGGGCCTTGCGGGCGTCCATCAGTTCGACCCGGCCCTCATAGACCACGCCGGCGATATCGGTGACGGTGATGTTTTCGAGCGGAATCCCGACCAGATCGACCAGGAGGTCGAGGCAGGCCAGCGCGGCGGCGCCGGCACCCGACGAAACCAGCTTGACTGTCTTGATGTCCTTGCCCTGGACCCGGAGGCCGTTGATCACCGCGGCGGCGACGATGATCGCGGTGCCGTGCTGATCGTCGTGAAAGACCGGGATTTTCATCCGGGCGCGGAGTCGCGCTTCGACCTCGAAGCACTCGGGGGCCTTGATGTCCTCGAGATTGATGCCGCCGAAGGTCGGCTCCAGAGAGGCGACGATGTCGACCAGCTTGTCGACATCGGTCTCATTGACCTCGATGTCGAAGACGTCGATGCCGGCGAACTTCTTGAAGAGCACCCCTTTGCCCTCCATCACCGGCTTGGCCGCCAGCGGCCCGATCGCGCCGAGGCCGAGCACCGCGGTGCCGTTGGTCAGCACCGCGACCAGATTGGCCCGGGCGGTCAGGGTGGCGGCCTCACGGGGATCGGCGACGATCGCCTCGCAGGCGGCGGCAACCCCCGGAGAATAGGCCAGCGCCAAGTCGCGCTGGTTGGCCAGCGGCTTGGTCGGGACGACCTCGATTTTTCCGGGGGGGTATTGACGGTGATAGTCGAGCGCGCTCTGGGACAGGCTCTTGGTCATGATGGCTTCCGGTCGGGAACTGAGAGTCCGGCGCCATCCTCGCCGGGCGACCTGCCTAATTCAACAAGAAAAACAAGAAAAAGTGGTGCGGTCGAGAAGACTCGAACTTCCACGGGATCTCTCCCACAGCGACCTCAACGCTGCGCGTCTACCAGTTCCGCCACGACCGCATTTTTTCCGGCGTCCACTTGGGTGGCCGGAGATAGCAAATCCCCGGCGCGGGCGCAAGGGTGATCCTAATCAAAATTCGTGCAGGCCCCGACATCGGCGCGGCCGACTCCCCATTGGTCGAACCGGGACCGGTAGCGCCCGATCGCTTCGGCCAGGGCCTGCCGCTGCTCCGGGTTGCCGCGGTGGCCGATCGTCACCACCCGGCTGCGCTCGGTGACCGGGGCTTTTCCGGGCTCGCGAACGGCGCCGAGGCCCTCGACCACGGTGGCGCCGGGCAACTGTCCGAGCAGGTCGCGCTCCAGGAAATCCCGCCATGCCGCCTCGGGAACGTCGGGCTGGTTCTGCCGCGACAGGCCGAAGAACAGCGTGGTGACGATGCCGGGGGTCGTGCCCGGCGCGCAGTCCGGGGCGGTGCAGGCGGCCAGGGCCAGGGCCAGCACGGGCGCCAGCGTGAAACTGGGGGGGGCAGGGGACACGGGCGACGCTCCGGAACCGGGACACCGGCGCAGTGTGGACCGGGCGCCGCCCGCGCTTCAACCCTCCAGCAGGGCGTCACGGGCTTCATTGACTTTGGAGGCCAGCCAGGTCGAGCCCCCCTGGTCGGGATGGACCCGGGCCATCAGCCGGCGGTGGGCTTCCTTGATCGCGCCCAAGGTGGCGTCGGCGGGCAGGCCGAGAATGGCCGTGGCGTCCTCGCGGCTGAGGCTCGGGCCGTCGCCGCCGGAGCGCTGACGGCGCTCGCGCCAGTCCGGGCTGGTGCGGTCGAGCCACGACTCGATGACCACCGCCGTGGTCGGGTCCTCCTGGCGCCAGCCCTCCAGCAGCTCGAGCAGGCGCTCAAGGGGCAGCGCGGCCAGGGTCTGCCCGCGTTCGGGGCCGGTGATGATCTCGCCGGCCATCGTGCCCGAGCCGTGATCGAGGGTCATGCGCACGAAGCGGGTTTCGACCTGGGAGCGGCGGGGCCGGGGCGGGTCTTCGGCGTCGCTCCGGCCGGGGCTGTCGCCGCCGGCCCGGCTGGGGGCGGCGGTCGCACGGGTCGGGGTCGGGGTCGGCTCGGCGTGGCGCCGGAGCCGCTCCTTGCGCTCGCGCTCGACCATGGCGATGATGTGGAGCACGGTCAGGCCGCCCGCGATCATCAGGATCACGATCATCGCGATGCCGAGGCCGGCGATCAGGTGATGGTCGGCGATCAGGCGGGCTGCAAAGACGATGCCGGGGATCGCGACGAGGCTGATTCCGATCAGCCTCAGCAGCCGGCCGGCCAGCCGTCCGGTCTTGAGCGGCGCCTTCGCGGCCGGCGGCGGGACGCCGGCCGCGGCCTTCGCGGCCGGCGCGGCCGGGCGCTCGCGGCGCAGCACGAAGTGCCAGATCAGAAAACCGCCGAGGGTCATCGGGCCGATCACCGCGCTGGCGGCGATGGCACCGGCGGTATGGCCGTTGACGAAGAGGGCGGCAATGATGAAGACGCAGAGTCCGAGGCCGAGCACGGCCACGCCCTTGAAGAGCGCAAAGACATCGCCCTGCACGAAACCGCGCACCAGCAGACGGGCCGAGCCGCCGAGCACGATCGCCACATAGGGCGCGATGATTGCGGTTTCAGACAAGGGAGATGCTGCCTTCTAACGGCCGGGGCGCCAGTTCATCTGCTGGTAAAGTGTTTCGAGAAGGGACTCGATCCGCCCTCCCTCGGTGGCGCGCGCCCGGTTGGCGCGGAGGTCAGGCAGGGCCAGCCGTCCGGCCACGGCATAGAGCGCGACCGCGCGCAGCAGGCCGCGCAGCTGGCCGGCGCTGGCGATGTCGAACGGACAGTAGGCGCCGCCCGACAGCCGGGCGATCTGGCGCAGGCAGGCCTCGACCTGGGGGCCGACCTTCTCGTCCTCGGCGCTGCCGGTTTCCTCCGCGGCCTCGTGGAAGACGAACACCGGCGTGCCAAGCATGCCGAGTTCGCCGGCCAGGGTCAGCAGCGGCGCCAGATCCTCTTCAACCGCGTCGCCGACATAGATCACGGCGTTGACCCGCCGCTGTCTGGTCTCCCTCAGGGCATGGGCAAGCACCCGGCGCAGCTGGGTCTGGCCGGACAGGCAGTGGACTGCGGTCATGCGTTTGGAGAGCGCCTCGGCGTTCTGGTACCATGGGCTGGCCCCGAAGTCGCAAAGGCCGCGGAAGTGGACCAACTGGACATCGAGCCGGCCCAGTTTCGCCACCGCGTCGAACATCTCGGCCTGGATATGGCAGGCTTGGTCCCAGGTCCGCTCGCGGCTGGCGGTGGCGTCGATGGCGAAGATCAGCCGGCCCTGGGGGCTTGGGCTCTGGGCCGGCGCGGCGGCTTGGGCGGCGGTCGCCGTTTTGCTGCGAAAGAGCGACACCGTCAGCTGGCCGAGGCTGGTGGCGATGCCGAGGTCGGGCAGGCGGAAGCCGGTCGGGGTGTCGGCGACCTTGACCTCAACCGCCGGGACCTCAACCGTCGGGACCTCGGCCCGCAGCGGTTCGCCGCGGCGCGGCGGGGTGCCTCGGCCGGAAAACGGGTCGGTTCCGTCAGCCATCCAGGTACCCCCTTCTCTTGCCGGCGGCTTCATCCGAAAGGCCGCGGATCGTATCTCTCCGGTCGGGAACTTTCCGGGCGGGAAAGGCGCCTAAGAATCCTGTCCACCCGGAGACTCCGGGAGTGATTATTCCTTATGTTCCCTCCCTGCTGCCAGCCTCGAACGCAGGCGAGTGGCGAAAAAAAACCCTTAAGGACCGGTCGGTAAGGGGATCGTGCCGGGGCCATTGCCCGCCGCGCCGGCCCGGCCTATAACCCTTGCCGGTACTGACTTTCGCCGGGGATCGCCGATGACTCGCCGTGTCGCTTATCTCAACGCCCGGCTGCTGGATCCGGCGAGCGGGCTGGATCAGCCGGGGGCTCTGCTGACCGAGGACACCCGAATCGCCGCCTTCGGGCCGGGGCTGTTTCCGGGTGGTGTGCCCGAAGGGATCGAGCAGGTCGATCTCGCCGGCCTCTGCCTTGCCCCGGGGCTGGTCGACATGCGGGTGTCGGTGGGCGAGCCTGGCGCCGAGCACAAGGAAACTATCCTCACCGCCAGTCAGGCCGCGGCGGCCGGCGGCGTCACCGCGCTCGCGTGCCTGCCCAACAGCGACCCGCCGCTCGACAGCGTGTCGTCGATCGAGTTCATCGCCCGGCGTGCCCGCGAGGTCCGGCTGGTCAAGATCTTCGCCCAGGCGGCGCTGACCCGGCGCCTGGAGGGCCGCGAGCTGACCGAGATGGGCCTGCTCTCCGAGGCCGGCGCGGTGGCCTTCACCGATGGCACCCGGGCGGTGGCCGACGCCAAGGTGATGCAGCGGGCGCTCAGCTATTCCACGACCTTCGATCTGCTGGTGGTGCAGCACCCCGAGGAGCCGTCGCTGGCCGCCGGCGGCATGATGAACCGGGGTGAGATCGCGACCCGGCTTGGGCTCTCGGGCATTTCGCCGCTGGCCGAGGTTCTGATGATCGAGCGGGATCTCAGGCTGGTCGAGGCCAGCGGCGCCCGCTATCACGTCGCCCACGTCTCGACCCGCGAATCGGTCGAGGTGATCCGGCGGGCCAAGGCCCGGGGCGTGCGCGTGACCTGCGACACCGCGCCCCACTATTTCGCGCTCACCGAGACCGATGTCGGCGACTACCGGACCTTTGCCAAGGTGTCGCCACCGCTGCGCGGCGAGATGGACCGGCGGGCGATCGTCGAGGGGCTGGCCGACGGCACCATTGACGCCATCGCCAGCGATCACGCACCCCACGACGCCGACAGCAAGCGGGTGCCGTTCGCGGCGGCGGCGTTCGGGGTGATCGGGCTGGAGACCCTGCTGCCGCTGACCCTCGGGCTGGTGCACAAGCGGCAGGTGCCGCTGATGGTGGCGCTGCGGGCGCTGACCTGCCGGCCGGCCGACCTGCTGCGGCTGCCCAGCGGGGTCGGGCGGCTTCAGACCGGCGGCCCGGCCGACCTCGTGGTCTTCGACCTCGACCGGCCCTGGGTGGTCGACGCCGAGGCCTTTCTCTCGAAGTCCAAGAACTCGCCCTTCGACGAGATGCCGGTGACCGGGCGGGCGGTGCGCACCATCGTCGACGGCCGGACCGTGTTCGTGCGGGAGGATTGATGTATGCCGACCGACATACTCACGACAGTTTTGCTTGCCGCGGCGGCTGGCTATCTCCTGGGCTCGATTCCCTTCGGCCTGCTGCTGACCTGGCTGGCAGGGCTCGGCGACATCCGGAGCATCGGCTCGGGCAACATCGGCGCCACCAATGTCCTGCGCACCGGCAACAAGGCGCTGGCGGCGGCAACCCTGCTGCTCGACGGCGGCAAGGGTGCGGCGGCGGTGCTGCTGGCCGGGCTGCTGCTGGGCGAAGCGCCGGCGCTGGCGGCGGCGGCCGGGGCGATGCTCGGCCATTCCTTTCCGGTCTGGCTCGGCTTCAAGGGCGGCAAGGGCGTGGCCACCGCGCTCGGCATTCTGCTGGCGGCGGCCTGGCCGGTCGGTCTTTCGGTGGCGCTGGTCTGGCTGCTGACCGCGTATGTCTTTCGTATTTCGTCACTGGCGGCGCTGGTCGCCGCCGGGCTGGCGCCGCTGCTCGCCTGGGCGCTGGCCGGCGGGCCGCTGGCGGTGGCGGCGCTGTTCATCGCCGGGCTGATCTTTATCCGCCATGAGGCCAACATCCGCCGCCTGCTCCGGGGCGAGGAGCCCCGGATCGGCGGCGGCAAGAGGTCAGCGGGCTAGGATCATCTGGGTGCAGCGGAAGAGGGCGAGGCGCTTGCCAGTGGCGGCGGCGCTGACCTCGGCGTCCCAGATCTGGGTGGCGCGGCCGAGATGCTGGGCGGTGGCCACGCAGGTCAGCGTACCCTCGCGCACCGTGCCGAGGAAGTTGGTCTTGAGTTCGACGGTGGTGAACGAGTCTCCCGAGTCGCCCAGCGCCACGATGGTGCCGATGCCACAGGTGGTATCGGCCAGGGTGACCAGGGTTCCGGCATGAAGGAAGCGGTTGGGAGCCAGGAACTCGGGCCGGACGACCAGGCTGGTGGTCACCTTGCGCGGCGCCAGCGCCGTGACCGTGATGCCAAAGAGGCCGGGCAGGGTGCCCTGGCACAGTCGGGTCATG
This sequence comes from Rhodospirillaceae bacterium, assembly GCA_037132135.1. Lineage (GTDB taxonomy): Bacteria > Pseudomonadota > Alphaproteobacteria > Azospirillales > Azospirillaceae > BOG-933. The sequence continues at coordinate 7,558 of JBAXPR010000089.1, forward strand.
TCCTCGGGAGTGACGCTGCGGGCGGTGCTGTCCATGGGGGCCTTTTGTGCCGGGAGGGGAAATCGGCGACCGGGCGTTTCATGCCGCGGCCCGCCGGCTGGTCTCAGCCATAGATCAGCCACTGGCGCAGCAGGGCCGAAAGGGCGTGAGGGCGTTCCAGCGGTGGCAGATGGCCGCAATCCTCGATGATCACGTGGCGGGCGCCCGGGATGAGAGCGGCAATTTCGGCGAGCAGGGCCGGCGGGGTCAGGGCGTCTTCGCGGCCGCCGATCACCAGGGCCGGGCAGGTGACGGCGCCGAGGCCCGGCCGGGCGTCCGGACGGCCCATGATCGCGGTCTGCTGCCGGATGAAGGCCTCCTGGCCGACCCGTTCGGCCATGACCATGATCGTGGTGGTCAGATCGTGATCGGCCTGACGGTCGGGATGGATCAGCAGCGGCAGCAACCGGGGGGTGACGCCGCGGAACTTGCCCGAGCGGGCGAGGCCGATCAGGCCGCGGCGGCGCGACAGCTGCTCGGGGCTGTCGGGACGGGCGGTGGTATCGATCAGGGCCAGCTTGATCACCCGTTCGGGGCTGCGGCGCAGGATTTCCATCGCGACATAGCCGCCCATCGAGAGCGCGGCGAGGGCGAAGCGGGGCGGCGCCGTGGCCAGCACCCGGGTGGCCAGGGCCTCGACGGTGTCGGCCTGGGTCAGGTCCATGACCTCCGACTCGGCGACATCGGCGAGATGGCGGACCTGATTCTCCCACAAAGCCCGGTCGCACAGCAGGCCGGGCAGGAACAGCAGGGGCAGGCGATCGGCTTCGGCGCTTTCGCTCATCTCAGCGGACCAGGGCGCTGAGGCTTTTGAAGGCCGGGGAGCCGGCCTGATGCAGCCACTCGAAGACCACCATCTCGGTGCTGACGACGTCGATGTCGTTGCGGCGCATGCGCTCGAAGGCGAGGTCGGCGTTGGCCTGGCTGCGCGACGAGCAGGCGTCGGCGACCACGAAGACGTCGCGGTCCATGGCCTTGAAGTCGAGCGCGGTCTGGAGCACGCAGACATGGGCTTCGATCCCGGCGATCACGATCTGATCGCGCGGCGCCGGGGCCAGAAACTCGGCGAAGCCGGGCTCTGCCAGACAGGAAAAATGGGTTTTTTCAATCACAGGCTGGGGAGCGCCGCCGGTTGCCAGCAAAGCCGCGATTTCGGGCAGGGTCGGCCCCAGCCCCTTGGGGTACTGCTCGGAGGCCAGCACCGGCACCTCGAGGGTGCGGGCAGCGGCCAGCAGAATCTTGACGTTGGCGAGCACGCGCTTGAGGTCGTGCACCGCGGGCGCCAGTCGTTCCTGCAGGTCGATGATCAGCAGAGTCGAGCGTTTGACCGAAAGCAGCATCCGGGACCGTCCATGAACCGCCGTGGCGAGTGTCACCATGGTAGGCGTCGAGTCGCCGCTTGTCACATGTTTTGGCGGCGGAATTGCGCCAGCCGGTCCCGCCGGTGTCCTGCCCTGCGTCGAAGAACCTTGACAGACGGCCCCAGCTTTCTATGCTCCCCTCCCGATCAATAGGCGATACGGGCTGGCCGGTCTTCGCGGGTGCGGAGGGTTCGGAGCGCGGCCGTCGCCGCTTCTCTCATTAGAAAAAGACAGGATGAGTTTTTCAGACCTTGGGCTCGGACCGGATGTCCTGAAAGCGGTCGAGGATGCCGGCTATACGCAGCCGACACCCATTCAGGAACAAGCTATTCCCCTGGTATTGCAAGGTCGCGACATTCTGGGATGCGCCCAGACCGGCACCGGCAAGACCGCCTCCTTCACCTTGCCCATGATCGACATTCTGGCCTCGGGACGGGCGCGGGCCCGCATGCCGCGATCGCTGATCCTGGAACCGACCCGCGAACTGGCGGCGCAGGTTGCGGAGAATTTCGAGACCTACGGCAAATACAACAAACTGAATATGGCGCTGCTGATTGGCGGCGAGGCGTTCGGCGAACAGGTGCGCAAGCTCGATCGCGGCGTCGACGTGCTGATCGCGACCCCGGGCCGCATGATGGACCTGTTCGATCGCGGCAACATCATGCTCAACGATATCAAGGTGTTCGTCATCGACGAAGCCGATCGCATGCTCGATATGGGGTTCATCCCCGACATTGAGCGCATCGTCTCGTTGCTGCCGCGCCTGCGCCAGACCCTGTTCTTCTCGGCGACCATGCCGCCCGAGATTCGTCGTCTGGCCGAAGCGTTCCTGATCAATCCCAAGGAAGTCACGGTGGCGCCGCCGGCTTCTCCGGCCGAGACGGTCGAGCAGAATCTGGTAATGGTTCAGCGCGACGATAAGCGCAAGGTGCTGCGCCATCTGCTGCGCACCGAAGACGTCAAGAACGCCCTGATATTCTGCAACCGCAAGCGGGACGTCACGATTCTCTATCGTTCGCTGGAAAAACACGGCTTCAATGTCGGCGCCCTTCACGGCGATCTGCCCCAGAGCAAGCGCACCGAGACGCTGGAGCATTTCAAGGCCGGCAAGATCGCGCTCCTGGTGTGCAGCGATGTCGCCGCGCGCGGTCTCGACATTGCCGGCCTTAGCCACGTTTTCAATTTCGACGTGCCGATCAATTCCGAGGACTACGTCCATCGCATCGGCCGCACCGGCCGCGCCGGGCGGTCGGGCCGGGCCTTCATGCTCGCGACCTCCGAAGACGGCAAGATGCTGGCCAGCATCAACCGCCTGATCAAGAAGGACGTTCCTTGTGTCGCCCTCGAGGGCTTCGAGGCCTCCGAGCCGACGGCCGACGAGTCGCCGCCGCGCGAGCGCGCCGGGCGGGATCGCGGTCGGGGCCGCGACCGCGGTGACCGCGGCGACCGTGGTGGTGACAGGGGCCGGAGTCGGGAGGCGCGGGAGCCGCGTCCGCCCGAGCGCGAACGGCTTCCCGGGCCGGAAGTGGTGCCGGAAGCCGAGTTGTTGCGGGTGCGTCCGGTCGAACCGCCGGTGCGCGAGTCGCTGACCGGCGGCCGGTTGGCCAGTGGCGGTGGTGGCCGGCGGCCGGACCCTTCGGTGCGTTCGGAGCCCGATCAGCGGCGCCGGCGCCGCTTCGACGAAGATGACGACCGTTCGGTGGTGGGCTTTGGCGATCACATGCCGGCGTTCCTGATGCGGGCGGTGCGCCCGCGCCCCGACCCGGAGCCGCTTGGCGCGGAGGACTAGGCCGATGCAGACAATTTTCGTGCTGGTCAAATGCGAGCTTGGTAAGGCTTATCAGGTGGCCGACGAGGCGGTTCAGCAGATCGAGCCGGTTTCGGAAGTACATTCTATTTCCGGACAGCACGATCTTTTGATGAAATGCTACCTAGATAACGATGCCGACATTGGCCGGTTTGTGATCGACCATATCCAGACCCTGGATGGCGTTCGCGATACTTTTACGATGATCGCGTTCAAGGCGTTTTCCTAAGCCGGGGTTCCGCCGGGCGCCGGCCCCGGCCGGCGCGAGAGGCGTTGACAGCCGGGGCGGCCTTGACCAAAGGTGCGGCCATGCCAGTTCCTTCCGTCATCGCCGCCGGGCGCGGCCTCAGCACGCGAATGCCGATGCGCCGCTGGCCGGCGCTGGCCGGTGTGCTGTCGGCGTTTCTGGTGCTGGCCGGACCGGCCGGCGCGGCCGGCGCTCCCGAGCCGGCCACCGCCGACAACCAGAAAGAGCCGGCGCTGCTGATCGCCGACGATCTGACCTCCGACGAGCAGTTGGGGCTGGTCATCGCCCGCGGTAACGTCGAGTTGGCCCAAGGCGGCCGTACCGTTCGTGCCGACACCGTCGCCTACAATCAGAAAAGCAGGGTCGTCATCGCGACGGGCAATGTGAAGGTGTTTGAAGCCAACGGCGAAGTGACCTTCACCGATTATGCCGAACTGACCGACGACCTGCGCAACGCCTTCATCAACAAGGCGCGCATCATCCTGGCCGACAACACCCGCATCGCCGGCACCGAGGCAGAGCGGGTCGATGGCCGCTACACCCGGATGAATCATGTCGTCTATTCTCCTTGCGCGCTGTGCGCCGGCCGGCCCGACGTGCCGCCGGTCTGGCAGATGCGGGCGCGCAAGATGGCCCACGACGCCGTCGACAAGGATGTCCGCTATACCGACGCGGTGATGGAGGTGCTGGGACAGCCGGTCTTTTATATGCCGTACTTCTCCCACCCGGACCCGTCGGTCAAGCGGCGCAGCGGCCTCCTGGTGCCGGTTGTCGGCGGCAACCGCCATCTCGGCCAGTTCTATCGTCAGGGCTACTATTTCGACATTCAGCCCGACCTCGACGCCACGATTGAGGCCACCGCCTACACTAGGCAGTATCCGATGCTGGGGGGGGAGGTGCGCAAGCGCTTTGAGAGCGGCAGCGCCAGTATCACCGGCAGTCTGATCTATGGCGACGACAACACCACTACCGTCGGCCATCATCGTCAGGTCATGCGCGGGTTCGCCCGTGTCCACAGCGAGTTTGACCTCGACCGGTCCTGGCGCGCGGGCACCGACATCAACTACGCCAGCGACCGGACCTTCTTGCGCCAGTTCTATGGCAACCACGACAACCTGCTGACGAGCAAGGCCTTTGCCGAGGGTTTCTTCGGCCGGGATTACGCCACTTTTCGCACTTATCAGTTCCAGGATCTGCGCACCGGCAACCCTCAGGTCGCGCCGGTGGTGCCGCTGGCCCATTACGCGCTGCTCGGTGCGCCGGGCGCGACGCTGGGCGGGCGCTGGTCTCTCGACACCGGGTTGGTCGGTGTCGCCCGGGGCTATGGTCCCGAGACCGTCCGGGCGTCGCTGGAACCGGGCTGGTCGCGGGAGTTCGTTTCGGGCACCGGGCTGGTGGCCACCGTCAGCGCCCGGGCGCGGGCCGACCTCTGGAAGTTCTCCGACTACCGGCACGTGGATTTGAGGAACGGTGAGGACGTGACCGGCCGGCGGAACGGCGCGGCGTACCGGATTTTTCCCCAGGCGCAGGTCAAGCTGTCTTATCCGCTGGCCCGCAACGGCGAACAGTCGCAGCAGGTGATCGAACCGATGGCGGCGCTGACCGTCGCCCCCCGGCTCAGCAACAAGCGCAACTTTCCCAATGAGGACAGCCGGGACGTTCAACTCGACGACACCAGCCTGTTTCGCTTCAACCGCTTCGTCGGCAACGATCGTCAGGAGGGCGGGCAGCGCGTCACCTATGGTGTGCGCGCCGGCGTCTATGGCATCAACGAGGGGGCGGCGGGCATTTTCGTCGGTCAGGACCGCCGCCTCAGTTCGGACCAGCCGTTCGGGGTCGGGACCGGCCTCGACCAGCGCGGCTCCGACATCGTCGGCCATATCGATCTGTCGCCGGCGAAATGGCTCTATGCCGATTACCGCGTCAATACCCGCGGCGAGCGCGCGCTGCCCCGGCGCCAGACCCTGACCACCTCGATCGGCGTTCCGGTCTTCACCGCCAGTACCGGTTATCATTTCGATCGCGACGCTCCCGATACCGACAAACTCACCCTCGTGCACCCTGAGGAATATCTGTCGTTCGGCGCCCGCTCGCAACTGACCCGGCACTGGTCGGCCTCGGCGGCCCATGCCCAGGCGCTGCGGCCCAATCCCGGGCCGCGCAGCACCGCCGTACTCTTGACCTACGCCGACGAGTGTCTGGTCTTCCAGACGGCGGTGAATCTCGACTTCACCTCCCAGACCGGCCTCGGCCCGTCCCAGACCTTCTATTTCCGGCTGGCGTTCAAGAACCTCGGCGAAGTCTCATCGCCGAGCATCAACCCCGGTGGTCTGATGGCGGGCAGCAGCCACAAGACCGACAATTAACCGGCCGGCGGTCAGGCCCGTCCCAGCCGGCCGGTCAGCGCCGCCAGATCCCGGATGGCCAGGGTGGCGTGGCCGGCGGAGTCGGGGCTGCCGTCTCCGAGCAGCACCCGGAGGCCCACCCCCGCCGCCGCCGCCGCCGCCATGTCGGTGGCCTGATCGCCAAGGAAGATCGAGCGCGCCAGATCGAGGCCGAGGCTCCGCGCGGCTTCGAGGATCATCCCCGGCGCCGGCTTGCGCCAGAAACTGTCGCGGCGATAGGCGGCGACCGTGCCGTGCTCATAATAGGGGCAGTGGAAGATGCCGGCGAGGTCGACGCCCTCGCGGGCGAATTCGCCGGCCATCCAGCGGCTCAGCGTCAGGAACCGGGCCTCGGGGTAATAGCCCCGGGCGATTCCGGCCTGATTGGTGATCACCGCGACGGCATAGCCGAGATCGACCGCCCGGCGGGTCAGGGCGAAGATGCCGGGGGTGAATTCGAACCGGTCGCGGCTGGCGACATAGCCATGGTCGAGATTAATGACGCCGTCGCGATCCAGCAGCAGCGCCGGCCGTTGTGATCTGCCGGGGTTCAGCGGAGCCTCCGTTGATTGACGTACCATCGAGGGAAGATAGCATCTCGCCTTGCATTGCAGTAAGTTTGTGGCTAGCCATTAAGCCGGTGGCGGCCGGTTCAGACGCAAAGCCCTCAGGGGCCGCGCGCGCGGGGCCGGCTGATGCCACCGCCATGGTTGATTGGGCGGAACCCGAATCGGAACGTCGACATGACACTAGGCCTTTATGATTCCGAACGTCGATACCGGCGACGGGTCTGGACCGGATTCGTCAAATTCGTCCTCTTCGTCCTGTTTGTCCTCGGCGTCAGCGTTTTTGCCTATCAGATGGGCGTCGAGCAGGTGAAGGACCGCGACGCCAGTCTGCGCGACGAGGTCGGCCAGCTCTCCCGGCAGAAGGGCGAACTCGAGCTGTTCGTCACCCAGTTGCAGGAAGCGACTCACACCGCGGAGGCGCGGGTCGCCGAGTTGGAGCAGCGACTCCAGAACGAGGTGCCCCAGGGTGATCTCGCCCGGCTCGACCAGCTGGTGTCCGAGCGTCTCGGCGCCGGCATTTCGGCCGACCGGCTGGCCTTCGTGATCGGCGCCGCCCAGAACAAGCGCAACTGCCAGACGCCGGAAACCAAGCGCCTGCAGCCGTCGACCCAGTTCTACAAGTCGC
>JBAXPR010000090.1:0-14545 GCA_037132135.1 Rhodospirillaceae bacterium
AAAGTTCGCGTCGGATCAATGGGGTGTCGATTTCGTAAGTGTAAACTTCGGATTAGCGGCGGCGGTGCCGCCCGGGCAATCGGCTGCCATCCCGCTGAAAAATAAGAAAATTTCCTGCGTAATCTAGATTGCGTCAGAGCGTCGCAGGGGCTTGAGCCGGGGACACAAAAAAACCGGGGAGCCCCAAGGCTCCCCGGCATGGCACCGACCCTGATCGCGAGGACCGGCTATTCGCGGTTGTCGCCGATCAGCTGAAGCAGCATCATGAACAGGTTGATGAAGTCGAGGTAGAGCTGGAGCGCGCCCATGATCGCGAGCTTGCCGTTGGCCTCGCGGCCATAACTCTCGGCGTACATTTCCTTGATGTTCTGGGTGTCGTAGGCGGTGAGACCGGTGAAGATCAGCACGCCCAGCACCGAGACCGCGAACTGCAGCGCGCTGGAGCCGACGAAGATATTGACGAAGCCGGCGATTATGATGCCGAAGAGGCCCATCATCAGGAACGAACCCATTCCCGAGAGGTCCTTCTTGGTCGTGTAGCCATAAAGGCTCATCGCGGCGAAGGTGCCGGAGGTGATGAAGAACACCCGCGCGATGCTGGTGCCGGTGAAGGCGATGAAGATCGTCGCCAGCGACAGCCCCATGGCGGCACAGTAGGCCCAGAACACCAGCTGGGCGGCCTGGACCGACAGCTTTCGGATGCCGAACGACAGCACCAGCACGAAGGCCAGCGGCGCCAGCATCACCAGCCACTTCAGCGGCGTGGCAAACAGGAATCGCATCAGTTCGATGTTGGTCGAGGTGGCGAAGGCGATCACGCCGGTCACCACCAGGCCGATCACCATATAGTTGTAGACCCGCAGCATGTGTTGCCGAAGGCCCTCGTCCAGCTCGACGCGCTCATAGGCGTAATCCGCGCTGGCGGCTCGGCTGCGTCCGTAGAGATTGTTGTCCATGGCTTAGCCTCGGGGTTGTGGGTGCGACCGGTCCGGAAAACGGGGGCGGGCGCCGACTGTCAACGGGTTGGGAGAGAGCGTCGAAGAGAAAACCGGAGCTGCGTCCCGCCAGGGGAAACCCGCCATCCTGTTCTAGGCGGTGTTTGTGGCAACTTTACGGCGCCGATTTCCGCTGTTATCTCCGGCGCTTACCGATGTTGGGATCATGGAATACGAAGAGGCCGTCCTCGAGCCTGACCCCGGTGCGGATCTCGGACAGCGCCACCGTGGTGATCAGCCCCTGGGCGTCGAGCACCCGCCATTTGCGCAGCTGCAACGGCTTGTCATCGAAGATCAGGGTCAGTTCACCCTTGCCGGCGTCGTCGGTCTGGATGATCGAAACCTCGAGGGCGCCGGCCGGTCGCGCCATGCGCGTGATCGTGACATCGCCCGAGAGCTTGATGACCTCGCGCAAGAAGAGATCAGCAAGACTGGAGCCGAGCGGCTGGCTTGACTGTTGTTGCAGATCGGCATCCCAATAAAAAACAAACCAGCCATCGGACACCACATAGTCTTTGATCGGAGGGTCGTAGACCAGCTTCATCTTTCCCGGGCGCGACATCATGAAGGTGCCGCCGGCGCTGTTGCCGTTATCGGCGACCTGGAGAAAATGGGCCTGAAGCGTCCGCACCTCGTTGAGGTAGCGCTCGATGCGGGCGACATCGGCGCGGTCGGCGGCGGTGAGCTTGGCCGGAGCGGGGGCCGCCGCTGCCACGCCGGCGCAACCGAGGACCAGCAGGACGGCGAGGAGACGGATGAAATGGCGCATCGGGTATCGTGCCTTTGTCAGGAAAGGGGCGGGGCCGCCCGTGGTGGTCATCGCCCGTCGTCCTCGGGTTTGCGGGCCAGGACTTCGCGCTTGCCGGCGACGTTGGGTTTGCTGATCACGCCCTCCTTCTCCATGCGTTCGATCAGCCGGGCGGCGCTGTTGTAGCCGATGCGCAGGAAGCGCTGGACGTAGCTGGTCGAGGCCTTGCGCTCGCGGGCGACCAGCGCCACCGCCTTGTCGTAAAGCTCATCCTCGCTGTTGCCGCCCCCGCCCCCGCCGGTCCCCGGCGAGGATGACGGGCGCTCGTCGCCGTCGTCGTCCGCTTCGCTGTCTTCGGTCACGGCGTCGATATAGCTCGGTTCGCCCTGGGCCTTGAGCGTCTGCACCACCCGTTCGACTTCTTCGTCGGCGACGAACGGGCCGTGGACGCGGGTGATGCGGCCGCCGCCGGCCATATAGAGCATGTCGCCCTGGCCGAGCAACTGTTCGGCGCCCTGCTCGCCGAGAATGGTGCGGCTGTCGATCTTGGAGGTGACCTGGAAGCTGATCCGGGTCGGAAAGTTGGCCTTGATCGTGCCCGTGATGACGTCGACCGAGGGCCGCTGGGTGGCCATGATCAGATGGATGCCGGCGGCGCGGGCCATCTGGGCCAGACGCTGGATCGCGGCCTCGATGTCCTTGCCCGCGACCAGCATCAGGTCGGCCATTTCGTCGACCACGACCACGATGTAGGGCAGATCCTTGAGGTCGAGCGGCTGCTCTTCGAAGATCGGCTTGCCGGTGTCGGGGTCGAAGCCGGTCTGGACCCGGCGGCTGAGCGGGGTTCCGGCCTCGCGGGCCTCGCGGAGGCGGGCGTTGTAGCCCTCGATGTTGCGCACCCCCAGCTTCGACATGTTGCGGTAGCGGTCCTCCATCTCGCGCACGGTCCATTTCAGCGCCACCACCGCCCGCTTGGGATCGGTGACCACCGGGGCCAGCAGATGGGGAATGCCGTCATAGACCGAGAGTTCCAGCATCTTGGGGTCGACCATGATGAATTTGCACTGATCCGGGGTCATCCGGTAGAGCAGCGACAGGATCATGGTGTTGATGCCGACCGACTTGCCCGAACCGGTGGTGCCGGCGATCAGCAGATGGGGCATGCGCGCCAGGTCCGCGATCACCGGCGCGCCGCCGATGTCCTTGCCCAGCACCAGGGCGAGGCGGGCGGCGGTGCGGGCGTAGGCGTCGGCCTCGAGCAGTTCGCGCAGCCAGACCGTCTCGCGCTTGGGATTGGGCAGTTCGATGCCGATCACGTTGCGTCCCGGCACCACGGCGACGCGCACTGAAACCGCGCTCATCGAGCGTGCAAGATCGTCGGCCAGCCCGATCACCCGCGAGGATTTGGTCCCCGGTGCCGGCTCCAGCTCATAGAGCGTCACCACCGGTCCCGGCCGGTAGGATTTGATCTCGCCGCGAACGCCGAAATCGGCCAGCACGCCGGTCAGGCCGCCGGCATGGCGGCGCATTTCGTCCTCGGAAAGCTGGGCGGTGCGGCTGCCCGGCGGCGCCGGCCGCAACAGGTCGAGCGGCGGCAGCTGATAGGCGGCGTCCTCGGCCAGCGGCGACACCGGTTGGCCTTTGCGGGCGACGGCCGGCTCGGGGTGCCGCGGCGGCGGCGGTGCCATCTCCTCGGCGTCGTCCTCGACCTCCCCGGCCAGGGCATCGTCGGCATGGCCATAGCCGGGCGGCGGGGCGCCCGCCGCGCCGCCAAACGACGGCTCGCCCCGGGAGCCGAAGCCGGGCGGCCGCGGCGGCGGGCGCCCTTCACCTGGGCGCCGGACCGGTTTCGGCCCCGCCTGCCCAAAGGCCGCGGGCAGCCGGCGCAGCGCCGCGCCGAGCCGGAAGCAACCCAGCACCGGCAGTCCGAGGGCGCCGGCAAACAGCAGCAGTGAGGCAAGGCCGCTGACCACCAGCGCCGGCATCGCCCAGCGGGTGGCGCTCAGGCGGTCGAACAGGATCAGGCCGAGGCTGCCGCCGGGATAATCGCGATAGAGTCCGGGCACCGTCACCGGCGGCAAGGCTGCCAGCGCCACCGCGGCGAACAGCATGGCCAGAGCCAGCATCGCGCCGCGCCAGACCGGCCGCGACAGCCCGATCAGCAGGGCCAGCCGGATGCCCCAGACCGTGAATGCGGCGACGGCAAGAAAGCCGGCAAAGCCGATGGTCTGGGTGATCAGATCCGCAACGTAGGCCCCGGGAACGCCGATCAGATTGTGCACCGGAGAGTCGCCGCCGGCGCCCTTGATGGTGTTGAACGAGGGGTCGCCCGGGCTGTAGGAGGCCAGCATCGCGCCCAGGAGGCCGCCGGCCAGCACCAGCCCGAGGCCGGTCAGCTCGGTGACCTTGCGCTTGATCAGGGCGATCAGGGCAAGCGAGAGCAACCGCGCCCGTTCGCGCTTGCTGTCCGCCTGCGGCCCGGACGGTGCCGTGCGGGGCAGGGCGGCGGGGCGGCCGGACGGTGGGCGGGCATCCTTCATCGCGGGGCGGTCCGGACGTGGCGCGTTGAGCGAGACCATGAATACTCCAGATTCCCGACCTAGAGAACCCGCGCCATGCGGGCGCAGGCATCGGCGATGACATCGGCGTCGTGAACCAGCGCCACCCGGATATAGGCGGCGCCGGGATTGTGCCCCGCGGCGTCGGGGCGGCTGAGATAGGCCCCGGGCAGCACCCGCACTCCGGCCTCGGTCCAGAGCCGCCGGCAGGCGGCCTCGCCGTCGCCGACTTCCAGCCAGAGGAAGAAGCCGCCGGCCGGACGGTAGAAGCCGAAGCGGCCGTCCAGTTCGGCGGCGGCGGCGTCGAACTTGGCCCGGTAGCGGGCGCGGTTGTCCTCGACATGGGCCTCGTCGCGCCAGAGCGCCGTCGCCGCCGCCAGCACCGGCAGCGGCGTGCCGGCATTGGCATAGCTCCGGAGGCGGGAAAAGCGGCCGATCAGCGCCGGGTCGCCGGCGACGAAGCCCGAGCGCAGGCCGGCGGCGCTGGAGCGCTTCGAGAGCGAATGGAAGACAAGGAGGTTGGACCAGGGCGAGGGCGAGCCGTCGGCCAGGCCTGCCGCGACCGCCAGCGCCCCCACCGGTGGCGTCCCGGTGTAGATTTCGGCGTAGCACTCATCGACCGCGAGCACGAAGCCGTACTGCCGGGCCAGCCCGAGCGCCCGGGCGAAATAGCCGGCATCGGCGGCGGCGCCCTGCGGGTTGCCGGGCGAGCAGAGATAAAAGAGGGCGGTGCGCTCCAGCAGCGCCGGGTCGAGCGCGTCGAGATCGGGCAGAAAGCCGGTGTCGCGGGTCGCGGCCAGAAACACCGGCTCGCCGCCGGCCAGCAGGCCGGCGCCCTCGTAAACGGCGTAGAACGGGTTGGGCAGCAGCACCGCCGGCCGCTGTCCGGCCTTTTGCTCGGGCACCGCCAGCAGCGCGGTGAGAAAGAGGGCCTCTCGGGTGCCGGCCACCGGCAGCACCGACGCCTCGGCGTCGAACAGCCCCGGGGGCAAGGCATAGCGCCGGCCCAGCCAGGCGCCGACGGCGGCGCGGAATTCGGGGCTGCCGCCCACCGGCGGATACTTGCCCCAGAGATGGGCGTTGGCCCGCAGCGACTCGTCGATCAGCGCCGGCGGCTGGTGCTGGGGCTCGCCCAGCGACACCATCAGTGCCGGCCGGTTGGTTCGCACCGGCTGGTCGGCCAGCAAAGCGGCAAGGCGGGTGAAGGGATAGTCACTCAGCCGGTCGAGCCGGTCATTGCCGAGGCCGCAGGCCGCCATACCGCACATCCATCGTTCCGTACAAAACGGAAACGAGTCTAGCCTCATGCGCGGCCCGGCACAAGAACCTGCGGCAGCGGGGGGCGAATGCCCCCGCCCCGGATGCCGTTACAGCGCTTCGGCGTTGGTTTCACCGGTGCGGATGCGCACGGCCTGGACCAGTTCGGCCACGAAAATCTTGCCGTCACCGATGCGGCCGGTGGTTGCGGCCTTCTGAATCGCTTCAACCGCTTGATCGGCCACCTGATCGCTCACCGCCACCTCGATCTTGACCTTGGGCAGGAAGCTTACCGAGTATTCCTCGCCGCGGTAAATCTCGGTCTGGCCCTTCTGTCGACCAAAGCCCTTGACCTCGCTTACGGTCAGGCCCTGGATGCCCAGTTCCGTCAGGGCTTCGCGCACCTCGTCGAGCTTGAACGGCTTGATGATGGCGATGATCAGTTTCATGGGTATCCTCTAACTCGCAAGATGTCCGGAACAAGGGTAAGGGTCATTGCTATACCACTGTCGTCCGTCCAGGGAAACAATCGATCCGATGATGCGGCGCAGCAATATCAATCCTGTCGCTTCGATCGGGCGTATCGAAGCGTCCCGACCTTGGAACAGCGCTTGCTAATATACCGTTAAGAGCGCCGCCCCGACACGCCGGAGGCCGGCAGGCCGCGACTCGGGCGTCCCCGCGCCCGCTCAGCTTTGGGGCCGCCGGGCGAACCACTCCAGTTCGGCGGCCCACTCCCGGTAATAGCGGTGGAACTCGGCCAGCGCCGGGGTCGCTGCGGTCCGGCGCTCAAACTCGGCCAGCACCGGATGCTGGCGTTTGGCGAACGCCACCAGATCATGGTTGCGGTGAATGCGCAAAAAGGACGAGAAGTTGAGGATGAGGTGGCCCGCCGCCGGGTTCATCGCGGCCCGGGCCAGATGGTCGAGCAGCGCCGGTTCCCGCTTCACCATCCCCTCGAGATAGGCGCGCAGCGCCGGGGCGTCGGCCAGCAGCGCCGCCCGCTCGCGGTCGAAGGCGGCGCGGTCAACGATCGCCCGCTCGCGGTAGACCACCGGCGCCGCCGCGGTGACATCGCACACCCAGCCCTTGCGCGGCACCAGCATGTCGACCTGATCCCGCTCCTCCCGGTAGGGAAAGAACGGCATGGTCCGGCAGCGCAGCGGCTTGTCGGCATGGATGGCGCAAAGATTGTCGGCGGCCAGCGCCGGGCAGGAGAAGGCGGGCGGATGATAGGCGGTGGGCGCGATCAGCACCGCCACCCGCTTGCGATTGCGCAGGGTAACCGTCGCGCCCAGTTGCGCCGTCAGGTCAAACGAGCGGCTGCCCGGCCGGACCGGCGTCCAGACCATGGCCAGGGGAAACAGCCCAGCATGCGAGAAGGCGTCGTCCAGGGTGAGCGGCACCCGCCCAAAACAGCATTGGCCGCAGGCGATGCAGGCAAAACGGTGTTCGATCATGATGCCGACCGGCTCAGGCCCCGCAGCATTTCTTGAATTTCTTTCCGGACCCGCAGGAGCAGGCGTCGTTTCTGCCGACCTTGCTGACCTGACGCGGCGGGCTTTTCGGATTGAGTTCGCCGCTGCGGTACTTCCAGAGCCCGTCCTCGCGGCAGAAGCTGGCCAGCTCATGCTGAGCGTAGGTCTGGCCGCGCCGGCGGTAGCGGACCACGAACTCGACCTCGCCGGTCTCGTCGCCGGCTCCGCCGGCCACGACTCTGCGAATCTCCAGCCCCAGCCATTTTGCCTCGTCGACCACCCGCTCGGCTTCGAGGCGGTCGAACTCGTCCCGGGCCTCCCGGGCATGGCTGCGGTCGATATGGTCGAGAGTGCCGGTCACGAAGGCGCTGTAGCGCGAGCGCATCAGGGCTTCGGCGCTCGGTGCCGGCGCGCCGGCCAGCAGCGGGCCGCAGCACTCGTCAAGACCGCGGCCGGAGCCGCAGGGGCATACCGCCATGATCCCGCTCCCCCCCGTTGCCGCTTACTTTCCCTTGGCCGCGGCCTCGATCTCCGCCGCCTTCTGCTCCGCCAGACGCACCAGATGCTCGACGATATCGTCGTCCTTCAGGCGGTGGGCCTGCTGGCCTTCGAGGTAGATCTGGTGGGTGTTGTTGCCGCCGCCGGTCAGGCCGAGGTTGGTTTCGCGCGCTTCGCCCGGGCCGTTGACGACGCAGCCAATCACCGAAAGGCTCATCGGCGTCGTGATATGGCCGAGGCGCTGCTCGAGGCGCTCCACGGTCTTGATGACGTCGAAGTTCTGCCGGGCGCAACTCGGGCAGCTGATCACCGAAACCCCGCGCTGGCGCAACCCCAGCGCCTTCAGCATGTCGTAGCCGACCTTGACCTCTTCGACCGGCGGCGCCGACAGCGAAACCCGGATGGTGTCGCCGATGCCGCCCCAGAGCAGGCGGCCCAGTCCGATCGAGGATTTCACGGTGCCCATGCGCAGGCCGCCGGCCTCGGTGATGCCGATATGGAGCGGATGATCGCAGGCGGCGGCCAGCGCCTCGTAGGCGGCTACGGCCAGGAAGACGTCCGAGGCCTTGACGCTGATCTTGAAGGCGCGGAAATCGTGATCCTCGAGAATGCGGGCGTGGTGGAGTGCCGACTCGACCAGCGCCTCGGGACAGGGCTCGCCGTATTTCTCCAGCAGCTCCTTTTCCAGCGAGCCGGCGTTGACGCCGATGCGAATCGAACAGCCATGGTCGCGGGCGGCCTTGACCACCTCGCGCACCCGGTCGTCGGAGCCGATGTTGCCGGGATTGATGCGCAGGCAGGCGGCGCCGGCCTCGGCGGCCTCGATCGCGCGCTTGTAGTGGAAATGGATGTCGGCCACCACCGGCACCGAGACCTGACGCACGATCTCCTTCAACGCCGCCGTTGCCTCCTCGTTCGGACAGGAGACGCGCACGATATCGACCCCGGCCTCTTCGGCGGCGCGGATCTGGGCGACGGTGGCCGCGACGTCGGCGGTGTCGCTGTTGGTCATGGTCTGGACCGAGATCGGGGCATCGCCCCCGACCGCGACCTTGCCGACCATGATCTGGCGGCTGACCCGCCGCTTGATGTTCCGATAGGGACGAACGCTCATGACAACCTGTAAGAAAGCGGAGGACGGGGCGACTCGGGAGACCGGTCTCAGCGGCGCTTGGGCGGCGTTCCGTCGAGCGGCAGATTCCGCAGAACCTCACCGACCTGACCCAACAGCACCGGCTCGCCATTGTTGATGATCATCAGCAGGCCGCCGGCATTGCCGGTGCGCAAGCTCATGCCGGTATGATCGGGCACCCGGTAGACGTCGCCGGTATGGAGAACCTTGGTGAAAATGTCTTTGCCGGTGGCGTCGCGGACCTGAACCCAGGTGTCCTGGGTGGCGCGGACGACCACCCGCGAGTCGCTGCCCTGGTTGCCGAAGACCCGGCCCGCCGGCGGCGGCGGGGCGGCTGGGGCCGGCTTGGCGGCGGCGGGCGGCTCGGCCGCCGCTGCGACCGGCGCCGGGACCGGCGCCGCGACCGCACTGGCGGCGGCCTCGCCGGGCGCTGCCGGCGGCACCGTGGCGGCGTCGGCCGGGCTGGTGGCGGCGGTGGGCGGCGCCGGCTTGGTCCGCGGCGCCATCGGCACCAGCGGCCCCGGGCCGCCGCTGTTTTCGTCGGAGGGGCCGGACACCAGCGGAATCTCGTCGCCGGCATCGGTGTCGGCGGCGGCGGCCGGCGGAGTGGCGGGCGGAGTGGCGGGCGGAGTGGCCGGTCCGGTGACGACCGGAGCCGCGGCCGGCTTCCCCGGACCGGCGGCGGGGGGCGTTGCCGGCTTCATCGCCAGGGGCGGCGGGGCGGCGCTGGGGGCGGCGCCGGGACTCGGAGCCGCGGCGGGCGGCGGCGGCTCGGTGGCCGGCGGCGGCACCAGCGGCGTCACCTCCGGCGCGCTGGCCGATCCGGCCGGCGGCGGCGGCGGCGGTGGCGGATTGGCGCCGCTATGGGCGGAGAAGGAGCCGAGGAGGGAGACCAGCCGCTGGGGCAGTGCCGGCACCACATCGACGATGCTGCGATCGGTGGCGGTCAGCACATACCAGCCGCCATAGACTGCGGCGGCCAGCAGCAGCGACACCAGCAGCACCGCGCCGCCGGGCACCCGGCCCTCGGGCACCGGAGTTGGAAAATAAAGGCTCTGGCTGCCGACCTTGCCCGCGACCTCATCCTTGAAGCGCCGGACCACGGCGTCGCTGTCGAGGCCGAGATAATCGGCGTAGGTGCGGACGAAGCCCACGGCATAGGCGGTGCCGGGCAATTCCTGATAGCGGCCCTCTTCGATCGCCTCCATGAAGGCATGGCGGATTTTCAGCATGGTGGCGACGTCGCGCAGCTCCAGTCCGGCCTGGACGCGGGTGGCACGCAGGACCAGACCGATGCGCGAAGCGTCGCGATCCGCCGGGATGTCCGGCAGATTGAGGTCGGCCTCGGCGGTGCCGCTGCCCGTGATCAGGTTCAGGACTTTGTTTTTCAGGTCGCCCATGTCGTCCGCCGTCCGCTTCATCCGCTTTTGAGGCTTGGCCACTATTACCAACCCTGAACGCCGATGGCCACTTAATCACACGTGATGGAGTTGGACCTCATGCGTGACGGTATGGCTGTGCTGATCGGCGATGCTGACGGTAAAGCTGTCATCCTGGCTGACGTGACCCGAGGTCGGGGTATAGACAAAGGCGTTCCCCGAAAACACGACGCTGCCATGGCTGGTGGCGCCGCTGTTGGTGGGCGTGTAGCTGAGCGCGTCGCCGTTGCCGTCGAAGCCGAGAATCATGCCCTTGTACTGAGTCGCGGCGGCGGCCACCTCGATCGTGGTGCCGAGGTCGGGATGGCCGGCGGCGTTGACGATGGTGCCGTTCGGGCTGCCGGCGGCCGAGCCGTAGGCGGTGCCGCCCCCGGGTTCGTCGAACTTCCAATAGCCGGCGAGGCCGCTCTCGGTGCCGGTCAGGCTGTGGGTCCGGTCGATGGCGATCTGGCTCTGGCTGCGCGCCGTCGACCAGAGACTGACGTCGTTCACCGTGCCGGTGAGGCCGCTGCCGAGGGTCAGGGTCGAGCCCGGGCTCTGCCCGAGCAGGCCCGCCGCGCCGCCGCTGCCGTTCGCCGCGCCGTCGATGAAGAGACGTTCGGTGGCGCCGTCGTAGCTGGCCGCGACATGGTGCCAGGCGCCATCGGCGATGCTCGCCCCGGTGCTGGTGATCGTCGCGGTGCTGCCATTGCCGACCGTGAACCGAAGGTGGCCGGCGCCGTCGATCCCGAGCTGGTAGCCGGCACTGCCGGACAGCGTGTCAAAGAGGGTGCCGCCGGCCGCCGACAGCTGCACCCAGGCCTCCAGGGTCAGGGCCGCGGTGGGCTGGAGAGCGGCGGTGGCGGCGATATCGACATGGGTCGAGCCGTTGAGCGCCAGTGCGTGATCGTCGCAGGCCACCGGCAGGCCGGCGCTGGTCAGAGTGCTGATGCTGACATCGTCGATCAGGTGCGTGTCGGTCGAGCCGCCGGTCGAGGCCGCGAACCCGATCTTCACCGTCCCCGAGGGCGGCTGGTAATTGCCGTTATGGCCGGCGAGATCGTAATTGGACAGCAGGGTCCGCCAGCCGTTGCCATCCTCGAAATTCATCTTCAGCGTCAGGCGCTGATCGGTGCCGATCGTCAGGTCGACCGCGCGCCAGTCGCCGTTGATGCCGCCATAGCCGGCGACGCCGACGGCGCTGCCGTCGAGATACTGATAGCCGGTGGTGCCAGTGGCGTTGCTGTGGCCGCGGATCGAAACGTAATCATGATAATACGGAGTGTTTCCAGCATAGTTGGCGGGATCGGCCAGGCCATTGCCACCCCATTGGCTTTGCGCCAGAAAATTGCCCCAGGTGTCGAAGGCCAGCCCCATATAGGCCTCGGCCACCCCGGGAGTGGCGTAGACGCCGTTATTCAGGCCGCTGCCCCCGTAGCCGAGCGCGCCGCCGGACGCGCCATGGCCGGGGGCGGTGTGGCCGTCGAAAAGATAACAGCTGATGCCGTCCGCGCCGTTGCCATCGCCGGAATAGAATTTGAAGCTGAGGTGGAGGCCGTATTGCAGGCTGGTCTCGGTGTCGTAATAGGCGCTGCCAAATTGACCGGTTCCGGTATCCGTCAGTTGCAGGCTGCCGTTCGTGACCAAGGTGTAAGTGGGGCTGCCGGTAATGATCCACCCGGCCGGGGAGGCGCTGCCGAACGTCTGGGTTGCCGGGAAGCCGGCCGGCGTCGGGGTCACGGTCGCGACCATGGTGCCGGTGCCGGCGCTGAGGGCGCTGGCGCCGCCGGTGGTGGCGCCGCTGACATAATCCCCCGAGGCATGGTTGTCGCTCTGGTCCCAGGCCCGATAGGTCAGCCGCGTGGCGCCGCTCCAGGTCACCTGGCCGTTCGAGATCGGCACCAGGCCGAGCAGCGCCCCCGGCCCCAGTTCCAGCACCTGGCCCTGGCTAAGGCTGGCGGTGCTGATCGCGGTCCAATGGGCGCCGCTGTCGAGGCTGTATTGCCAGCTGCCGACCGAGGACTCGACGGCGGTGATCGCGATCGCCTTGACCGGCGAGGCCAGATCGACATCGCTGATCCAGCCGGTGGCGATCAGGCTCGACACCGAATCGCCGACCGGTACCGCCGTGCCCGCGTTCACGGCACTGAGGGCCGCGGCGCCGGTCGGGTTCAGCACCGGGGCGTCCTGGACCGCGGCGACGGTGATGCCGGTGCTGCTGCTGGCGCTGAGGCCGAGGTCGTTGACCGTGACCGCGAGGCTGTCCGAGCCGAAATAGTCGGCGCTGCCCTGATAGCCGAGGGTGGCCAGGGCGGCGTTGACCGCGGCGAGGGTGCCGTTGAAGCTCATCGCGGCATCGCTGGTGCCGTCGCCGCTGACGAAGCTGAGGCCGCTGAGGCTGCCGAGGGTCAGGCTGCCATGGCCGACCGACAGCGACACCCGGAACGTCCCAGTCCCGGTATCGACGTCGGCGACCTGGATGCCCGCAAGGCTGATCCTGGTGTCCTCATTGCCGCTGACCGAGGCCGGCCCCGAAAGGGTCGGAGTGTCGTTGGCGCCGCTGATGTCCACCGTCAGCGTCTTGCTGCTGGTGAGCTTGCCATCGGAGACGGTGACCGTGAAACTGTCGCTGCCGCTGTCGGTGCCGGCAAGGGCGTTGATCGTCGCCGAATCGGGTACGTAGACATACTCGCCGCTGCCGGTGCTGAGATAAAGCGTGCCGAAGCGGCCCGCTTTCTCAAGACCGTAGGAGATGCCGCCGGCGCGGTAGGTCACGGCGCTGCCGCCGGAGAGGGTATAGCTGAGGCTATCGGCCTCATCGGCATCGCTGGCCGCCAGCGCGCCGGTCCGGCTGGTGAAGCTGTCGGCCGCCGCGGTATCGGCGATGGCGAGCGCGGCCGGCAGGGTCAGCACCGGGGCGTGGTTGGTGCCGGTGATCGTGACCTTGACCGTGCCCGTAGTGGTCTGGCCGGTGCCGTTGCCGACGACATAGGCGAAGCTGTCGCTGGTGGTCTGGCCGAAGGCCAGATAATTGAAGGCGGTGCCTGGATCGTAGAGCACGGTCTTGCCGTCGGCGCCGATCGTGATCGTGCCCCGGGTGGTCACAGAGGGCGTATCGAGGTGCACGAGGTTGATCAGGGTCAGCGAGTCCGGCTGTCCCTGGGGATCGCTGTCGTTGGCCAGCACCGAAATCGTGATGGAGGTCGTCTGCCTGGTCGAGGCGAGGTCGGCCACCACCACCGGAGCCTGTTGCACGGTGAGATGGCCCTGATTGGTGGCGATTTCGGTCTTGGTCGTGTCCAGGGTCGCGGCCAGATTGTCGCCGGTGTATTTCCCGATCGCGTAAGAGAGGCTGCTCTCCAGGTTGAGGCTGGCGGCGGCGGAGGGGTGGGCCAGCGCCGCGGCCTGATTCTGGGCGATCGTGTTCAGGGTCGTGCTCGCTTCACCCAGCGCGGTTTTGGCCACCGCGTTGACATCGTCGTTGCTGGCGGCGTTCGAGACCGCGTCGACCAGCCCGCTGATGATATTCACGATCTTGCCGTTGGTGGCATCGGCGAGCAGGGCTCCGGCGGTGGTGGTCTTGCCGAACGCGGTCAGGGAGCCGGCCATCACCTGGGCGATCCCGGTGGTCAGACCGGCGCCGCTCAGGCTGAGGGTCTGTCCCGGGGCCAGTGCCGTCACCTGATTGGCCAGGGCGCCCAGCACCTTGGACATCGCGGTGGCGTCGGAGGCGGCGGCGCCGCTGCCGGTGAGGGTCGCGGCGACTCCGGAGACGATCACCAGCAGGTTGGTCGCCACCTTCGAAAGGGCGCTTCCCGCGTTGGCCGCGGTGGAGGGATCGAAACTGAGCAGATCGACCGTATGCGGCGCCCCGATGGCGGTGGCCACCTTTTGCGCCGCCTGGGCCTTGGTCAGTCCGGGATTCTTGTCCATCACGGCGGCGATCAGGCTGGTGATGCCGGTGAGGTTGGTTTCGCCCTTCGGGGCGGTCATCGCGACCTTGAACGGCAGTCCGGTCTCGGTATCGATGCCCGGGGCATCGGCGCTGTAAACCGAGCGCAGCCGGCCCAGCGCCAGCTTGTCGGCGGCGATCGTGAAGTGGCCGGTGGCATCGGTGATGACGCTGTATTCGCCGCTGTCGTAAACGCCGTTGTCGTTGGCGTCGACGAACACCCGGGCGCCCTTGATCGGGCCATCGGTCAGGACACCGGTGAGGGCGCCCGAGGTTGACGCCACCATGGTCGGGACCACCACCGGCGGCGGTGTCGGCGCTGGCGGTGTGGGCAGGGCGAGCACCGCGGGTGGCGGCGTCGGTGTCACCGCCGGCAGATCGGCCACGGTCGGCGGCGCGGGCGGCGGCGTGTCGCCGGCGGTGGTGGCGGGATTGAACGGGCTGGCCGGCGCCGCCGGGGTGGTGCCCGGGGTGGTGCCCGGGCCGGTGGGGCCGGGGCCGGGCGGGGT
>JBAXPR010000091.1:0-14296 GCA_037132135.1 Rhodospirillaceae bacterium
ATCGAAATAGACAGCTAAAATCAATAAGTTCCAGAATCGCGGTGTTCAACTTGAGCCTGGGCATATAGATAGTCAACTACCCCACAAAGGCGGTGCCACCGTACAACAGGCCGCAGCCATCACCGGAGAGTTGCAATAATGGCTAGAATCCCCAAACCACGAGAGATGATAGTGAAATTGTTCACTCGGTTTTCCGGCAATACGGTAACGGATTCTGGCATTGCGATTAAGGAAGAAGAAATAACACAATGTAATATTAAGATAATGAAGACTGTGCCTGTACATAGAGCGAGCGAAATTCAGCACGCTGCTGATGATTATCTAGAACATAATAAGAGGAAATTTCCTGGCATCGCGTTGGGTGATTGGACGATGCTTCCAAATGTAAGCGAGATAGCAACGCCAATTTATATGATGTTTATAACAGATAAATCCTGTGGAGCCGTTGTATACATTGGAAAAGCTGAGTCGAAAACAAATAGATTTACTGATGGGCACATTGCGGCATTGAAGTTGCTGCACCCAAAATATCAACGCTTTCATAAATTCATATCATTTGCAGTTGTGTTGATATCAACAACAAAATGCAGTAACGTCCCTGTGGAATTGGTTTTTCCATCTTCACTGCGCAGTGAAATAATATCGTATATAGAACACTCAATGGTGTGGAAATTTCAGCCTTGCCTAAACACAAATCTAAAAAAAGGTGCACCGCCCGGCATCACCATTGAAACGAATTTCTGGGGAGCACATGATGACTATATTAAGGTTAGTGATATTCGCATAAGAGCCAAAGGCCAGCCTATTATAAAGGGTAGGCTTTGTGTATCTATGGCCTGAGTCGCAACGCAACAGAAGGTAGCGTCGATCCTATGCGTAACCGGCCCCGCCAAGCTCGCCAGCCCCTCATCTGAAAAAGTCTTCCCACGCTGCGAGGGCGGCGTTGAGATCGTCCTGACTGTGCCCCTCTCGCGTAAGCCGCTGACATTCCTCGATAATCTTCGGGAAGAGATTTTCACTGCCAGGGTGGACGAGGCGGGAGGCCAGGGCATCCAGGCTGGGGAAGGCGGTGGCGGGCAGGGCGGCAGTGGTCATGATGGTCTCCTGATGCGAGAGGGGGGTCAGTGCAGGGTGGGCGCCGGGGGCTCTGCCGACGCCCTCCGACAGGCGGCGCGGGCGGCGGCAAAACCGGGGGGAACCGTGCGCGTGGCGGTAGCGGTAGGCTCCGGCTTGGGGGCCGGGGTAACCGTTGCGCTGAACCCGCCGATCAGGGCTGCGCTCACCAAGTGGGGCGCCAGTAAGGCTTTCAACTTCCAGGTCCATCAGCCGCTGGGCGGCAAAGCCGATCATCTCGCGAAGCAGATCGGCAAGCGGCAGACCAGCGACGACGACGACGCGGGGAGGGTCGTTTTTCGGAGAGAGGCAAGCACGCTCCCGTGCCAGCGGGTGGACGGCAGAGCCCGATGAACCGGCTCCGATCGGAACCGACCCCGCAAAGCACGGTGGAATTGGCCCGCGCGATCGAGCGTCTTGATGAAGTCCGCAACCCGTCGCCGGCTTGCCCTGCGACGCGACAGTGTCGACGTTGACAGACACCGCACTTTCTGTGCTTCTACGTCGCAAAAAGATCATGGCTCCGCAGCTTGTCTCTCGGCTGACGCTGGGCTAACCAGGAGGGATTGTCCCCATGAGCGTGCTTTCATCCGCGGTGACCGCCGCGTTCGGTGGCGTCCTTGCCGTTCTGCTTTCCTTCACTGGGTCGGGAGCGCTGGCCTCCGGTGCCGTGGCCGAGACCATCAAGATCGGCTCCTTTCTTTCCGTGACCGGCGGCGCCTCGTTTCTGGGCGACCCGGAAAAGAAGACGCTGGAGCTGGAAATCGCGGCCATCAACCGCCAGGGCGGCATCAATGGCCGGCTGCTGGACCTTGTGGTCTATGACGATGGCGGCGCCGCCGACAAGGCCGCCAGCTTCGTCAAGCGGCTGATCGAGAGCGATCAGGTCGATGTTCTGGTCGGCGGCAGCACCACCGCCACCACCATGGCCGCAGTGCCGCTGGCGGAAAAGGCCGGCATTCCGCTGGTTTCGCTGGCTGGGGCGGTGGTGATCGTCGAACCGGTCAAGACGTGGGTGTTCAAGACCCCTCACACCGACCGGCTGGCCGCGGAAAAAATCTTCGAGGATCTGCGCAAGCGCGGCCTGCTCAAGATCGGCCTGATCTCGGAGGACGCCGGTTTTGGCAAGTCCGGTCACGATCAGTCCTTGCTGGTGGCCCGGAATTTCGGCATCGAGATTGCCGCCGACGAGGTCTATTCGGCCAAGGACCCCGACACCACCGCCCAGCTGACCAAGATCCGCAACACCCCCGGCGTTGCCGCCCTCTTCAACTTCGGGTTCGGCCAGGGGCCGGCGGTGGTGACGCGCAACGTCCGCCAGCTCGGCCTGACCGTGCCGTTCTACCAGTCCCACGGCGTCGCCTCGAAGGCGTTCATCGCCCTGGTCGGCGCCGCCGGAGAAGGCATCCGCCTGCCCGCTTCGGCCCTGGCGGTGGCCGGGCAGCTGCCGGACGGCGATCCGCAGAAACCGGTGGTGCTGCGCTTCCAGCAGGCCTATGCCGAGGCCTACAAGACGGAAGCCTCGACCTTCGCCGGCTACGCCTATGATGCCCTGCACATGGTGGTCGAAGCCGCGGGCCGGGCCGGCGGTGTTGACAAGGCCAAGCTGCGCGACGAGCTGGAACGGACCAAAAATTTCGTCGGCACCACCGGCGTGTTCACGATGTCGCCGAGCGATCACATGGGACTGTCTTTGTCTTCGTTCCATCTGGTTGAGATCAAGAATGGTGACTGGGTGTTGCTGGACTGATCATAAGCGGAACCAGGAGTCAAGGGTGAGGGATGTCGTCGGCTTTTTTGCAGTACCTGTTTTCGGGACTCACGATCGGTTCCATTTACGCTTTGGCCGGACTTGGGTTCTCGATTATCTATAACGCCAGTCACGTCATCAACTTCGCCCAGGGCGAGTTCATCATGATCGGGGCCATGGCGACCGTGTCGCTGACCGGCCTCGGCCTGCCGTTGGCGGCGGCGATCGCGCTCGCCGTCGCCGCCACGGTGCTGGTCGGGGCGGCGGTGGCCCGGTTCGCCATCATGCCGGCGCGCGGCGCCTCGCCGGTGACGCTGATCATCATCACCATTGGCACCTCGGTGTTTTTGCGCGGTGCGGCCCAGGTGCTGTGGGGCAAAGGCTATCACGCCCTGCCCTCTTTCTCCGGCGACACCCCGTTCGTGGTGATGGGCGCGACCCTGCTGCCCCAGAGCCTCTGGGTGCTGGGCACGACGCTGGCGGTGATCGCCGGGCTCGGCTGGTTCTTCGGTCGCACGCTTTACGGCAAGGCGATGCTGGCCACCTCGTGCAACCGGCTGGCGGCGCAGCTGGTGGGCATCCGGGTTTCGGGCGTGCTGCTGGCGGCGTTCGCGCTGGCCGCGCTGCTGGGTGCGGTCGGCGGCATCGTGATGACCCCGATCACCTTCACCTCCAGCGAGGCCGGAATCATGCTCGGCCTCAAGGGCTTCAGCGCCGCTGTGCTCGGCGGCCTCGGCAACGGCGCCGGCGCCATTCTCGGCGGCCTGATCGTCGGTGTCGCCGAGGCGATGAGCGCCGGCTATCTCTCTTCGGCCTACAAGGAAGCGACGGCGTTCGCGATCATCCTCTTTGTGCTGCTGTTCATGCCGCGGGGACTGCTCGGACAACCGGGATCGGAGCGGGTATGACGGGAAAGCGCCGGTTGGAGCGCCATAGCGGCGAGGCCGTGCTGGCACTGGTGCTGCTGGCCTTGCCGCTGCTGCTGCCCAACGCCTATGCCTACGATATCGCGGTCAACGCCGGCTTCAACGCCATGGTCTGCGTCGGGCTCAATCTGCTGATCGGCTACGCTGGCCAGATCAGTCTTGGCCACGCTGCCTTTTTTGGGCTCGGCGCCTACGCCTCGGGCATCCTGACCACCCGCTACGGCTGGCCGCCGCTGGCGGCGCTGGTCTGCGGCGCCGCCGGGGTCGGGCTGCTCTCGTGGCTGCTGGCGCGGCCGGTGCTGCGGTTGAGGGGCCATTTTCTGGCCATGGCCACCCTGGGTATCGGCATCATCATCTCGATCGCGCTCAATACCGAATCCTGGCTGACCGGCGGCTCCGATGGTCTGATGGTCGGCGACTTCTCGGTACTCGGCCGGACCCTCAGCGGCGATCGGGCCTGGTACGCGGTGGTCGCCGTGCTGCTGCTGGTCACGGTGTCGATGTCGCGCAACCTGATTGACTCTCCGGTCGGCCGGGCGCTGCGGGCCCTGCACGGCAGCGAGGTCGCGGCCGAGGTCGCCGGCATCGATACCGCCCGCTGCAAGGTCCTGGTTTTCGTGCTCTCGGCGGTGCTGGCCTCGATCGTCGGCAGCCTGTTCGTGCATTATGCCGGCATGATCACCCCGGCCAGGGCCGGTTTCATGCGCTCGATCGAACTGGTGACCATGGTCGTGTTCGGCGGCATGGCCTCGACCTATGGCGCGGTAATCGGCGCCGCGATCCTGACCGCCCTGCCCCAGCTGCTGACCGCGTTCGAGGATTACGAAACCATGATTTTCGGCGCGATCATGGTCGGAACGATGATCTTCATGCCGCGCGGCCTGCTGGTGACCCTGGCCGGCTGCCGGTGGCTGCCGCGGAGGCCAGCACCGTGACCCTGCTGCGCGTCTCGGCCCTCAGCAAGCACTTCGGCGGCCTCCATGCCATCGAGGATGTCAGCTTCACCATCCGCTCCGGCACCATCCATTCGATCATCGGCCCCAACGGCGCCGGCAAGACGACGCTGCTCAATCTGCTGACCGGCATCTACCGGCCCAGCTCGGGTCGCATCGAACTGGCGGGCCAGCCGATCGGGGACCTGCCCGCCCATGCCCTGGCCGGCCGGGGGTTGGCCCGGACCTTTCAGAATCTGCAGGTTTTCACCAACATGACGGCGCTGGAAAACGTCATGGTCGGCCGCCACCGCCACCTCGACCAGCGGCTGCTGCCGTCGCTGCTCCGGCTGCCCGGCTTCGCCCGCGCCGAGGCCGCCGCTGCCGAACGCTGCGCGGCGCTGCTCGAGTTCGTCGGCTGCGGCGCCTATCTCGGGGCCGACGCCTCGGCGATGCCCTATGGCGCTCTCAAGCGGCTGGAGATCGCCCGCGCCCTGGCCGCCGAGCCGATGCTGCTGCTGCTCGACGAGCCGGCGGCCGGGCTCAACGCCAGCGAAACCGCCGAGCTTGATGCGGTGATCCGCAAGATTGCCGGCCAGGGCATCACCGTCGCCCTGGTCGAACACGACATGAAGATGGTGATGGGCATTTCCGACCATGTCCTGGTGCTCGATCATGGCCGCAAGCTGGCCGAAGGCACGCCGGCCGAGATGTGCAGTCACGAGGCGGTGATCGCCGCCTATCTCGGCACGGCGTGATCGGGGAGGAGGTCAGGATGCTGGATATCGCCGATCTGACCAGCCATTACGGCCGCGTCTGCGCCCTGGCCGGGATCACGCTCCGGGTCGGTGAGGGCGAGACCGTCGCCCTGATCGGGGCCAACGGCGCCGGCAAGACGACGCTGCTGCGCGCCATCTCGGGGGTTCAGGAGGTCAGCGGCGGCACCATGACCTTCAAGGGCGCCGACATCCGCGGCTTCGGACCCGACCGCCGGGTCGGGCTCGGCATCGTCCAGGTCCCGGAGGGGCGGCAGGTGTTCGCCTCTCTCAGCGTCGAGGATAATCTGCGCCTGGGCGCCTACCGCCGCCGGGGTCCCTGCGTCGAGACCGACATCGTCCGCATGATGGAGCTGTTTCCGGTGCTGCACGCGCGCCGCCATCAGGCGGCCGGGCATCTTTCGGGCGGTCAGCAGCAGATGCTGGCATTGGCCCGGGCCCTGATGGCCCATCCGCGGTTGCTGCTGCTCGACGAACCGAGCATGGGCCTGTCGCCGATGCTGGTGCGCGAGGTCTATCAGGCGATCGCCGATCTGAAGCGCCGGGGCGCCACCATTCTGCTGGTCGAACAGAATGCCCATGCCGCCCTGGCCATCGCCGACCGTGCCTATGTCATCGAGACCGGCGCTGTGGTTTTGACCGGCACCGGCGCCGCCCTGCTCCGGGACGACCGGGTGCGCGCCGCCTATCTTGGTCTTTAGCGCCCTGGCGCCGCGGCTGCCGGATTTGTCGGGCCTGAGCGACACAATGGCCATCACGGCTGTTGACGGATTCATCAACATTTCCGATGGTGTCGACATCGTCACGACCGGAGGGGGCGTTCTGTGGCCAACGACATGTCCGGCGAGGAACTGCGCAGTTATCGGGAACAGCGCGGCTTGAATCAGCAGGAACTGGTGACCGAGCTTAACACCCGGCTCGACCGGCGCTACGACCGCGCCAAGATTTCCCGCTGGGAGACCGGAGCCGAGCGAATTCCCCAGATCGTCGCCGCGATGCTCAAGGACAGCTCGCGGCCACTGGGCATTCCGGCGGCGCGGGTGCGCGCGGCCCCGATCGTGTTCTGTGCCGCCAACCAGAAGGGCGGAGTGGCCAAGACCACCAGTTGCGTCAACATCGCCTATCTGCTCGGGCTTTCGGGCCAGCGGGTGCTGCTGATCGACTGCGATCCGCAGGCCAACGCCACCGTCCATCTCGGCGTTGACCCCCACGAGCAGGAACTGGCCCGGTCGACCCTGACCCATGCCCTCCGGGCAACCCGGCCGATGCGGGAGTTCGTGATCCCGGTCTGCGAGGGAATTTTCGACCTCCTGCCTGCCTCGATCTCACTGGCCGCCGCCGACCGCGAGTTGCTGCGCCAACCCAACGGCACCCTGATTCTCCGGGCCAAGATCGCCCAGTTGGCCGGTCACTATGACTATGTCGTGCTCGACTGCCCGCCGCATCTGGGCGAGCTGACGGTCTCGGTGCTGAACGCCGCCGATCAGCTGCTGATCCCGACCCAGACCGAAATGCTGTCGATGATGGGCATCCCCCAGCTGTTCGAGACCATTTCCGGGGTACGGGAGCTGGTCAATCCGCGCCTGCGCATCCTCGGCATTCTGCCCACCATGTACAGCCCGCGCCGGCTCCAGGACGAGCAGGTGATGGCCGAACTGCGCGAACTGGCCGCGGCCGAGAAGCTGCGCCTGTTCTCGCCGGTCAAGCGGGCGGCCGATTACACCAAGAGCGTGATGGCCGGCCGGCCCGGCCTCGCCATCAACCCGAATTCGGCCGGAGCCGAAAGTTTCCGTGAAATCGCCGAGGCGCTGATCGCGCTGGGTCGGGAAGGAGCGCAGCATGGCCCGTAAGCTTGACCTTTCGAACGCTTCCCAGTTCAAGCGGGCGCTGGGCCGAACCGGGATCGGCGTCGGTGACAACAACGCCCTTTTTGGGCTGAGCAGCCGGCTGCGCTACCGCGAGATCCTGCTCGCGAACATCGAGTCGGACCCCGGGCAGCCGCGTCGCAACGCCCGCGAGGCCGACATCGGCACCCTGGCCGCCTCGATCGAGCAGAAGGGCCTGCTGCAGCCGATCAATGTCCGCGAGACCGAGCCCGACCGCTTCGTGATCGTTACCGGCGAGCGCCGCTACTGGGCCTTCCGGGAACTGGGGCGCGAGACGATTCCGGCGCTGGTGATCGAGACCGACGACACCCAGGCCCTGGCGCTGATCGAGAATGTCCAGCGGCTGGACCTTCATCCGGTCGACCTTGCGGTCTCCCTGCAGCGCCTGATCGTCGACAAGGGGCTGGTCCAGGAGCAGGCGGCGGTGCTGATCGGCAAGTCGCAGGAATATATCGCCCGCCTGCTCGGCATTCTGCGGCTGCCGCCGCGCATTCTCGCGGAAGCGCCGGGCCGGCCCGATATTTCGGTCTCGCTGCTGATGGAACTGGCCGAGCTTGGCGACGAGGCGCTGCAGCTCAGCCTCTGGCAGCGGACCGGCGAGGCGCTGACGGTCAAGACGGTGCGGGCGGTCAAGCAATCCCGGCCGGCCCCGGCCGATCCCTCCTTCGAGCGGGTGCTGCGCGCCCTGCGCACCGGCATTGGCCGGATGCAGAGCTTCGCCGCCGGCGGGGCGGTGCTCGACGAGGGGCAGCGTCAGGCGATGCGGGCGCTGCGGGACCAACTCACCAGCATGCTGGGTGAGTAGCTATTAGACGTCTAATACTGTCGCCAACCCGGGATACCCCGACCTCGTCGCCACCATTAACCGGGAGCCGATGCCGACGTGACGATGAACCGACAGTACCGGCGCGCCGCCGGCAAAAAGACCCGGGCCGCCGCACCGGCCCTTCAGACCGGCGATCTTTTTGCGTTGGCACAGCATCACCATCAGGTCGGCGAGTGGGGCCAGGCCGAGCAGCTCTACCGGGAGATTCTGGCACTCGATCCCGAGCATGGCGGCAGCCTGCACTATCTCGGGATTCTCGCCTATCAGGTCGGCCGTCTCGATCTTGCCGAGGCGGCGATCGGTCAGGCCGCGGCCCTCTGTCCCGACGATGCCGAGATCCGCAACAACCTCGGGACCGTACTCTGGCGCCAGGGCAAGCTCTCCGAGGCGGCGGCGCAGTTCGAGCGGGCGTTGATGCTCAAATCCGACTACGCCGAAGCCCACAACAATTTTGCCAACACCCTCAAGGATCTCGGCCGGCTGGCGGACGCGGTCGCTCACTATGCCGAAGCGCTGAAACTCCGGTCCGGCTATGCCGAAGCCCACAACAACCTGGGCAGCGCGCTGCAAAGCCTGGGCCGCCTGCCCGAAGCGCTGGCCCATTACGAGCAGGCTCTGAAGGCCCGGGCCAACTATCCCGAGGCGCACAACAATGCCGGCAACGCCCGCCTGCGCCAGGGCCGGGTCGCGGACGCAGTGGCCCATTATGAGCGGGCGCTCCAGCTCCGGGCCGACTATCCCGAGGCCCTCAACAATCTCGGCAGCGCTCTCCTGCATCTCGGCCGGTTGTCGGACGCGACCCGCTGCTTCGAACGGGCGCTGGCGCTGAAGCCAGAGTTTCCCGGCGCCTGCAACAATCTCGGCGGTGCGCTGCAGAACCAGGGCCGGTTGGCGGCGGCGGCAGCGCACTTCGAGCGGGCGCTGGCGCTCGATCCGGCTTATGAGGAGGCGCATCGCAACCTGATCTACACCCAGCTTTACCGGCCCGGTGTCGGTCTCGACGAGATTCTGACCGCGTCGCGCCGGTGGAGCGCCGCCCATGCCGACCGTTTTAAAGCCGACTGGCCGCTTCGGCTACCGGCAACGTGCGGGGGCCGGCCCAGACTCGGCTTCGTTTCCGGCGATTTTCGCAGCCATGTCGTCGGCCGGCTGATGATCCCGGTGCTGGAGGCGCTGAGCCGGGCCGGGCACGATATCGTCTGCTACAGCAACAGCGCCATCGACGATGCGCTGACCGCCCGTTTCCGGGCCGCCACGGCGCTGTGGCGGCCGATCTCCGGTCGCGCCGATGAGGAGGTCGCGGCGCAGATCCGGGCCGACGGCATCGAGATTCTGGTCGATCTCAGCGGCTATACCGCCGACAACCGCCTGCTGGTGTTCGCCCGCAAGCCGGCGCCGCTCCAGATCACCTGGCTCGGCTACCCGGCCACCACCGGCATGACGGCGATGGATTATCTGCTGGCCGATGCCGTTCAGGTACCGGCGGCGGCCGATCGGGGCTTTGAGGAAAAGATCATCCGCCTGCCCGACGGTTATCACCTCTACCGGCCGATCGCCGAGGCGCCGGAGGTCGGGCCGCCGCCGGCGGCGGCCAACGGCTTCGTCACCTTCGGCTCATTCAACGGCGTCCAGAAGCTGTCGGAGCCGGCGATTGCCAGCTGGAGCCGGATTTTGCGCCGCCTGCCCTCGTCGCGGCTGACGCTCAAGGCGCCCGGGTTCACCGATCCGGCAACCCGGCAACGATATCTCGAGCTGTTCGCCGCTCACGGCATCGGGGCCGAACGCCTGACGGTGCTCGGCCGGACCTCGCCCTCCGAGCACATGGCGGCGATGACCGCGACCGACATCGCCCTCGACTCCTTTCCCTATACCGGCGGCGCCACCACCGTCGACACGCTCTGGATGGGCGTGCCGGTAATCACGCTGGCGGGAGAAACCATGGCCGGCCGGCTGTCCGCGGGCTATCTCACCGCGATCGGCCGCTCCGAACTGATCGCCGGCGATGACGATGCGTATGTCGAACTGGCGGTGGCGCTGGCCCGCGACGCCGGTCGCCTTGCGACCCTCCGCAGCGGGCTGCGGCCGAGCATGGCCGACTCGCCACTGTGCGACGAGGCCCGCTTCGTCCGCACCTTCGAGGCCGCCTGCGCCGCGATCCGCGCCCGTCTGCAGGCCGGCGAACCGCCCTGCTCCTTTGAGGTCAAACCATGAACGGGCTTGCCGGTTCACCGGCACACCAGCGGCGCCACATGATCCGGTAAGCCGTCTCGAGGCGGCGGGCGAGCGCGGCGGCGTCGCAGAGCGGCGAGGCGGTCATGCGCTGCCGCAGCCCGGCGCGGAGCCCGGCCAGCCGGGCGCGGTCGGTGGCCAGGGCCGCCGCAATCTCGAGATAGGCTGCCGGATCGGCGGCGATCAGCTCATCCAGGCCAAGCCGGGTCAGCAGGCTGGCGCCCATGCGCGCAGCGTGGCGCTCTCCCGCCAGGGTCACCACCGGCACACCCATCCAGAGCGCCTCGCAGGTGGTGGTGGTGCCATTATAGGGGAAGGGGTCGAGGGCGATGCCGACCCGGCGGTAGCTGTCAAGATGGCTCTCGAAGCCGGCGGTCCAGCTCAGCAGCTCCAGCCGCTCCCGGGCGACGCCGTGACGCCCGAAGCTTTGGCGCAGCGCCCGCGCCACCGCCTCATCGGCCAGTTGCCGGCTTTTCAGCAGCAGGCGCGCTCCGGGCAGGCGGCAGAGCAGCGCCGCCCACAGCGCCAACACCGGCGGCGACAGCTTGTTGAGATTGTTGAATGAGCCGAAGGTCAGGGCGGCGCCGTCCGCCGGTTCCGCGGCGGGTGCGGGGTCTGGTCCTGCAGCGCAGGGAGGCCGGTAGCACAGAAAGCCCCCCTGCAACCGCACCAGGGCTTCGCTGGCGAGGCGGTCGGCGCCGCCCTCGGGGTCCGAGACCGGGTCGACCAGCCGGTAATCGATGGCGGCAAGGCCGGTGCTGCCGGGATAGCCGAGCCAGGTCACCTGCACCGGCGCCGGCTTCAGCGCGAACACCGGCAGCCGGTTGAAGGCCGAATGGCCGGCGAGATCGATCAGAAGATCGATGCCGTCGGCCTGGATGCGCGCCGCCAGCGCCCGGTCGTCGAGACCGGCGGTCTCGCACCAGCCCTCGGCCAGCGCCTTGATGCGGGCGGTGACGGCATCGGGACGCCGGGTTTCGGAATAGCAACGGCTGCTGACGGCCGTGCGGTCGTGGGCGGCGAGCAGCGGTTCGATGAAGAAGCCGACCACATGATGGCGAAAATCCCCCGAGACGTAACCGATGCGCAGGCGGCGCCCGGGCTCGCGCGGATTGGCGTGGGGCAGGGCGGGGCAGGCGTGGCGGCGGCCAAAGTCCCGGTGCTCGGCAAAAAGGCGGGCAGCCGGGAGATCGGGCAGATACGTCAGGGTCATCAGGAGATTGCTGTGGGCCTCGGCATACCCGGGCCGGAGCGCGAGGGCTTGGCGGTAGTGCGCCACCGCCTCGGCCATCCGGCCCAGCTCCTGACAGCCTTTGCCAAGATTGTTGCGAGCCTCGGCATGGTCGGGGGCGAGGGTCAGTGCCCGCTCGAAATGCGCCACCGCCTCGGTGACCCGCCCGAGTTCCAGGAGGGCGGCGCCGAGATTATTGTGGACCTCGGGCCGCTCGGGACCGAGGGCGAGGGCCTGCTCGAAATGACCCAGCGCCGCCTCAGGCCGGCCCTGGGCCTGGAGGCTGCTGGCCAGGTTGTAATGGGCGCCGGCATAATCGGGCTTGAGGGCGAGGGCGCGGCGGTAGCTGGCGGCGGCCTCATCGAGTCGGCCCAGCCCGTGGAGGGCGTTGCCGAGGTTGTTGTGGCAGGCGGGATCGCGGCCGTCGAGGGCGATCGCCTCACCGATCAACCGCACCGCCAGTTCGCCGCGTCCGGTCTGACTGGCCAGCACACCCATCCGGTGGCGGCAGTCGGCATGCCCGGGCGCCACGGCCAGAATCCGGCTGTAGAGCGCCTCGGCCTCCTGGAGCCGCCCGGCCTGATGGTGATCGAGGGCAAGAGCGAGGGCTTCGGGCACCGTGACCATGGCTGCGGCCCCTCAGAGAAAACAGCTGTGCTGATAGAGCTGGTTGTCCAGCACCAGCGTGCTGTCCCGTCCGGCGGCGCTGCGCAGGGACTCGATCAGCGCCGAGACGTTGGAACGGCCATTGCCGATGAAATGGTCGGCCTCAAGGGCAAGCAGCAGATCGACCATCACCTCGCGGCCAAGGGTGAGGCCGTCGGCGCCCGACTGGTAGTGAATGCCGGTGGCGTCGCCGGTGCGCCGGCATTCGGTCATCACCAGCCGCGCGCCGTAACGCTGGCGAAAGAGTTCGGCCAGGGTCTCGTCGTCGGTCAGCAGCAGGATGCGCAGCGCCGCCGGCAGGGCGTCGATCAGGGTGAAGCAGCGGCGGTTGGCCTGACCGACCTCGGGCACCTCCAGCACCTTGTCGGAACCGCGGACATGGACCGCCACCACCGGTCCGCAGGTCAGATGCCGGGCGCGGAACCGTGCCGCCGCGGCTTGGAGTTCCGGCCGGGGCCGGAGATAGGCCTCGGCCAGGGCCGCGAGGCAGGCGGCCGGGGCCAGCCCGTGCCAGCGGTGGCCGGGCGGGATCCAGGGCGCGAGATCGGCGACGCCGATGAAATTGTCGCAAACCAGAATCGTCTCGGGCCGGGCCAGCAGGGTCGGCGGCGCCGGCCCCGCGCCCGGCCGGGTTACCGGACGGTCGTGACCGAGGGTGGCCGGGCTCCAGCCGACGGGAAACAGGCTGGCATCCTTGAGGGCCGCTAGTTCCGCGAGACCGACCGCCGACACCGGTTCGAAAAAGCGGGCAAAGCCCTCGGTGCCAGCCTCGGAAAAAAGGCAGCGCCCGCCCCAGTGGATCACCGGGACCCGGCCGGTGATCTCGGCCAGCAGCAGCCCGCCCAGAACATGGGCGAGTTCGGAACAGAAGCCATAGCCCCAGGACTTGATCAGCACGAAACCCGCCTCCCGGCGGACCGGTGGCCACAGGAGCCCGGCCAGCCGCTCGAGATTGTCGCGAGCGGCTGGCAGGGGCAGGGCGCGCTCGAAACACCGCGCCGCCGGTTCGGACAGGCCGGCGAAGGCGGCGATACAGCCGAGCAGGTTCAGGCCGGCGGCATCGTCGGGTGCCGCCGCCAGCCCGCGCCGGCACCAGCCATCCGCGGCGGCCAACCGGCCCCGGTAGAGATAATCGGCGGCCCGGGCAAAGGCGCGGGTGCTCATGACGCCCCCGTCAGACGCTGAACGATGCCGGGAATGAGGCCGTGCAACGGGCCGATCTGCCGGACCCGCCCGGGGTCGGTGGACAGGAGGGCAACGGCGGTGCCGCCGTGAACGAAGCGGCAGCAGAGACCGGGCAGCGTCGTGGCCACCGGCAGCGCCGCCGCCATCGCCACCAGCACCAGGGACGACCGTTCCAGCCAGGCGTCGGCCAGGGCCAGAGCATCCGCCAACTCCAGATGCTCGAAGACATCCTCGAACAGCACCAGATCCACCCCGGCGAACCGGGCGGCGGCAATGCGGATGTCGGTGAAGCCGAGCCCTCGCTCGGTCTGCCGCAGCCGGAACTCGTCCAGCACCGGCGCCCAGGCCGTTTCGATACCGACCCAGGCCGCCCCGG
Organism: Rhodospirillaceae bacterium; assembly: GCA_037132135.1. Lineage (GTDB taxonomy): Bacteria > Pseudomonadota > Alphaproteobacteria > Azospirillales > Azospirillaceae > BOG-933. Next base: position 13,897 of record JBAXPR010000091.1, read on the forward strand.
GCAGATGGTCGGCGAGCACGGCGCGATAGCGGCCCTCGGCCCCGGCATCGAGCACGCGCCCGAACCCCCGCAGCTCATGGAGCTTGCGCAGCATCAGCGCGGTATAGAGAAGAGCGTGGTCGGGAGCGGCGGGCATGGCGCAGAACTGTGATCCAGATCACCCGTGATTGGCAACGGGTACGATCCTTCGCGGCTCATCCCGGGCTTCGGAGTCTTGATTTCGCTCCCGCTATGCTCCTTTGCCCCTGCCGCGGCCCAGGCGCTTCGCGATCTTGCGCCCAAGTGACGAATTCACCATGGCATTGAGCAGGCGGGAACCGGATATGAAGCAGAGTGTACATGTGGTTGGTATTTGCTCAGGTCCCGAGGCGCGGTTATGCGGCTAACGGCAACGGCGTCC
>JBAXPR010000092.1:0-14015 GCA_037132135.1 Rhodospirillaceae bacterium
CCATGCCGCCGAGGAAACCGGCGCCGGCGCCCGCGAAACCCTGTCGGCGGCCAACGACCTCAGCCAGGCCTCCGAGGGCCTGACCCGCGAGGTCGAACGCTTCATCGGCACTATCCGGCGCGGCTGAGCCGCGGCGGCTAGCGCAGCCACCCCGCCAGCCGCCGTGCCGCCTCGGCGATGGTATCGGTGGCCCCGGCGAACGACAGGCGGACGAAGCGGCGCCCGCGCGCGGGATCGAAGTCGATGCCGGGGGTAATCGCGATGCCGGTTTCCGCCAGCAGGCGCTTGCACCACGCCTCGCTGTCGTCGGTCAGCGCCGACACGTCGGCGTAAAGATAGAATGCCCCCTCGGCCGGCGCCAGCCGGTCGAGTCCGGCCTTGGGCAACTCTGCCAGCAAGAGGGCGCGGCTCCGGGCATAACGGGCGACGTGACCGTCGAGTTCATCCCGGCAGCCGAATGCGGCGACCGCGCCGAGTTGGGAGAGCGTCGGCGCCGAGATGAACAGGTTCTGGACCAGACATTCCACCGGCCGGATCAGCGCCTCGGGCACCACCATCCAGCCCAGCCGCCAGCCGGTCATCGAGAAATATTTGGAAAAGCTGTTGAGCACCACCACCTCGTCGCCGGCGCCGAGCGCGCTGGCCGCCGGTTCGCCATAGGTGATGCCATGGTAAATCTCGTCGGAGATGACCCGGATGCCGCGATGCCGGCAGTAGCCGACCAGCGCGGCCAGTTCGGCGGCGGGGATCATGGTGCCGGTGGGATTGGCCGGACTGGCGATGATCAGCCCGTCGAGCGGCCCCGCCGCCTCGAGCAGCGCCGGGGTCGGCTGGAAGCGGCTGTCCGGGCCAACCGCGATTTCCACCGGGGTCACGCCAAGCGCCGCCAGGATGTTGCGGTAGCAGGGATAGCCGGGGGTGGCCATCGCCACCCGGTCGCCGGCCGAAAACGCGGCGAGAAAGGCCAGCACGAAGCCGCCCGAGGAGCCGGTGGTCACCACCACCCGCCGCGCCGGCACCTCCAGCCCATAGCGGTCCCGGTAATGGCGGGAGATCGCGGCCCGCAGCGGCGGAATGCCCAGCGCCTCGGTGTAGCCGAGCCGGTCGGAGTCCAGCGCCGCCCGCGCCGCCAGAATCACCGGCGCCGGTGCCGGGGTCGAGGGTTGCCCGACCTCAAGGTGCAGCACTTCGCCGCCCGCGGCCTCGCGTTCGCAGGCGGCGCGCATCACCTCCATCACGAAAAACGGCGGGATGATGCCCCGTCCCGCCACTGTCAGCGCCATCCTCGCCCTCCCCGGCCGCCGGTTATTTCGCCAGCGTGTTGAAGTGCAGACCCTGACCGCGGGGATCGGAGTCAACCTCGCAGCTGCGCGCCCCGGTCAGACGATGGTAAACACAGGCCATCGCCTCGACCTGCCCCAGCATCGCCGCCGGCTTTACCGCGCCGGCCAGCGCGCCGAGTTGGGCCGGCGACACCCCGGCTTCGGCCAGTACACCACCGCCGGGCGCCGGAGCAGCCCGCGGCAGGGCCAGCACCTGCGGACCGGGCAGTTCTTCGACCGCCGCGGCATGAAGCGCGGTCAGCAACGCCGCTTCGGCGCTGTGTCCGCCCTCACCGGTGGTGTTGGCAACGCCGGTGCCGGCGAAGAGGGTCTTGTTCTGCGGAATATTGACCACCAGCGCCGGCCCGCCGATGCCGGTGGCGCCGCCGGCGCCCGCCGCCAGCACCCCGGTTCCGGCCACGACCTGACCGCGGCCGAAGAGGCCGCCCATGGTGAAGATGCAGGCCACCGCCTGATCGGTCGGATCGACCGCAATCATGCCGGTCGCCGGGGCCGCCGTGCCCGCGCCCGGCCCAAGCGCACCAACCAGCGTCCCGAGCCAGCCCGGCCTGTCCTCGCCCTCGGGCGCCGCCGCGGCCCAGGCGGTGGCCAGACCGGCCTGACCGCCGACCCGGCGATCGGGGAAGTGCAGCATGTTGTGCCCGAGTTCGAGTTCGGCGGTGCCGCGCCACTCGGCGTGGTAGCCGGCCAGGGTTGCCGTGCTCACCCCCAGCTTCTCGGCCAGGAGACCGGCGATCGAACCCGTGACCTGGGGCGAATAGAGCGCGCCGACGCCGCGCTCCCGGGCGGTGCGCAATGTTGCCGCGAGGTCGCTCTGAACCAGCATCTCGCCCTCGCCCAGTAAACGGCCGCCGCCCGAGGAGAACAGCCGCCGCGCCCCGGCATCGGCGCCCAGCCGGTCGCCGGCGGCCCGCAGATCCGCGGCAAGGGCGCGAGAAACCGGCACCCCGACCGCGGCCAGCGACTCGGCCTTGCCCAGCGCCTGTTCCCAGCGCATCCGGCCGTAAGCCGACTGGAGAGCATAGAGGCCGCGCAGGAAGGCCGGAACCGGCGCCTGGCCGGGCAGCGTCGACTCGGGCAGGAAGTCCAGGGTGCGCGCCTGCTTCTTGACCGAATCATAGACGAGGCAAAGGCCGCCGCCGCCGAGCCCGACCCGCGACGGCAGAGTCACCGCCGAGGTCAGCGCCATCGCCACCACGGCATCGACGGCCGTGCCGCCGCTATCGATCACGGCATGCCCGGCCCGGACCGCCAAGGCATCCTCGGCGGCGCCGTAGCCGAAAAAGGCCGGCGGCTTTTCCCCGGTGTGGCAACCGGCCACGGCCAGGGCCAAAGCCCCGAGAACCAGCGGGCGCAGCCCGGAGCGCGACAACGCAACGCCGGCATCCCAATGGTTGACAGCGCCCCCAACGGGCGCAGACGATACCCCGGAGCCACCCAGCAGGAGTGACGCGGTGCGCAAGCAATCGAAGGGTCTGGTCAAGGCGGACTCGCTGTTGGAGGCGGTGGCGGCGGCGGTGCCGGCCGGCGGCAGCCGGCTTGGCGGGAGAGCGGCGTCCCTGATGCTGGCTCTGGGGCTGGTGCTGGGCCTGACGGCCGGAGCCGGCGCCCAGAACCGCGGCCCGAAGCTCGACTTCATCCGCGACGCCGAGGTTGAGCATATCATCCGGGGTTACGCACGGCCAATCTTCAAGGTGGCCGGGATCGATCCCGAAGCGGTCGACATCATCCTGGTCAAGGAGGACTCGATCAACGCCTTCGTCGCCGGCGGCCAGAACCTCTTCATCCACACCGGCCTGCTGATGGAGTGCGACAACCCCGAGCAACTGGTCGGGGTGATCGCCCACGAAAGCGGCCACATCGCCGGCGGCCACCTGTTCCGCGGCCGCGACGCCATGGAGAACGCCTCGGCCGAGGCGATGGTGGCCATGGTGCTCGGGGTCGGCGCCGCCATCCTCAGCCGCCAGGGCGGCGCCATGGGCGCGATCGGTCTCGGCGGCGCCGACATCGCGATGCGCAATTACCTCGCCTTCTCCCGGACCCAGGAAGCCTCGGCAGATCAGGCCGGGCTGACCTTCCTTGACCGCGCCCACATCTCGACCCAGGGCTTTTACGACTTCCTCCAGAAGCTGTCGGGCCAGGAGCTGCTGCCGTCCAGCCATCAGGCCTCCTACACCCGCACCCACCCCCTGACCCGCGAACGCATCGACGCCGTCGCGGATCACCTCCAGCACTCGGCATGGAAAAGCGCCCACCTGCCGGCCAGCGACGTCGAACAGTTCGCGCGCCTGAAGGCCAAGCTGATCGGCTTCATCCGCCCCGCCGTCGCCCTCCGGCGCTATCCCGCCGACAATCCCTCGGTCGCCGCCCGCTACGCCCGCGCCATCGCCTATTACCAGCAGGGCGACCTCCGCAACGCCCTGCCGGCGATCGACAAGCTGATCGCCCAGGAACCGCGCAACCCCTTCTTTCATGAGCTGAAGGGACAGGCGCTGATGGAAAACCAGCGCCTCGCCGAATCCCTGGTACCGTACCGCAAGGCGGTCGATCTGTTGCCTGATTCGGGTTTGCTGCGCGGCTCGCTGGCCCAGGCGCTGATCGAGATCAACACCCCGGTCTACACCGAGGAGGCGCTCAAGCACCTCGACTTCGCGACCCGCCAGGAGCGCGATGCGCCGATGCTGTGGCGGCTGGTCGCCACCGCCTGGGGCCGCAAGAACAACGACGGCATGGTCGCCTACGCCCTGGCCGAAGAGGCGCTGGCCCGCGGCGACCGCAGCGCCGCCCGCTTCCATTCCGAGCACGCGGAAAAGCTGCTGCCGCGCGGCTCACCCGGCTGGCTGCGCGCCCAGGACATCCACGCCGTCGCCGACGACAAACGCGGCGAGCGTTAACGCCGTCCCCGGCTCAGACATCCAGCCGGTAGTTCGGCGACTCGTTGGTGATCTGGATGTCGTGGACATGGCTCTCCCGCAGGCCCGCATTGGTGATGCGCACGAACTTGCACCGGGTCTGCATCTCGGGAATGGTGGCGCAGCCGGTGTAGCCCATCGCGGCGCGCAGGCCGCCGACCAGCTGGTGGACGACGCCGCCCAGCGGCCCCTTATAGGGAACCCGGCCTTCGACACCCTCGGGGACCAGCTTCTGGGTCGCGACCTCGGCCTGGAAATAGCGGTCGGCCGAGCCGCGCGCCATCGCCCCCACCGAGCCCATGCCGCGATAGGATTTGTAAGAGCGGCCCTGAAACAGAATCACCTCGCCCGGGCTCTCGTCGGTGCCGGCAAACAGGCTGCCGAGCATCGCGCAGTCGGCACCGCCGGCGATCGCCTTGGCGAGATCGCCCGAGTACTTGATGCCACCATCGGCGATCACCGGCACGCCCTGACGGTGGCAGACCTCGGCGACATCAAGCACCGCGGTCAACTGGGGCACGCCGACGCCGGCGACAATCCGGGTGGTGCAGATCGAGCCCGGACCGATGCCGACCTTGACGGCATCGACGCCGGCATCGATCAAGGCCCGGGCGGCATCGCCGGTGGCCACGTTGCCGGCGATGATCTGGGTGCTGTTGGAAAGCCGGCGCACCGCCTGCACCGCCTCGATCACCTTGGCCGAATGGCCGTGGGCGGTATCGACCACCAGCACATCGACCTCGGCGTCGAAGAGGGCCTCGGCGCGGGCCAGCCCGTCGGCACCGGTACCGGTGGCGGCGGCGACGCGAAGGCGGCCCTTGTCGTCCTTGCAGGCATTGGGGAAGCGGTGAGCCTTCTCGATGTCTTTGACCGTGATCAGGCCGATGCAGTGGTTGTCGTCGTCGACCACCACCAGCTTTTCGATCCGGCGGGTATGCAGCAGGCGCTTGGCCTCCTCCGAGTCCACGCCCTCGCGCACCGTAATCACTTCCTTGGTCATCAGCTCGCTGACCGGCAGGCTGGTGTCGGTGGCGAAGCGGACATCGCGGTTGGTCAGGATGCCGACCAGGCGGCCGACCTTTTTGCGCTTGGGCCGCTCGACCACCGGAATCCCCGAGATGCGGTGATACGCCATCAGTTCCAGGGCGTCGGCCAGGGAAGAGTCGGGGGTGACGGTGATCGGGTTGACCACCATGCCGGACTCAAAGCGCTTGACCCGGCGCACCTCGTCGGCCTGCCGCTCGATCTCCATGTTGCGATGGATGACGCCGATACCGCCGGCCTGGGCCATGGCGATCGCGAGCGCGCTTTCGGTCACGGTGTCCATCGCCGCCGAAAGCAGCGGAATGCCGAGTTCGATGGTCCGGGTCAGCCGGCAGCGGGTGTCGACCTCGTGGGGCAGCACCGAGGAGGCCGCCGGGACCAGCAGCACGTCGTCGAAGGTCAGAGCTTCACGGAATCTGCTGTCGCCGGCCATAGACCCTCTCCCTGACAATTCGCGGCACTATACACAGGCGCGGCGGCTTGTGAAGCACCGCCACGGCACCGCAGCTCAGGCATCCGCCGCCCGGTCAAGGCAGGTGCCACGGAGATCGGCGCCGGCCAGCAGGGCCGCGCTGGTACGAACCCCGGTCAGATCGGCGTAGCTGAAGATCGCCCCCTCGACCTCGGCACAGGACAAATCCGCCCCGGCGAGCCGGGCATATTGGAGATTGGTCGGCCAGGGCCGGTCGGAATCGCCACCGAGCGGCACCCGGCGCAGCACCGCGTCCTTCAGGCTGGCCCCGGACAGATCGGCCCGCCGCAGCACGCAGCCGGAGAGATCGCCGCCGGAAAAGTCGGCCTTGCCCAGCGAGCAATAGCTGAGATCGGCCAGCACCAGAGTGGTGCCACGAAACCTCGAGCCCTCGAGGTTCGAGCGCAGGATGCGCGCCCCCGAAAGGTCACGGCCGGAAAAATCGGCGGCCGACAGGTCGACCATATCGAGATCGAGCCGCTTGCCGCGGCTGCCGCCGGACTCGACCCACAGCTTGTGCTGCTGCAGCAATTGCGGCACCTGGACCGCCAGCAGCGGCAGCTTGCCTTTCGGATCGAAGCCGAGGCGGAGAATCTCCGCGATGGTCCTGGTGTCGAGTTGCAGACCCGACAGCACAGCCCCGTGGAGCCTGACATCGGTCAGGGTGACACCGCGCAGATCGGTGGCCACCAGGATCGCGCCGCTGAGATCGGCCCCGGTCAGGTCGGCGTCGATCAGTTCGGCGCCGGTGAGGTCGCAGTTTTCGAGTTTGGAGCCCATCAGCATCGCGCGCGACAGCTTGGCATCGACCAGTTCGCTACGCCGCCCCGGCACCCCGCCCGACCCGGCCCCCCCCATGCGGAGATCGGCACCGGCGAGATTGGCGTCGGCGAGATTGGCGCCGTTAAGGCGGACGCCGCGCAGATCCGCACCCATCAGATTGGTGCCGCGAAGATCGGCACCGGCGAGATCCGCCATCACCAGTGTGGCCTGGGAAAGATCCGAGCCGGCAAAATCGGTGCCGGCGAGACAGGCCCCGGTCAGCTTGGCCTTCGAGAGCCCGACCCGGCCGAGAGACAAACCCGAAAGATCGGCAAAGCTGAAATCGGCCTGGTGGCCGCCGCGCTGGCCCTGGGTCCATTTGCCGTGCGCGGCCAGCGCCTTTTTGACGTCAGCGACGAATTCGGGCTTGTGCCCCGTCTTGTGATCGACCATGCCCGACACCATTCTTGCCACCAACACCCGTCAGGACAGCCGCACCTTCAACACCACCACCGCGGCGCCGGCCACCGCAAACACCAGCGCCGCCAGCGTCATCAGCATCGGCAGCGAACGCAGTTCGCGACGAAACGACGACAGGGTCTCGGCCTGACGGCGGACCCGCTCCTCCAGCCGGGCGATGCGTTCGGCCTGCACGCGCTGGCCCTCGGCACCGCTCTCCTGTTCCTCGGTCAGGCGCAGCACCGCCAACCGCAGCCCCTGAAGATGGACCGCCTGAACATCGTGGGCCGAACCGGTCTCGGCGTGATGGCCCGAAATATCCTCGCGCAGTTGCTCGACACCGTCGATCAGCGTGCTCTGGCCGGCGAGCAACTGGTCGGCCCCGTCCATTTGCCGGGCCTGGGTCTGGGCCAGCCGCCGCTGTTCCTCGTGAATCTGCTCCATCAGCCGGCGCACCTGCTGGTGAGTCTCGGCCAGTTCATCAAGACCGCGGCTGAGGCGCTGGGCGCTTTCCGCGACCTCCCGGCCGCCGCCCTCGGCGCCGGCGCCAGCGACGACGGCGCCATGGCCACCGGCGACCTCGATCAGGTCGAGGGCACCCTGGCGCAGGGTGATGACATCGGAGGCCACCCGCAGAAGCACCGGCTCGACCCGGCGCAAAATGTCCAGGCTGTCACGGGAGGGCGATGATCTTTTTCGGGGACTCTCATCATCCATGCCGCGACACCTTACGGCCCCTGCTGGAGCAGACTCTGAAGGACGGCGAGAGGGATGTCGCGCTTATCAGGAATGACGCGGTTGCGGCCCGAGCGCTTGGCGGCGTAGAGGGCCTCGTCGGCACGCTTGATCAGGGTGTCGACGGTGTCGCCAACCCGGCCGCCAACGGCGACGCCGACGCTGACCGTGATCGTGACCTCGTTGACCGGAGCCGTGATCTGAAACGGGGTGTCGCCGATGCGCTGGCGCAGCCGCTCGGCCACCATCAGCGCCGACTCGCCGTCGGTGTCGGGCATGATCACTACGAATTCCTCGCCGCCGAGCCGGGCGACCAGATCGAAGTTGCGCAGGTTGCGCGCCGCGCGCACCGCCACTTCCCGCAGCACCTCGTCCCCGACATCATGGCCAAACGTGTCGTTGACCCGTTTGAAGTGATCGATATCGAACATCAGAATCGAGACCGGCTTGTTGCTGTCGGCGGCGCGGTCGAGCAGGCGCGGCAGATGGGCGCTGACATAGCGGCGGTTGAACACCCCGGTCAGCGAATCGGTCAGGGCCAACGACAGGCTTTGTTCGTAATTGGAGCGTAACCGGTCCTGGTACCGCTTGCGCCGGACCTGGGTGCGCACCCGCGCCTGCAACTCGTTGCGGTCGATCGGTTTGATGACATAGTCGTTGGCGCCGAGTTCCAGCCCCTTGGCCACCCGGTTGAGGTCGCCCTCGTCGATCATCAGCAGAATCGGGACCTGCCGGGTGCGCTCGTGGGAGCGCAGCTGGGAGCAAAGGCGCAATCCGTCCTCGTTGAGCAGGGTCAGGCTGACGATGACGAGTTCGAACTCCTCACCGAGAGCGCGCTCCAGCGCGCTGGCGCAGTTGGCGGCCGAATAGACTTCGGCGCCGTCGCGCCTGAGGGTCTCGGTGATCTTGTCGAAATCAAGAGCGCTGTCTTCCAGCACCAGCACCCGCGCCTTCTCGGTCGACTCGGCAAGCAGGCTGACGCCGCTGTTGAGCATGCCGAAATGACCGGACGTGGTCTCACGCAACCGCCACTCATCCATCATCATCTTGAGACGGACCAGCGAACGCACGCGCGCGAACAGGGCGATGTCGTTGACCGGCTTGGTCAGAAAATCGTCGGCCCCGGCCTCCAGACCCCGAACACGGTCGGAGATATCGGACAGAGCGGTGACCATCACCACCGGAATATGCATGGTCGCCGGGTCGGAGCGAATCCGCTGGCAAACCTCGAAGCCATCCATCCCCGGCATCATCACGTCAAGAAGGACAATATCCGGGCTTTCCTTCTTGACCAACTCCAAGGCCTGCTGCCCGTTATAGGCAGTCAGAACATCAAAATACTCGCGAGTCAACTTTGCCGCAAGCAGCTTGACGTTCGGCATCACATCATCAACTACGAGCACTCTCGCGGACATCTGCGGTCAGCTTTCCACCCTTCAGGATCTCGCCGTCAGGCCATCAGTTATTTAAGAAGCGTTGGACCGCCTGAAGGAACTTGGTGACCGAAATCGGCTTGGCAAGATAGTCCTCACAGCCGCCTTCCCTGATCTTCTCCTCGTCGCCCTTCATGGCGAAGGCCGTCACCGCGATGATCGGAATCGTCTTCAGCTCCTCATCCTCCTTGATCCACTTGGTCACTTCCAACCCCGAAACCTCGGGCAATTGAATGTCCATCAGGATCAGATCCGGGCGATGTTCCCGCGCCAGCTTCAAGGCTTCCATGCCGTCCTTGGTCTGAAGCGTCGCATAGCCGTGCGCTTCCAGCAGATCGTGGAACAATTTCATGTTGAGTTCATTGTCTTCCACAATCAAAACGCACTTTCCGGTGGAATTTCCCCCGGAGCCCAGCGTGGTCTCCTTAGCTTCGGTAGACATTTCGACCTCCCCGTGACCAGCGACCGGCATGAGTGCGTCTCATCGCCGCCGCCAAGATAACGCGGCCGGCACCGACATGCACCCATAAATCGATGCTAAGCACACTTCAGTTAACGCTTCGTTACCAGACCCCGGTCTGCGTCGCCGCAGCAGCCCGGGATTTGCCGGAACTCTCAAAGGAATTTTAACCGGGCTCGGGTCGATCAGCGAGTTGGCTTGGAGAAACCGACTCACCATCGCGGCGATTACCCGTTACATCCGGTCCGCCGGAGCGGGCCCGCAACCGTACGGGACTCAGTAGGCCTCAGCGGCCCGGAACATATAGCCGACCCCCCGGACGCCCAGAATCGCCACCCCTGCCCCGGCCTCGCGCAACCGCTTGCGCAGACGCGACAGGTGGGACTCAATGGCATTGGAGTCGGTTTCCTCGCCGTTGGAATAGACCGCGCTTTCGAGCGCATCCTTGGTCACCACCCGGCCGGCCCGTTGCATCAGCAGTTCCAGCGCGGCCAGTTCACGACGGGGCACCAGCAGGGGCTGGCCGCACACCGCCACCTCGCGGGTGGAGGTGTCGAAGGCGAGGTTGGCGATTTCGAGTCGCATCCCCAGTGCCGTTTCCGGCCGCCGCAGCACCGTGCCGATCCGCGCCACCAGATCTTCCAGGGCGAACGGCCGGGCCATGTCGTCGCCGGTGCCGTCCCGGCCCCCGGGTGCCCCCAGGCAATCCCGCGCCGCGACCACGATCACCGGCGTCGGATGGCGCGAATCGCGCACCCCGCGCAGGACCTCGAGGCCATCGCCATCGGGCAGGCGCAAATCCAGCACCACCGCGTCGTAATTGGTGACCTGCAAGGCTGCCCGGGCCGCCTCCGACGAGCCCGCGACATCGACAGTGAAGCCGTCCCTGGCCAGCTTTGTCCGGACCAACTCCGCCACTGCACTCTCATCTTCGACCAATAGCAATCGCATGGAACCCCCTTTGCCGCCACGTTACCCCGGCCCAATGTTCCCAAACGGAACTTTGCCCGTGTTTCCGTTCTCTGTCCAGGACAATACGCCTCCTTTCTTAATGAATGTTAAATACCCCATACCCGGCTCGTCAAATTCCGGGGGCGTCAATCAGGGGGTATGTGGAATTTTACGAGTTCTAAGCTTGTCCCAATAGTCGAGCCGTTTCCTGATCTCCCGCTCGAAACCGCGCTCCACGGGGCGGTAAAAAACCTGACGTGTGAAATCGTCGGGAAAGCAGTTCTGACCCGAAAAACCGTCGGGGCTGTCATGATCGTAGCTGTAGCCGACGCCGTAGCCGAGGTCCTGCATCAGCCGGGTCGGGGCGTTGAGAATATGTTTGGGCGGCATCACCGAGCCGCTGGCCCGGGCCGCCTTCATCGCCGTCTGATAGGCCAGATAGGCGGCGTTGGATTTGGGTGCGGTGCCGAGATAGATCACGCACTGGACCAGCGCCAGTTCACCCTCCGGACTGCCAAGGCGCTCATAGACCTCCCAGGCGGTCAGGGCCTGAACCAGCGCGTCGGGGTCCGCGAGCCCGATATCCTCGCTGGCGAAGCGCACCAGCCGGCGCGCGATGTAGCGCGGGTCCTCGCCGCCGGACAGCATGCGCGCGAGCCAGTACAGCGCAGCGTCGGTGTCGGAGGCGCGCAGGCTCTTGTGCAGCGCGCTGATCAGATTGTAGTGCCCCTCCTGGGCCTTGTCGTACAGCGGCGCCCGGCGCTGCACGGTGGCGGCAAGACGGTTGGTGTCGAGGCGGTCGTCCGGCGGCAGCGCCAGCAGTTCCTCGCAGAGATTGAGCAGGAAGCGGCCGTCGCCGTCGGCCATCGCCTTGACCGCCCGCCGGGCGTCGGCATCGAGCGGCAGCGGCCGGCGGCAATCGCCCTCGGCCCGCAGCAGCAGCTTTTCCAGCGCCGCCTCATCGAGCCGGTTGAGCACAAACACCTGCGCCCGCGACAGCAGCGCCGCGTTCAGCTCAAAGGACGGATTTTCGGTGGTGGCACCGATCAACGTCACGGTGCCGTCTTCGACATAGGGCAGGAATCCGTCCTGCTGGCTGCGGTTGAAGCGGTGAATCTCGTCGATGAACAGCAGGGTGCCACGACCGCCCGCCCGGCGCGTCCGCGCCGCCTCGAACACCTTGCGCAGGTCGGCCACCCCCGAAAACACCGCCGAGAGCGGCGCGAATTCCAGCTCCACCGCCTCGGCCAGCAGACGGGCGATGGTGGTCTTGCCACAGCCCGGCGGCCCCCACAGCACCATCGAGGCGAGGCGTCCGGCCGCGATCATCCGCCCGAGCGGCGCATCGGGCGCCAGCAGATGATCCTGTCCCACCACCTCGCCCAGCCGCCGCGGGCGCAGCCGGTCGGCCAGCGGACGCGGCGCCTGGGACTCGAACAGACTCACTGCGCGTCCGCAGGCTTGGCCGAAGCCCCCGGCGCGGCCCCCGGTACCGCCTTGCCGCCGGGCTTGGCCTTGGCCTTGGCCTTGGCCGCCTCGGCCTGGGCGGCGACGGCATCGCAGCTCTTGAGACAGTCGGTCACCTGGCGCTGACAGGCCGCCCCGGCGCCGAAGAACGAGGCACCGCCGCGATTCGCCCCGGCGCTCTCGGCGCAAACGTCGTAGTCGCGGTTGCAGGCCTGCGCGCAGGTCCGCTGCCGGCCGCCGGCAGGACCGGCGCAGCCGGCCAGCACCAGCGCCATCGCCGCCGCACCAATCCATCGTCCCGTCATCGCCCGCCCCCGCTGATCTCTGTCCCGGTCGCGACACTGGCATCGTGACGGGACATGATAAGCCGTCGCCCCCGCTCTTGAAAGCGGTTGCTCCCGATCATAAAATCGACTGGCTGCACCAAGGGCGGACAAAACCCGGAGTTGGAGGACCCTACTCGTGGCACAAGCAACCCTGAAGGATCTGATTGTCGATGCCTATTCCCAGGCCCTGCTCGCAGCCTGCCAGAAGGGCCTGACCGGCGAGGACGCCAAAGCCGCCGCAGTCAAGGCGGCGGCAAAAGTGACGACCAAGGCAACCGGCAAGGCGGTCACCCCGGAGCTGGTGGCAAAAGCCATCGCAACGTCTTGACAGGATGCCCGGTAACCGCTACGGATTCTCCAGACAAAAAGCGGGGGCGCGAATCTGTGCGGGATTCGCGCCCCCCGTCGTCAGCCCCCCGGATCCCGCTGAGGAGCAACGAACGGGCAGCCTGCTTCCCCTCCCCACCCGTGGGGGGCCGGGAGCAGGCGCTGTCCCGGTTCAGACGAACAGGATCAGAAACGAAATCAGCAGGGCAAACAGCGCGATGGCTTCGGTCAGCGCGAATGCCAGAATGCCGAGCGGGAACACCTTGTCACGGCATCCCGGATTCCGGCCGACAACGGTGATCATGTTGCTGAAAATGTTGCCAAGCGCCATGCCTACACCCAGCAGCGGAATAACAGCCAGAGCGCCAGCAATGTATTTGGACGCTGCGACGATTTCCATTTGACTCATCCTTTCACATATCTTGAACAGGAACGATGGCGAACCCATGCGCAGGCCTTAGCGGACGCCCCACAGGCTGGATAGCCACGTTTTTTTGGCCGCCATGTCAAAACAACCAAAAGACATTTTCAGGTAACCATAAGAGACAGTAATACTCAATTCAGGGGGCATGCTTACGAAGCTGGGCTTAGACCTTAACACATAAGGGTCAGTACGATCGGTTATCGTCCCGAAATACTCTGTCAGTCCTTATGGACATCACCCTAATTTGAAGTCCTTATGGTACACCCCGGCCCGGAGAGACCCGGGCTGCGCCGCCTTCGGGCGCGAAAAGTCCGGGCCATGGCCCGCTGATGCCGGGCCGCCACCACGCTTCGCATTCGAAGGCCGAAAATGGCCACCCCCCGACATCGCCCTTGCCCGACCCCACATCTTGTGGCAATAACCTCCTTCGCTACTCGATATCGCGGTGATCACTGGCGTTGACGAGGCAGCGAAGCGGTGCAAAGTCAAGCTGAGGGTGGGATGTCATGCGTATTGAGCGGCGGTTTACCCGGGACGGCGGCGACGCCTACGAATCCTTTGAGTTCCGGACCGTAACCAGCGAGATACGAAATCCCGACGGCTCGGTGGTGTTCCAGCAGTCCGACATCTCGGTCCCGGCCGCCTGGAGTCAGGTCGCGGCCGATATTCTGGCCCAGAAGTACTTCCGCAAGGCCGGCGTTCCGGCCGCGCTCAAGGCGGTCGAGGACCACAAGACGCCGTCCTGGCTCTGGCGCCGCACCGCCGATACCGCGACTCTGGAGCGGATGCCCAGGGAGCGCCGGACCGTGGGCGAAAACGACGCCCGTCAGGTCTTCGACCGCATGGCCGGCACCTGGACCTGGTGGGGCTGGCAGGCCGGCTACTTCGACTCCGAGGCCG
>JBAXPR010000093.1:0-13575 GCA_037132135.1 Rhodospirillaceae bacterium
CTGCTCACCGGCTTCGCCCTGGCCTTCGCCCGCGGCCTCGGCGAGTACGGCTCGGTGATCTTCATCGCCGGCAACATGCCGGGAATTTCCGAAATCGTGCCGCTGCTGATCATCATCAAGCTCGAACAGTTCAACTATCACGGTGCCACCGCCATCGGTACTCTGATGCTGATGCTGTCCTTCGTGCTGCTGCTGGTGATCAACCTGCTGCAAGCCTGGATGAGGGCGCGCCATGTTCATCACTAAGGCAGCCCGGCCAAGCCCGGCCGCGCGGCCGGTGCTGCGCGACCCCGCCTGGCTCCGCTGGACCCTGGTGGCGCTGGCCCTGGGCTTCCTCACCCTCTTTGTCGTTCTGCCGCTGCTCACGGTGTTCGTCGAGGCGCTGCGCCGGGGCTTTGGTCCCTATTTCGTCGCTCTGGCCGAACCCGACGCCCTGGCCGCCATCCGCCTGACCCTGCTCGTTGCCGGCATCGCGGTGCCGGTCAATCTGGTGTTCGGCGTGATCGCCGCCTGGGCGGTGACCAAGTTCGAGTTTTTCGGCAAGAGCTTTCTTGTCACCCTGATCGATCTGCCCTTTTCTGTCTCCCCGGTGATCTCAGGCATGGTCTATATCCTGCTGTTCGGGCTCCATGGCTGGTTCGGGCCGTGGCTGCGTGCGCATGACCTTCAGATCGTCTTCGCGGTACCCGGGCTGGTGCTGGCCACGGTGTTCGTCACCTTCCCGTTCGTCGCCCGCGAACTCATCCCCCTCATGCAGTCCCAGGGCACCGAGGAAGAGGAGGCGGCGGCTTCGCTCGGCGCCGGCGGCTGGCAGATATTCTGGTTCGTCACCTTGCCCAACATCCGCTGGGCGCTGCTTTACGGGGTGCTGCTCTGCAACGCCCGCGCCATGGGCGAGTTCGGTGCGGTGTCGGTGGTTTCCGGCCATGTCCGCGGCCTGACCAACACCATGCCGCTCCATGTCGAGATTCTTTACAACGAATACAACTTCGTCGCCGCCTTCGCGGTGGCCTCGCTGCTGGCGCTGCTGGCGCTGGTGACGCTGGCCGCAAAATCGGTGCTGGAGTGGCGCTGGGGCGAGGATGTCTCCGGGCCGGGACGGTGAACGGGAGGGCGGACCGCGATGACGATCCGGGTTTCACAGATATCCAAGCGTTTCGGCGCCTTTCTGGCGGTCGATGCCGTCGACCTCCAGGTCCGGTCGGGGGAACTGCTGGCGCTGCTCGGCCCCTCGGGCTCGGGCAAAACGACGCTGCTGCGCATCCTCGGCGGCCTGGAACGGGCTGACACCGGCAGCATCACCTTCTTCGGCGAGGAGGCGCTGGGCCTGACCCCACGCGACCGCCAGGTCGGCTTCGTCTTCCAGCACTACTCGCTGTTCCGCCATATGACGGTCCATGACAACGTCGCCTTCGGCCTCTCGGTCCGGCCCCGCAAGGACCGGCTGTCCCGCGCCGCGATCTCGGAGCGGGTGATGGCGCTGCTCGACCTCGTACAACTGGCGCCGCTGGCCGACCGCTATCCCTCCCAGCTGTCCGGCGGCCAGCGCCAGCGGGTGGCGCTGGCCCGCGCGCTGGCCATCGAGCCCAAGGTGCTGCTGCTCGACGAGCCTTTCGGCGCCCTCGACGCCAAGGTGCGCAAGGAGCTGCGGCGCTGGCTGCGCCGGCTCCACGACGAGATGCACATCACCAGCGTTTTCGTCACCCACGACCAGGAGGAGGCTCTGGAACTCGCCGACCGCGTGGTGGTGATGAACAGCGGCCGGGTCGAACAGGTCGGCACCCCGGCCGAGGTCTACGATCATCCGGCCTCGCCCTTCGTCTATGACTTCCTCGGCAACGTCAACCGCTTCACCTGCACCGTCGCCGACGGCCTGGCGACCCTGCTCGGGCTCGGCCTGACCCTGCCCGCGGCCGGAGTCGGCCCCGGCCCGGCGGTCGCCTTCATCCGTCCCCACGACGTCGAACTGATCCGCCTCGACGGCCCGGCGGCGACCGACGGCGCCCCGCCCCTGCCCCGCGCCCGGGTCCGCCACATCCACTCGGTCGGCCCCACCGCCCGGGTCGATCTCGACCTCGACGGCCACCCCCTCGAAGCGGTGATGGACCAGGACCGCCTGCGCGCCCTCGATCTGCGCCGCGGCGACTGGTGCAGGGTCCGCCTCGCCCGGCCACGGCTGTTCGGGACGGGCGAGACGGCGGTAATTCAGGAGTAACGGCGCTCCGGCTTTTCAGGGTAAAGAAGGGCGTCCTTTTCCGAACGAACTGAGCTTCTCGCCGTGCTGCGCAACATTCTCTCGGTAGGCGGGCTGACCCTGGTCAGCCGGGTGGTCGGGTTCGTGCGCGATATGCTGATCGCGGCGATCCTCGGGGCCGGGCCGGTGGCCGACGCCTTTTTCGTGGCGCTGCGGCTGCCCAACCATTTCCGCGCCCTCTTTGCCGAGGGCGCCTTCAACTCGGCCTTCGTGCCGGTGTTCGCGGAACGGCTGGTCCGCGATGGCCAGGAGGCGGCGCGCGCCTTCGCCGAGGAGGTGATGGCGGTGCTGCTGGCGGCGCAGGCCGTGTTTCTTGTCGCGGTGATGGCGGCGATGCCGGCCTTTATCACGCTGTTCGCGCCCGGCTTCGTCGATGACCCGACCCGCTTCGACCTCGCGGTGCTGTTCACCCGCATCACCTTCCCCTATCTGCCGATGATCTCGGTGGTGGCGCTGCTGGGCGCGATGCTCAACAGCGTCAAGCGCTTTACCGCCGCCGCCGCCGCCCCGATCCTGCTCAATCTTTGCCTGATCGGGGCCGTGGTCGGGCTGACGCCGCTGCTGCCCACCGCCGGCCATGCCCTCTCCTGGGGTGTGTTCGGCGCCGGGGTGGTCGAACTGGCCTACCTCGCCTGGGATGCCCGCCGCGCCGGGCTTGGGCTGGCGCTGCGCCGGCCGCGGCTGACGCCCGGAGTGCGGCATTTCCTCCGTATCCTCGGGCCGGCGGCACTGGGGGCCGGCCTCGTGCAGATCAACCTTTTCGTCGACACCATCATTGCCTCGTTCCTGCCCACCGGTGCGGTGTCCTACCTCTATTACGCCGACCGGCTCAACCAGCTGCCGCTCGGGGTGATCGGCATCGCGGTCGGCACCGTGCTGCTGCCCGAGATGGCGCGGCAGCTGAAAAGCGGCGACGAGGTCGCGGCCTCCGACAGCCAGAACCGCTGCCTCGAAATTTCCCTGCTGCTGACCCTGCCCGCCACCGCCGCCTTCATGACCCTGGCCACGCCGATCATGGTCGTGCTCTTCGAGCGCGGCGCCTTCCAGGCCGTCGACGCCGCGGCTTCGGCCGCGACCCTGGTCGCCTATTCCTTCGGCCTGCCCGCCTTCGTGCTGCTGAAAAGCCTGATCCCCGGCTTTCACGCCCGCCAGGACACCGTGACCCCGGTGCGGGTGGCCCTGGTGGCGGTGGCGGTCAATGTCGCAATGAAAATCGCCCTGATGGCGCCGCTGGCCCAGGTCGGCCTCGCGCTCGCCACCTCGGTCTCGGCCTGGGTCAATGTCGGGCTGCTGTGCTGGGCCTTGCGCCGCCGCGGCTTTCTGCGCATCGACGCCCGGCTCGGCCACCGGGCGCCGCGCATCCTGCTCGCCACCGTCGCCATGGGCGGGGTGCTGCTGGCCGGGCAGCACTGGGCCGCCCCGGCACTGGCCGCCCCCCATCTCCTGACCCGCACCGGCGCGCTGGCCGGGCTGTGCGGCATCGGCATGCTGGTCTTTGCCGGCCTGACCGTGCTGACCGGCGCCGTCTCCCGCTCGGATCTCGGCCGGCTGCGCCGCCGGCGATAGGCCGGTCTAGTCGCGAAAGCGCCCGACCGCCAGCGCGGTGACGAGCGAGCCCGCGGCCATCGCCGCCAGCGCCAGCGCCCAGGCCAGCGGCTCGCCGGCGCCGCCGCCGAGGTCGAGCAGCAGTCCCACCGCCACCGGCCCGAGCGCACCGCCGGTGAAGCCGACCACCGAGTGCACCGCCAGCGATGCCCCCTGCTGGCCGGGCGCGGCGTGGACGATGACGCCGGTGGTAAGGGCGCCGGAATCGGCGGTGACCGCAATGTTGTAGGCGGTCATAACCAGAATCACCAGCCACAGCGACCAGCCGGCGACCAGCCCGAGCACCAGTCCGCAGCCGACGCTGCCCCAGGCGGCCCAGCCGATCAGCCGCCGCCGGCCGAAGGCCAGCGCCGCCTCGGCGCCAAGAATGCTGGCGGGCACGCCGGTCAGCACGATCGCCGAGGTCCACCACGCCACCGCATCGCCGGGGGCGCCGTCACCGGCGCGGCCGCAGGCAAAGACCAGCAGCGGCAGCATCCAGGCCCGCAACGCGAACAGCTCCCAGCAATGGCCGCCATAGGCGATGACGTAGACCATGACGCCGCGATTGCCCAGCACCGGCCCGGGATTAATCGGGTGCCCGGCGGTCGGGGCCGGCGGCGGCGCGGCGGCGGGCGGCCAGCCGGCGGTTGCGGCCAGGACCAGCGCCGCCGCCGCGAGGCTGCCGCCGGCCCCGACCAGAAATGCCGCGGGCCAGCCGAGGCGATGGGCCAGCCAGCCGCAGATCACAAACGAGACCGAGACGCCGATACCGAAGCTGGCGGTGTAGTAGGGCACGATGCGCAGCCGGGTGCCGCCGGTCAACCGCTCGGTGAGCAGGCGCAGGCCGGGCATGAAGGTGCCGGCGAGCGAGGCCCCGGCCAGGGCGCGATAGAGGCAGGCCGAGAGCGCGCCGCCGGCGCCCCAGGCAAAGCCGGCCGCGGCGATGGCGCCGACCAGGCAGCTGACGAGATAGACCCGGCGCGAGGAAACCCGGTCGGTGATGCCGACCAGAAACGGCACCGCCAGGACATATCCGCCCTGGTAAGCCCCGGAAATCCAACCGGCGGCAGCCGCGTTGAGCTGCCAGAGCCCGCTCAACTCGGGCAGAACGACGGCGAAGCTGGCAAACCCGATCAGACTGAAGATTTCGCCCGCAATCACCAGAACCGCGAGCCGGGTGGTTGCAGACCGTGCCACAGCAGACCTCCAGAGAGACGGACCGGCAATCAACAGGCGAACGGCGACCGGACTGGCCGGCCGCCGTTCTGAAGAGATCACCGCATGGTCAGACGGCGCATGCTTCTGACGCAATCGCGCCCGCTCCCGATGCCGGACGGCTGGTCACGCCACCGCCAGCGCCTGATCAAGGTCGGCCAAAATGTCGTCAATGTGCTCCAGCCCGACCGAGAGCCGGACGTAGCCGGGGGTAACCCCGGTCTTCAGCTGGTCGGCGACGGTGAGTTGGGAGTGGGTGGTGCTGGCGGGGTGGATGGCGAGGCTGCGGGCATCGCCGATATTGGCCACGTGGTAGAACAGTTCGAGGGCGTTGATGAAGCGCTTGCCCGCCTCGACCCCGCCCGCAAGCTCAAAGCCGAGCAGGCCGCCGTAGCCGCCCGTCAGATAGGCATCGGCGCGGCGGCGGTACTCGCCCGACTGCCGCGAGGGGTGGATGACCCGGGTCACCTTGGCATGGCCGGCCAGATGGTCGACCACCGCCTGGGTATTGATGCAATGACTCCGGATGCGCAGCGGCAGCGTCTCCAGCCCCTGGATCAGCTGGAAGGCGTTGAACGGGCTCAGCGCAGTGCCGATGTCGCGCAGCAGGGTCACCCGCGCCTTGATGATGTAGGCGATCGGCCCCAGCGGCTTGACCGCCTCGACCCAGACCGCCCCGTGATAGCTGGGGTCGGGCTGGTTGAGCATCGGAAAGCGGTCGGGCCACGCCGACCAATCGAAATTACCGCCATCGACGATCATGCCGCCGATCGAAGTGCCGTGACCGCCGATGTATTTGGTCGTCGAATAGACCACCACCGCCGCGCCATGGGCCAGCGGCTTGCAGAGGATCGGCGCCGCGGTGTTGTCGACGATCAGCGGAATGCCGATCGCGCGCCCGAGGGCCGCGACTTCGGCCAGCGGGAAGACCTGGAGCTTGGGATTGGGCAGGGTTTCGGCGAACCAGGCCCGGGTACGGCCATCGGAGGCCCGCACGAAGGCCTCGGGATCCGCCGGATCGACGAAGCGGACCTCGATGCCCAGGGTCTTGAACGTATTGGCGAACAGATTCCAGGTGCCGCCGTAAAGGTCGGTGGAACTGACGATGTTGTCGCCGGCATGGGTGATGTTCTGAATGGCCACGAACTCGGCCGCCTGCCCCGACGACACCGCCAGCGCCGCGACACCGCCCTCAAGCGCCGCCACCCGCTCCTCCAGCACCGCCGTGGTCGGATTCATGATCCGGGTATAGATGTTGCCCAACTCCTGGAGCGCGAACAGCTTGCTGGCATGCTCGGCGCTGTCGAACTGATAGGAGGTGGTCTGATAGATCGGCACCGCCACCGCGTTGGTCGCGGAATCGCGCCGATGACCGGCATGGAGCACGATGGTTTCAGGATGTTTCCAGGGTCCAGGCATCGGGATGTCCTCGCGTTAAATACACAGGATAGTGTGTATTAAAACCATATTCTACAACATCGACTGTTTCACGTTTCCGCCGGGGTGTCAACCGGCAGAAGGGCGCGCGCGCGGCCCGAAAGGCCGCCACAGTCACGGGAACAGGCGCTCGACGGTCCAACCGGTGACGGCGCCGGGATCGCCCCCGGCATGGTAGACGATCCGCTCGTGCAGACGGAACGGCCGGTCTCGCCAGAACTCGATCAGCCGCGGCAGCACCCGGAAGCCCGACCAGTGGGACGGCCGGGGCACGGCGCCGATGCCGAACTTGAGTGCGAATTCGGCGACTCGGCGCTCCAGCACCCAATGGCCGTCCATCGGCCGCGACTGCTCCGAGGCCCAGGCGCCGATCTGGCTGCCCCGGGGCCGCGAGCGGAAATAATCGTCGGCCTCCTGGGCCGAGACCGGTTCGACCGGGCCATCGATCCGCACCTGCCGGCGCAGCGACTTCCAGTGGAAACAGAGCCCGGCCTCGGCATGGACCGCGAGGTCCCGCCCCTTGCGGCTTTCGAGATTGGTATAGAAAACGAAGCCGCGGGCATCGACGCCTTTCAGCAACACCATGCGCACCGAGGGTCGGCCCCCGGCATCGACGGTGGCCAGCGCCATGGCATTGGGATCGTTGGGTTCCGACTCCTCGGCCTCGACCAGCCAGCGATGGAACAGGTCGAACGGGTCGGTGGTGGTGTCTTCGGTCATCGGGGATTTCCCCTCACGGCGCTGGAGCCAATTCACAGCCAGCATATGATGGCTTATATGTGTGTCCACCAGCGCGGTGTCGCCCCGACGAACAAATTGTCGCGGGGATGGCCCGTGTCCCCGTAATTTCTGTCCGTTCGAGGCAAAATCCGATGCTGATCACCCGACTCGCCCCCGCTTTCGCCCTGGTCCTGGCCCTCGGCGCCTGCGACACCGGCGGCACCAAACAGACCATCGGAACCATCGGCGGCGCCGGGGCCGGCGCCCTGCTGGGGTCCCAGTTCGGTTCCGGCAGCGGCAAGCTCGCGATGGTCGGGCTTGGCACCCTTGCGGGCGCCCTGGTCGGCGGTTCGGTCGGCAAGTCCCTCGACTCCGCCGACCGCATGGCGGCGCAGGGTGCGGAAACCCGGGCCTACGCGGCGCCGATCGGCGACACCATCACCTGGAACAATCCGCAGAGCGGCAACCGCGGCACCATCACGCCGACTCGGGACGGCTATTCCAGCGTCGGCGCCTACTGCCGGGAGTTCCAGCAGACCATCACCGTCGGCGGCGAGCAGAAGCGCGGCTATGGCACCGCCTGCCGTCAGCCCGACGGCTCGTGGAAGATCGTCGGCGAATAAAGCCGCCCCGTCCCGGCACCGGCACACCCGGCGGGACCATCCCCGCCGCGGGCAAGACCAGGAGGCAAACAGCAGATATTGGCCCAAACGCGCGATCCGTATCAGGTTCTCGGGGTCAGCCGGAGTGCCTCCCCCGAGGACATCAAGTCGGCCTACCGCCGCCTTGCCAAGCAGTACCACCCGGACCTCAACCCCGGCCGGAGCGACATCGAGCAGCGGTTCAAGGAGGTTTCGGCGGCCTATACCCTGTTGTCGGATGCCGGCAAACGGCGCCGTTTCGATCAGGGTGAAATCGACGCCAGCGGCGCCGAGCGCCCCGACTTCGCCTTCAACCGCGCCCACAGCGCCCGCGGCGGCGGCCGGGGACGGCCGGGTGCCGATCCTTTTGCCGGCCTCAACACCGACGACATCTTTGCCGAGTTCTTCGGTGGCGCCGGCGGCGGCCGGCGCGAGACCAAGGCCCGGGGCAGCGACATCGAATATTCGGTGACGGTATCATTCATCGAGGCTGCGATCGGGGCCAAACGCCGGATCAGCCTCTCCAACGGCAAGAGCATCGATCTGACGGTGCCGCCGGGCTCGGAAAACGAGCAGAAGCTGCGGCTCAAGGGCCAGGGCATGCCCGGCACCGGCGGCGGCCCGGCCGGCGATGCCATCGTCGAACTGCTGGTCGACCCCCACCCCTTCTTCAGCCGCAAGGGCCATGACGTTCATGTCGAGGTTCCGGTGACCCTGCCCGAGGCCCTGCTCGGGGCCACGATCAAGGTGCCGACTCTCGACGGCACCGTGGCGCTCAAGGTGCCCAAGGGCTCGAACTCGGGCACCGTGCTGCGGCTCAAGAACAAGGGCATCCCCGAGGCCAAGCATCACACCGCCGGCTATCTCTATGTCACGCTGAAGGTGATGCTGCCCGACCCCCCCGATCCCGAGTTGAGCCAGTTCATCGAAAAATGGGGCGCCAGCCGCACCTATGACGTCCGCAAGAAGGCCGGGCTGGAATAGGTCCGGGAGCGCGCCGACGACCAGGGTCCCGAATCCAGGCGGTCGGGCCATGGTTTTATCCGGCCGAAATTCACCCGTTTTAGATGTATAACTCTAGCGATACGACCATTATATTGCTAGTATGTCTATGCATTCGATTCCACAGCATTTGCTGACTCTCCTGGCGTGTGATATCTTTTCGATTCTATCCGTTTCGGGTATGAGGAGAAAATCATGCCATTGGTTGATCCCGTGATCGTTGTTCCCGGCATCACCGCGACCTACCTTCGCGATGATTACCGACTGCCGCCGGAAGTTGTGTGGTCTGTACTGACCAAGGACTTTCCGCGCTCGACCCTGCACCCCGACGATCTGCGCTATGACATGCAGGAGCCGGCCCGGGTCCGGGCCGATCAGGTGTTCGAACTCGCCTACAAGGAACTGATCAACGAACTGCGCTACAATCTGTCGCCGGCCGAAGACCAGCCGGTGCCGGTCTACCCCTTCGGCTATGACTGGCGGCATCCGCTGGAGAAAATCGAAGCCGACCTCGCCGATTTCATCCGGGAGGTGATCGAGCGGACCAGCCTGTTGCGCCACTATGCCGCCGATGGCTATGGCAAGGCCCGGCCGGGCAAAGTCAATCTCGTCGGCCATTCCATGGGCGGCCTGATCATCGCGGGCTATCTCGACAGCCACGGCGGCGACAAGCGGGTGAAAAAGGTCGCCTCGCTCGCCTCACCGTTCTGGGGATCGCAAGAAGCGGTGCTCAAGATCGCGGTCGGCACCGCCAACATGGGTGCCGGCGATGCCAGTTCCCGAGAGCGCGAGGCGACCCGGGTCACCCCCGCCCTCTATCACCTGATCCCCAGCTACGATGGCGCGGTGATCCCACCGTCCGGGCTGCCGCCCGATATGTTCGATCGCGCGCTCTGGCAGCCGGAAATTGAACAGGCTCTGGTCAGCTTCATTCGGATCAATGGCCTCACTCCGGCCAACGCGGCGATCCAGGCCCCCGAGTTGTTCGCCGCCTTGCTGGCCAAGGCCAGGACGCACCGGAGACGCATCGAGCGACTGGACCTGGAGAAGGCCGGCCTGACCGCCAACGACTGGCTCTGCGTCGTCGGCGTCGACAGCGAAACCCGGGTCCAGCTGAAGGTCGAGCGAAATGCCCAGGGCGCGATCGACTTCGACCTCTCGAGCGAGGCCCGCCTCAACCAGTGGGGCGACGAGACTCCGGCCAGGCGGGTCAACACCGGTGACGGCACCGTGCCCTTCCTCGGCGCGATTCCGGGCTTCCTGCCGCTGAGTTCGCTGGTCTGCATCCGTCCGGATGATTTCGCCTATTACGAAGTGGGCGACATCGCGCTCTCGAAGGTCGCCGGCTTCCACGGCATCCTGCCCAACATGGATATGCTGCAACGACTGGTTGTTCGTCACTTCAAAGGCAGCCCCGATCCGCGCAAGGGCACCTGGGGCCGCCCGGCGCCCAACCTGCCGACGGGCACGGCCTGGACCCCGCCGATTCCCAACCTGGCATACAAACCCTGACCCCGGCTCACCCCCCGGCTCGCGGCACCACCACTTCAAAGAGGGTGCCGCGTCCGACTACCGAGCGAACCCCGAGCGGATGGCCGATCGCCCGCGCCAGCCGCTCGGCCACGGTCAAGCCCAGTCCCAGACCCTTGCCGCCATCCTGGACCAGGACGCGTAATTGCTGGAACTCCTCGAAAACCTCCCGCAAGCGGTCGTCCGGAATGCCGATGCCGGTATCGCAGACCTGAATGCTGACCATGTGGCCGCGCCGCCGGCAGCCCAGCACCACGCCGCCGCGCTGGGTGTATTTCAGGGCATTGTCCAGAAGGTTGCGCAGGATGCGATAGAGCAGATCCGGGTCGGTAACGACCACCGCCGCGGTCGGAACCACCGTCAGCGTCAGTCCGGCCTGCGCCGCGGCCGGCGCAAACTCGGCGTTCAGCCGTTCGAACACCGTGCCGAGGGTATAGCGCACCGGGCAGACATCGATCTGGCCGGCGTCGAGATGCGAAACCTCGAGCAGGCCATCGAGCATCCGGCGCTGCATCTCGAGGGCGCGGCCAACGCCACCGACCAGGTCTTCCTGGGCCGTGCCGCGCAACCGCCGGGTCAGGAGATCGTGAAACAGTACCGCGGCCTGGAGCGGATGGCGCAGATCGTGGCTGGCCGCCGAGAGAAAGCGGGCCTTGGCCCGGGCAAGGCGGCCGGACAGGGCGACGGCTTCGGCCAGCGCCTCGCGATCGTCCCGCCAGCGGCCCAGCAGTACCAGAGACGCTGCGATCACCGCCAGCGCCAGCAGACGGTCGACCAGGGCGGCGGCGGTAACCGGACCCGCGAGCCCGAAGCCGAGCATGGTCAGCGCCGCGGCCGTCAGTGCCAGCACCCGCAGCAACCCGGCACCACACCCGTCCCGGCACAGCACCAGCGGCCCGGCATAGAGCACCGGCACCGCGGTCCCGAAACCGGTAAGGCTGTCGGACAGCACCACCAGCCCGGCCAACCCGGCCGCCGCGGCCAGCCGCAACCGCTCCCGGCGCGTCCAGCCCGGTTTGGCTGTCCCGGCCGGGGTCTCGCCCCCGACCAGCCACACCGTTGCTGACGGCGCGCCGCTCACGGGCAGACCTGTCGGACGATCGAGGCCAGAGTATCCGGCGACACCGGTCTGAAAATCACGTCGACTCCCCGCGCCCGGCCCTGCCGCTGATCCGAAAAATCAATCTTGTTTCAGGCGCTTGAGCCGCAGGCTCCCAGGATGGCAGCCCGCGTCAGCCATCGGCTGTAGCCCTTTCCCGGGGCAACGGCAAACGTCCTTTCGTCTTAATCCATAGGAAGAGCGGGGTTATCCCAGCAGGTTATGCTGCTTGGCCGACAGCACCACCTGAGTGCGGTTGTGAACCTTGAGAGTGCGCATGATCGCGGCCAGATGAACCTTGACCGTGGCCTCGGAAATCGCCAGCGACTGGGCGATCTCCTTGTTCGATTTTCCGACCGACAGTTCGGTGAGCACGGCCCGCTGCTGGCGGGTCAGGCGGGTGTCGGCGGGCAGGCCGCCACCGGGGACGCCTTCACCGGGCGGCGGCGGCGCCTCGGCCGCCAGCACCGAGGGCGGCAGGTAAACGCCGCCGGCCAACACCAAGCGAATCGCCTCGGTCATGATCTCCGAGGTCGAAGTCTTGGGAATGAAGCCGGAGGCTCCCGAGGCGACCGCGCCGCGAATGACCCCGGGACTGTCGAGCATCGAGACGATCACGATCGGCAGTGCCGGATGAAGTTCGCGAATCATGCTGATGACGTCGCCCTGGTTCATGCCCGGCATCAGCATGTCCATCAGGACCAGATCGAAGGACCGGCTTCGCACCGCCTGGAGCAACTCTTCGCCCGACCCAACCTCATGGATTGAAACATCGGCACCAAACTCGGCCAGGATGTATCGCATCCCGGATCGAAACAATACGTGGTCATCCGCAAGCAGGATGTTCATCCTCTTAACCCCGCCTTCCAAGCCCCCTCCGGTCGGGAAGCCAAGATCAAGCCCCCGTGCAGGCTTCGGGCCGGCACCTTACCCCCGAACAAGAGATTACACGGATGCCAAATTCTGGCAAGAACTCCTTAACTACGAAACCTTGGTTTTTCCGGACCGCCGCGATGGAAAGCCGCCCCCCGGCCACCCGACCAAGTGACGGCAAGACAAATACCCGGCCCGGTATATTGCTGGCATTTTAGCTTGTTTGAAGGAAATTTTACGCCGCCGCCTCACGGCCCAGACAAACGTTTCCTGACCTCAAACAGCCGGGATTACAACCGGCGCGGCGAAAATTCTGGGTCTCTCCGGCGATTCCTTGCCCGCGAGCGCTCCGCGCTATCGCGCCGCTCGTCGGGCGATCACCGGGCGGTCCACCTCGATGTCGAGCAACCGGCTGAGATCCGCGCGTGGCTCCAGGAGGTCGGCCAGGGTGTAACGGTCGAGCACGCCGAGAAAGGCGCGCAACCCCTCCCCGATCACGCCGCGCAGCAGACAGGCCGAACCGATCCGGCACTGAGACTCGCTGGTGTGGCATTCCACCAGCGCCATATCGTCCTCGATGTCGCGGATCAAGGTGCCGAGATTGATCTGCTCAGGCAGACGGCCCAGCCTGATGCCCCCATTCTTGCCCCGGACGGTCTCGAGATAGCCTTTGATATTAAGGTCGTAAACAACCTTCATCAGATGATTGCTGGATATTCCGTAGCGATCACTGATCTCCCGCGTGGTAGAGAGACTGCCGTCCTTGAGACCGGCATGAATCAGCACCCGGAAGCAGAAGTCTGTATATCGTGTCAGTCGCATCGAGACCCCCAACAAACGGTCCGAACATCTTGCCGTCACATCCTTGACCGAAGCTCGCTCCCCAGCGCATTTTATTCTTATCGGCTCGTTTCCCGGTGCCTGCCCTGCCCGATACCACAATATCGATTCCCGGAACATGGCCTGCACTTAAATATGCCCGACACTCGCACACCCGCCTCCGAAACGTTCATGAACGACAAGAAAATCCACTCTCTCAAGAGCAAACGGCCAGCCGCTGAACTTCGTTTGCAACCATATAATCCTTTAATCGCAAGCCGAAAGTATACTACGGGAGGCAGAAAATTGGAACGGCCGATTGCGAAAAATTTGATAAAATTTTATGGTATACCCCGACTCATTGGGTAGCCGAAAAGGCTTGCGTTTGCTGCCGGGAT
>JBAXPR010000094.1:0-13548 GCA_037132135.1 Rhodospirillaceae bacterium
CCCGGCTTCCAGCCTAGACCCAAACCTACCAGCTTCAGCTGGTAGTGGTTTAGATCGTGGGCGAGGTGCCCGAGCGTCGGGTAATCGCCCTCGGCCAGCGCTCCGGCCAGGGCCGCGCCACTGCTGCCGTAGACAACCAGAAACTCCTGCATCACCGCGCGCAGCAGCCCGATGTCGCCGCCGACATTGCGCAGAGCGATCTCGAGATCGAGCCCCGGGGCCGCCGGGGCGGCCGGACAGGGGGCACGGCGGGCGGCCGGGGCGACCGGGCAGGGAGCGCGGCGCCCGGTCCAGCCGGCGATCACCGTGATCAGATGCCCGGGGTCGAGGGGCTTGGCGACGTGATCATTCATGCCCGCGGCCAGGCAGCGCTGACGGTCGGCGGGCAGGACGTTGGCGGTCATGGCGACCACCGGCAGCCGGTCGAGGCCGAGGTCGCCACGGATCGCCCGGGTGGTCTCGTAGCCGTCCATGCCCGGCATCTGAACGTCCATCAGCACGGCATCGAACCGCCCGGGGGCCGCGGTCAGCAGTTTCAGCGCTTCGACGCCGCTGCTCACCGCCTCGACCGCGGCGCCGGCATTTTCGAGCAGACAGCGGCCCACCGTCTGGTTGATGGCGTTGTCCTCGACCAGCAGCAGATGCAGGCCCAGCAACCGGCGCCCCGGCTTGCGGGCCGGCTCCGGAGTTGCGGGCGCGGCATCGTCGTCGTCGATGCAGATCGCGGCCACGGCGTCGAGCAGTGCCGAGGGAGTAACCGGCTTGGTCAGCACCATCTTGATTGCCGGCTGGTCGCCGATTTCACGCCGGACCCAGTCCTGCTCATGGGCGGTGACGACCAACACCACCGGCATCACTCCGGACGGATAGCAGGTATAGATGTGGTTGAGTACGTCCTGGCCGCCGATTTCAGGCATCCGCCAGTCCAGCAGCACCAGATCGAACGGGCTGGCCGTGGCCACGGTGTGATCGATCGCGGTCAGCGCCTCCCGGCCGGAGGCGGCAACCGTGCACTCCCAGCCGAAGCGGGTGACCATCGAGGCCAGCACGGTGCGCGCGGTGGCATTATCATCGACCACCAGAATCCGCAGCCGGCGCGCCAGATCCGGCGGTTGGCGCAGCGGGTCCGCGAGGTCGGCGCCGCAGCCGAAGCGGGCGGTGAAGCGGAAGGTGCTGCCCTGGCCGGGCTCGCTGTCAACGCTGATCGTGCCGCCCATCAGGTCAACCAGCCGGCGGGAAATCACCAGCCCGAGGCCGGTGCCACCGAAGCGCCGGCTGGTCGAGGTGTCGGCCTGACCGAAGGCTTCGAACAACCGCTCGCGCTGCTCATGGCTGATGCCGATGCCGGTGTCGCGCACCGCGAAGGCCAGTTCGATTTCGTCCCCGGCGGGTTCGGCCGATGCCACCGGCACCACCGAAAGCTCGACTTCGCCGGTTTCGGTGAACTTGATCGCGTTGCTGGCCAGATTGAGCAGCACCTGCTGCAGGCGCAGGGAATCGCCGATCAGCGTCAGCGGTGTGGCCGGGTCGATCCGGAACAGGACCTCGATGTCCTTGTGGCGGGTGTTGGCAGAAACGATGGTGGCCAGGGTCTTGACGATTTCGTCGAGCCGGAACGGCAGCCTCTCCAGGTCCAGCCGCCCGGCCTCGACCTTGGAAAAATCAAGAATGTCGTTGAGGATGCCGAGCAGAGACTGGGCCGAGATGCGGGTCTTGTCGACATAGTCGCGCTGGATCATGGTCAGCTGAGTCTGTTCCAAAAGATAGACCAGACCAAGAATGGCATTCATCGGCGTCCGGATTTCGTGGCTCATGTTAGCCAGAAACTCGGACTTTGCCCGGTTGGCGACTTCGGCAGCCTGCCGCGCCGCCTTGAGTTCGTCCTCGCGCTCAATGTCGGCGGTTATGTCGACCATCATGCCGATCAGGCCGCCCAGCGAACCGTCGGCTTTGAAGAACGGCGCCTTATAGGCGCGGAGATGCACCGGCGCGCGACCTTCGCGCGCCATCACGAACTGGTAGGTGTGGGGCTCGCGCTCGGCGAAGATGCGCCGGTCCGAATTGGCGAAGAGGTCGCCATGTTCCCTGCCGTCCGAGAGATCGGCCAGGGTCTTGCCGGCGATGCGCTCGGGGTCGAGGCCGAACATCGCCGCAAGCTGGCTGTTGCAGCCGAGGTAGCGGCCCTGGGCATCCTTGTAGAACACGATCGCCGGAATCGCTTCCAGCAGCGATTTCAGGAACAATATCTGGTCTTTGCGCTCGTCTTCGGCCCGCCGGTGCTCCGAAATGTCGCGGCCGACCGCCTGAAGCTCGAAGCGCTCGCCCTCCTCTTCGGCGACCGAATAGCCCTCCCAGGCGTACCAGCGCGGGCCGGCGGCGGTCAGCACCCGGTTCTCGACCCGGACCCGGGGGTGGGGCGGACTGAGGGCGGCCATGATCTCGTGGCCGGTGGTGGCGCGGTCCTCGGGATGGACGAACTCGTCCCAGGTCCGGGCCAGCAGGCCGGCACGCGTCTGTCCCAGCACCGTTGCCGTGGTCTCGTTGGCGAAGGTGAAGCGACCGCGGCGGTCGATACGCACCACCATGTCGCACTGGGTGTCGACCAGCCCGCGATAGCGGTTTTCGCCCCGCTCGAACTGCTGGGCGAGCAGGCGGCGCTGGGCCGACTGGCGGACCAGGGCGGCCAGCGCGATCAGCGCGCCGCCGAGGGTGGCGGCGATCAGCAGGTAGATCGGGGCCAGTCGCCAGGCCTCGGCGGTGGCGGTGGCCCGGGTCGAACCGACCACGGCCACCAGCGGAGCCGAGTCGAAGACGTCAAAGGCATAGATGCGGTCAACGCCATCCGGACCCCGTTCCTCGTAGGCGCCTTCGGTTGCGGTCTTCAGGCGGCTGGAAAACAGCGCCGGGCCGAGCGGGGGCGGCTCGCGACCATCGCCGACCGAGGTGGTGAGAAAGGTGCCGTCACTGGCGTAAAGGCTGATGGTGTCGTCAGCATGGCTGCGGACGGTCTCGAAGAATTTGCGGAAATAGCCGGGATCGATGGCGGCCAGAATGACGCCGGCAAAGCTGCCGTCGGCGTGGCTGAGCCGGCGGGTGAGGTTGATCACCATCTGACCGGTGCGGATCGATTTCATCACCGAGCTGAAGCGGACCTCGTCCGAGGGGGTGTCGCGATGGAAGCGGAAGAATTCGCGCTCGGGAATGCGCAGCGGCTGCCGGTTTTGCTGGGTCGAGGTGTTGTAGGACCAGCCGTCGGCCTTGATCGTCGACAGGAACGGGATGAACGGCAGGCCGCGGATGGCGTCCCGGAAACTCTCGGCCACCACCTCGTTAAGCGGGCCGTCGACCAGGGTATCGACCGGGAAGCTGGCGGTGGCCTCGCGCAATTCGTGATCGGTGATCGAGACCACCAGAGCGGTGTGAGCCTCGACAGCGCGGGCGACCAGCGCCGATTGCTGTTTGGCCGTTTCGACGGCCGCGGTGCAGCGGTCCTGAAAATTCAGCAGCATCAAGCCCGACAAAGCAAAAAATGCCGTCGTCGCGATCCAGATGATGGTCGCCTTTCGGGCCCAGACCGGCAAACCTCTCGAGGCTGGATGATGAAGACCTGAAGCCAACCGCCCTCTCCCCGCCGAGTCCTCGCTCAATCCTGCCTGGAGGCGCCAGGACACAATCTTGATTACGCCCTCGTCAGCCTGATGTCGGCGGACAGTAGCTCAGGGTCCGAAGCGAGGGCAAATGTATTTTGTACTGAAACGATCCTTTCAAAGGCAGGTTTTGGACGGGGCGGCGCACCTTGTTTTCAGAATCGCCCGACGAAAAGACCTTAAAACGGTGCCAATTTAAGGTGGTCGATGAACAGCTCTTCATAGTCGGCCTCGCCAGCGAGGTTGATCGTGCGCACCTGCCGCTCCAGCGCGGCCTGCAGCGCGGCGCCCTCGGCGGCCAGCAGCCGCTCGCAGCCCCGGAGCGCGCTGTCGGCCACCGCCACGGTCCGGCCGGGCCCGGTTGAGGGCAGCAGCCCGATCGCCTGGGCCTGAAGCGGATCGAGATGACGGCCGAAGACGCCGCTGACCATCACGCAGCAGAGGTCGGCGGCGGTGACCCCGGCCCGGCGCAACAGCGCCGCCGCGCCGGCGGCGACCGCCGCCTTCGCACGCTGGAAGACGTCGATGTCGCTGCGGCTCAGGCGGAGGCCATCGGCACCGTCGGTGAAGGCGAACCCGGAGCGCGGAATCGTGCCGTCCATCCGGCCCGAGGCGGAGAGCAGCCCGGCCCGGCGCAGTCCGGCGACGGCATCGACCAGCCCCGAGCCGCAAAGACCGAGCGGCGCGCCGCCGCCGATCACCGCCAGTTCGGGCCGCTCTGCCGCCGCGCTCCAGGTGACGCGGTGAACCGCGCCGGGGCCGGCCGGGGCGCCCGAGGAAATTCCCGAGCCTTCGAAGGCTGGGCCACCGGCGGCGGCGGCGGCCAGCAGGCCGGTACCGTCCCAGAGCGCGATCTCGGTGTTGGTGCCGAAATCGATCAGCAGCGCCGGGGCCGGCGCCCGGGTCAGCCCCGAGCCGATCACCCCGGCGGTGAGGTCGGAGCCGATGAAGCCGCCCAGAGGGCCGCAGAGCGCAAGGTCGGCACCATCGTCGAGCCGCCACGCCCGCCGCCAGGGTCCGGGATCCCCGAGCCCGCAGGGCAGGCGCCGGTTCCAGCTCTCGGGGTCGAGTAGAGCGGCAAAGCCGTCGCCGGCCAGCAGGGACAGCACCGCAGTGTTGCCGACCAGCCGGACCCGGGTGACCGCAGAGCGCCGGGCGGCGCCGCTGACATCGCGGGCAAAGAGCGCGGCGATCGCCTCGCCGAGCGCGCGGCGGGTCTCCTCTTGCATGCGCCGGGCCGCTTCCGGCGCATCACGGGCGCGGGCGATCCGCGTCAAGATGTCGCTGCCATAGCGCCGCTGCGGATTGTGGCCGAGCACCGCCGCCAGCCGCCGGCCACGGTCAAGATCGAGCAGCGACGCCCGGATGTTGGTGCTGCCGAGATCGATGGCGATGCCGAGGCCGGCGCCGCCCGCCTGCTCTGGCGGCCGCAGCGGCGGCGGCAGATCGCCAATCTCGGTCCAGAGTCCGCGCGCCGGCCCGGGCGCGACGAAAACCGTGATGTCGGTCAGAGGTTTGGCCTGACAGGCCAGCCGGAGGCCGCGGGCGATCGCCTGAGGCGGCAGGGTCGCCCGCTCGCGCCCGGTCGGTGGCAGCGCGGCCGGAACCGCGACGGTGATCCGGCACAGGCCACAGACGCCGCGGCCGCCGCAATCGGCCCGCGGCAGGCAATCGGTGCCCTCCAGGGCGGCCAGCAGGCTCTGGCCCTCGGGACAGGGAACCTCCAGAGTCCCGGCCGGCCGTTTCACCAGAATGAGGGGCATAGTAGATACTGCTTTATAAGGGGGCGTCTGACACTAAGGATATTAGTGATTCCCTGGCTAACCGGGCGCGGCAAGGATAAAATATGACGTGAACCGGAGGTGTCCGATATTTCTCAGAGAGGTCACGGGCTGCGATGCTGGACGCGATCATCAGGGAATACAACGAAGCCCTGCTGGAAACCGACCGGGCGCGGGCGGTGGCGGTGGCGCGGCGGGCGATCGACCTGGGGGTCTCCCCCGAGGACGTGGTCTTCAAGATCGTGGTGCCCGGGATCGAGACGATGATGAAGGCGATCGCCGAGGATTACGACGCCAACCTCGCCCAGCATTTCATGACGGCCCAGATCGCGGCCCAGGTCACCGAGGAGATGCTGCCCCGTTTCCGGAAACCGCCGGTGGTGATCGGCCGGATCGTGATCGGCACCGCCAAGGGCGACCTCCACTCGCTGGGTAAGCGGATCGTGATCGGCTGCCTGCGCTCTCTGATGATCGATGCCGTCGACCTTGGGGTTAACGTGCCGCCGGCACGCTTCGTCGAGGCGGCGCTGGCTCACGATGCCCAGGTAATCGGCATTTCGGCGATGATGATGCACACCGCCGATGGCCCCGAAGGGTGCCGGGCGGTGCGCGAGATCATCGAGCGCGAGGGGCTGCGAAACCGGCTGCGCATTATCGTCGGCGGCGCGCCGTTCCGCTTTTCGCCCGAACTCTATCTCGAGGTCGGCGCCGATGGCTGGGCCGCCGATGGCATCACCGCCGGTCGGGTCATCACCGGCCTGATCGGGGAGGTGCGGCCATGATCACCGGCTGGGATCGCCTCACCGCCGCCGCCGCCGGTCGGACCTGCGACCGCATCCCGGTGTTTTGCAACCTGCTCGACCAGGGCGCGCGGGAGATGGGGGTGTCGCTGCGCGACTATTACGGCGACCCGGCCTGTGTCGCCGAGGCCCAGTTGCGCCTGCGCGAAAAATACGGTCACGACAATCTCTGGTCTCTGTTCTACGTCGGCAAGGAGGCCGAATTCTTCGGCTGCCGCGAGATTCTGTTTGCCGAGGACGGGCCGCCCAACGTCGCCGAACTGGTGATCCGGAACAACGACGATATCGGCCGCCTGGAGGTGCCCGAGGACATCGCCGGCCACCCGGCGTTCGCCCCCGTCGCCGAGTGCCTGCGTCTGCTCCGCCGGGAGGCCGGCGGCCGTTATCCGATCTGCGCCTATGTCACCGCCGCCACCTGTCTGCCGGTGCTGCTGATGGAGATGGAAGGCTGGCTGGAACTGCTGCTCGCCGGTCCCGCCGTCCTTCGCGACCAGTTGCTGGCCAAGTGCGAGGTCTTCGTCGTCCGTCAGGCCGCGGCCCTCCGCGCGGCCGGGGCCGATCTTCTGCTCTATTCCAACCCCTTCGGCTCCCTCGATACCGTGCCCGAGCGGGTGTTGCGCGAGCGGGTGCTGCCCTCGATGCGGCGCGAACTGGCGCCGCTCGGCACCGCCGGCATGATCTATTATTGCGGTGGCGCCCGGCTCGGCCGGGTGATCGAGACCGCGGTGGAGGGGCTCGGCTTTACCAGCCTCTACTTCAGTCCGCTTGATGACCTCGCCGCGGCCAAGCGCGCCGTCGCCGGCCGCGCCCTGACCTGCGGCGTGATCGACGATATCAAGATGGTGCACTGGAGCGAGGACGAGGTTCGGCGCGAGGTGGCGCGGATCATCGCCGCCGGCGCGCCCGGCGGCCGCTTCCTCTTCGGCACCATGGTCATGCCGCTGGCGATTCCCGAAGCCAACATCCGCGCGATGATGGAGGCGGCCTGCCGCTTCGGCGGCCAGGACGGCGGAGGCGCGCCATGACCGATGACGGGACTCTGCCGCTGATCCTCGGCTGCGGCATCTTCCGCAAGGAGGTGGCCTACCTCGTGCGCAAGAACGGCTGGCGGATCGACACTGCGTTCATCGATTCCGGGCTGCATTACAGCTTCCACAAACTCGGCCGGGGCCTGACCGGCAGCCTGGCCAAGCGCACCGGCCGGGAGATCATCGTCTTTTACGGCTGCTGCCATCCCCTGATGGACCGCATGGTCGCCGACGCCCACGCCATCCGGGTTCAGGGCCAGAACTGCATCGACATCCTGCTCGGCCGGGAACGCTTCGACCGCGAACTCGCCGCCGGCGCCTATTTCCTGCTGGAAGACTGGGCGGTGCGCTGGGACGAGATCACCGGCAGGGTTTTCGGCAGCCGGCCGGAGATCATCCAGGAGATCTTTCAGGGCGACCGCCGGACCATGCTGGCCCTGCGGACGCCCTGTTCCGGCGATTTCACCGCCGCCGCCGAACGGGCGGCAACGCTGGTCGGCTTGCCGCTGATCTGGGAGGATGTCGGTCTGGACCATCTGGAGGAGACGCTCCGGGTCGCGATCGAGAGCCGGCGGGAGGGTGGGGGTGACTGATCCGGGCTCCTTGACACCGTCCGATCGGGGCCTGCGGGAGCGCTTTATCCGCCTGGCCCAGGACAAATCCTATCTGCAGCTGACGATCCAGCTGATGAACGACGTCAGCCGCACCGGCGGCGTCGAGGAGGTGGTCGGGCGCGCCCTTTCCGGGATCGTCGAAAAGATCGGCGGCACCAATGCCATCCTGTATTATTTCGCCGAGGAAACGATCCGTTATGCCGACATGCTGGGCCACCGCGAGGTTGTGACCAGTATCGACGACGAGGAGGTGCGCACCGTCCTGGCCAGCCGTCAGATTCGCTGCACCGCCAGCGATTTCGGCAACACTCTGCTGCTGACCCGGCCGTTTTCCCGCTCCTGGACCTGGACGGTGCCGCTGCGGGTCGGCGAGGAGTTGATCGGAGCGATCCAGCTCTGCAACATGCATCTCTCGATCGAGGAACTGGAGGGCGTGATTCAGCCCTTCTTCAGCTACCTCGCCATGACCCTCAAGACCTCGCTCGCCGAGGAGGCCAAGCTGCACTGGGCCTATGAGCAGCTGAAGGAGACCAATCGGGCGCTGGTCACCGAGAACGAGGGGCGCCGGCGCGCCGAGAAGCAGTTGCAGCGGGTCAATCTCGAGCTGGAGAAGCTGGTTCACGACCGCACCGCCGAGCTGGAACTGGCCCGCCACGATCTTCAGGCGATTCTCGACAACATGCCGGCGATGATCGGCTACTGGGACCGCAACCTGCGCAACCGCTTCGGCAACCGCGCCTATCGCGAGTGGTTCGGCATCGATCCCGGGAAGATGCCGGGCATGCACATCCGCGAGGTGCTGGGCGAGGCCCGCTACGCCCTCAACCTGCCCTTTATCGAAAAGGCGCTGCAGGGCGAAACCCAGGTCTTCGAGCGGGAAATTCCGACCCCCGGCGGCCGTGAGGTCCGCTGCAGTCAGGCCTATTACATTCCCGATCTGCGCAACGGCGTCGTCCTCGGCTTCTACGTGCTGGTCACCGACATCACCGATGTCAAGCGGGCCGAGCGGGCGGCCGAGGCGGCCAATCAGGCCAAGTCGGAATTTCTGGCCATGATGAGCCACGAAATCCGCACGCCGATCACCGGCGTGCTCGGCATGGCCGATCTGTTGCGCCGGACGCCGCTGAATGCCGAGCAGACCAGCTATCTCAATACCCTGTCCTCGGCGACCCGGACCCTCCTGGTGATTCTCAACGACATCCTCGACATCTCCAAGATCGAGGCCGGCAAGCTGGAACTGGAGACGATCGCCTTCAATATGCACGAGATTGTCCGCGATATCGTGGTTCTCAACCGCAGCGACGTCGACGCCAAGAATCTGGCGGTGGCGATGGATATCGCGCCCGAGGTCCCCGAAACCGTGGTCGGGGATCCGGCCCGGGTCCGGCAGATTCTGCAAAATCTCTTCAGCAATGCGGTCAAGTTCACCGATTCGGGCGGCGTTCATCTGCGGGTTTCGCTGGCCGGACAGGACGGCACGCGGGTGGTGCTGATGGTCGAGGTGCGCGATACCGGCATCGGCATCGATCCCGGCCGGCGCGACCGGCTGTTCCAGCCGTTTTCCCAGCTCGATCCTTCCTCGTCGCGGCGGTTCGGCGGCACCGGCCTTGGCCTCGTGATCTCACGGCGGCTGGTCGAGCTGATGGGCGGCGAGATCGGCGTCGACAGCGCGGCCGGCAAGGGTTCGCGCTTCTGGTTCACCCTCGGCCTGGAGCTGCCGAGCGGGCCGCTGGCGGCGGCGGCCGGACGGGCCGCTCCGGCGGCGCTGCCGCCGCGGCCGCTGCGCATTCTTTTGGCCGAGGATAACCGGATCAACCAGATGCTGGTCAGTGCGATGCTGCGCAAGTCGGGCCATCAGGTCGAGATGGTCGAAAATGGCCGGCTGGCGCTGGCGGCGGTACAGGTCGCCGCGTTCGACGTCGTGCTGATGGATATGCAGATGCCGGAGATGGATGGCAGCGAAGCGACCCGGGCGATCCGCGCCCTGCCGCCGCCGCTGTGCCGGATTCCGATCCTGGCCCTGACCGCCGACGTTCTGCCCGAGCATCGGGAGCGCTTTTTCAAGGCCGGGATCAACGATCTGGTCGGCAAGCCGATCGACTGGGCCGTCCTGGCCACCGCCCTCGAGCAGCATGTTCCCCGGATCGAGAGCGAACCGGTGCCGGTGCCCGACGCGCCGCCACCACCGCCACCGCCACTCTCCGGCCTGCCCGGCATCGACCGGGTGCTGGCGATGCGCCGTACCGGCGGCCAGCTCGATCTGTTCTGGTCC
The DNA here is from genome assembly GCA_037132135.1 of Rhodospirillaceae bacterium. Taxonomy (GTDB): domain Bacteria; phylum Pseudomonadota; class Alphaproteobacteria; order Azospirillales; family Azospirillaceae; genus BOG-933. The sequence goes on from JBAXPR010000094.1 coordinate 10,143, forward strand.
CTTTACGCCGATTTCGCGGTCGACTGCGCGGGCGAAGCCGAACGGATCGAGCAGGCGATCCGCGAAGGGGAATGGACTATAGCCCGGCGCCGCGCTCACTCCCTGCGCGGCTCGGCGGGCAATCTCGGCGCAACCCGGCTGGCCGCCGCCGCCGGCGTGATCGAAAAGGCGTTGCGGGCCGATGTCGGCGTCGGGCTGGAGGCGGAACTGATGGAGTTGCGCCTCAGCCTCGACGAGGTCATTGAGGGCGCCCGCGCCCAGGGGCCGGCGATCACCGCGTCCGGCCCGGCCTCCGGCGCCGCCGGGCTTTGACGCCATTCCAGGCTATGCCGCAATCTGATCGAGGACGCCGAGGAACTCGCCGAGGGCGTGACTGACCCGGCGCGAGCTGGTGAGGGCGCTCTCGACACTGCCCAGTCGCGAGACTTCGCCGGGAATGTCGACGTGGCCGCCATCCTGCCGGTAGCCGTCCATCAGAGTGTTGGCGAGGCTGGCGATGTCAGCGTCGTGGGTGGCGCCGGCACTCAGCCAGCTCCAGAAGCCGGAGACAACACCGGCCAGCTGGCCATAACTGCCGCCGGGCAGGGTCAGGCCATCGGCGCCGATCTGACGGCCGCCGGCGGTCAGGCTGGCGGCGACGGCGGCGGCGGCTCCGCTCTTCAGGGTCTTGGTCCCCGAGAGCAGCTCCGGGTTGATCTCAAGGCTGTGGCGGTCGGCGCCGATGAAAAAGCCGAAGCCGAGATCGCTGCCGCTGCCCGGCGGCGCCATGTCGTAGGCGTCCGAGAAACTGGTCGGCTGCTTGGGCCGGCTGCGCCCGAGCAGGGTGGTGGCCACGGCGTCGAGCTGGGAGCGCAGCTTGCGCGGGATTTCGGCCTCGGAGGCGGGGTCGGCCGGGCGCGGCGGCCGGGCGCGCGAGCCGTCGGCGGCAAGACGCAGCAGGGCGCCGAGGCGGCCGTCGTTGATCCGGCCCTCGGCAATCACCGCGCCGGGTACCGCCGGGGCGGTGGCGGTGCTGGTGAAGCGGGTCGGCTGGCCGTCGAGCAGAGCCTGGCCGCTGGCGGTATAGAGCGCGATGCCGCGGTTCTCGCGCGAAAAGACGTTGGCGCCGGTGGTCTCGACCACCTTGGAAATCAGGATGTCACGCCGGGCCTCGGCCTCGTCGCTTGGACGGTTGAGCGCGGCCTGGGTGGCGATGGTACGGTTTTCCCGGTAAATTGCGCCGAGGGTCTGGTTGAGGTCGTCGAGGCCGGTGCCGACGTCGGTGGCGACCCGCCCGGCCAACCGCTCGACCCCCGCTGCCAGCGTGCGCACGCAGGTGCCCAGCGCCTCGCCGCAGGTCAGGACCGCCCGGGCGGCGGCGGCATCCTGGGGGGCGGCGGCCAGCCCGCGCCAGGATTGGCTGAAGGCTTCGAAGCGGCTGCCGAGGTCGGGAGCGCCGTCGGCGGCTGCGAACAGGGCGCCGACCTCGCGGAGGTAGCGGTCGCGGACCAGCGCCGCGCCCTCGCGGGCGGCGATCTCGCTGGCCTGGGCCCGGAGGGGCCCGGAGAGGGGCCGGGACGGCGCGGCCGGGACCGGCACGACAGGAGCCGTAACGGCGGCGGCGGCGCTGTCGGGAGCGGCCGGCGCCGGTACGGCCTCGGTCCCGCCCGCCGTGCCGGTGGGCACGAGGTGAAAACCGCTGGCAACCGAGGCGATGGCTCCGAATAGGCCCATGGGTCCGTTGATCCCCGCTGACGATGCGTCAGGATCAAGCAAGTTCCGCGCCAGAGGTTCCGGCCGGGAAACCGGGGCCGGCCGCCGGGCCGGCTGGTGCTTCCTGCCGCCCGCCCGGCAGCTTTTTCCGCCAGCCCCGCCACCGGCAGCCGGGATGTCCCGCCCGGTCGCTGCAGGCCGGGATCCCGCCGGAGCCGGGGTCAACCACGCGCCGGAGGACGGGCAGGTCTCTCCGCGAAGGTCGGAACCCGCCGGCGGGAGGGGGGCGGGGGTTGAGCGGCCGGATCATCCGGCGGCTCCCGAGCGGCTAGATCCGATCCAGCTCGAGCGCCAGTTTCCTTGCGTCGGCGGCCCAGTCATCGCTCAGATTGACCGTCGGATTGAGCGCCTCGTCGCCCGTCGGCGGCGGCGGTGCGGCGGTCGCGACGCGACTTTCGCGCCGTTGATGAAAGAGAACGTTGATCGTGGTCCCCGACTCGCACTGCTTGTTAATTCTGTCGGCAACATCAAGGAATTGCGCGATCTGCTCGGCGGAGAATCCCCGCTTCGACAAGGTGTCAAAAACAGCCGCCGACGAATACTTATTGATGCTGACGTCTCTGTTCTTAAGGTTGTAGTGGCTGCCGCTCTTCGTTACCGCCCAGCGCGGCGGGTTCATCCCATCAATATTTATGACTTCGCTGGTAACCAGCAGGCTCTTGGTCCCCAGGACATGACCAAAGATGCAATCTGCTCCCCCAACCGGAATCAGGATCCAGTTGTCAAGAGTGACCCGACCACTCATCAAAACCCCCGGTATGGTGGCGGCCCGGTCTCCGGCAAGAGACGACAGCGGCTGATCAACAATAATTAGTAAGCACAGGATGCCACCAAGGCGCCTCCCGCTGATGGCGAGGGGGCCGATGGCAAAACCTTCAAGACAAGTTGCACTATTAAATGGGATCAGCGCTGAATTGTCAATGGGGACCCCCGCCGATACGGGGGTCCGTCTACGGAGCGGACCGGAGGCTCCTGGCCTTCGGTGCCGTTTTCATGCCGCGTCGCCGCCCATGATCCAGACATCCATTTCGATCTGGACCGCGGTCACCGCCGAGGACAGGCACTCGCTCCAGGAGGCCGCCGAATCCCGGTAGGCCCGCACCGCACGACGATAAATTTCGGTCCAGACGCCTTCGCTGGAGAGATCGAAAAGGGACATGACAGCCTCCATCGGTGTAAGTTGTTAACCTATCCTTAACCATGGCCGAGCCAAGGTCAAGACAAAATGTCGCAGCCCCGGTTCGGTCGCCGGGACAGTGATATTATTTTGCAACAGTCTCTTATCAGCCATTGCTCGAAAGCCATCTTAGCAATGGCTCGGCGTTGGCGGCGCGTCGTGGGCAGTTGGATGGGTAAGCGCCTGAGGCGATTCGGAAAAGCTGCTGACAAGTTGTTAACCAATCTCGGCAGCTTCCGCCGCCAGGGGCCGCCGCCAGGGGGCGCCCGCAGCGGCAGGACCCCGGTTTTTTGCAGCGTCCGCGCCGAAAGTATGCTTCCATTGGTCCGAGTGCCCAGCGCCTGTTCTGGCACCGTCAGCCTGGTGACCGTGCCGCCTGCCGCGGCCGGCCCCGGGGCTCACCGTCCCTTTCATGATGATCGGCGCATGCCTATCCGGTTGACACATACACCCACTAGGGATAGAGTTTGTTCAAAG
>JBAXPR010000095.1:0-13499 GCA_037132135.1 Rhodospirillaceae bacterium
TTCGAGTTATTTCGCCGAAGGATTTTCGGATTCTGAGGTGAACAGGGTATATAAAGGATAATATTAAAGGATAAGGACCGGGTCCGCAAACCTGCGGACCAACCTCCGCAAATTTGCGGACCTACCCCCGCAGTGGTGCGGAGGTGTCCAACTCGTCCAGTAGGCGCATCGTCCGGTCCCACATCACCAGCCCGCGCTTGTCCATGTACCTGTCTGGGTATCGGACGAGCTTGGCGTCGGTCCTGACTTCGAAGCCGTCGAGCACGATCCGGGATGCTTCGCCCATGATCTCGCGCAGGCGCTCGGTGTCAGCGTCCAGGCGATCCAGGGGCGCTGCCAGCAGCAGGGCGTCATGGACGGGGCAGCAAATCTCGAGCCCGGCTTCCGTTGCCATGCAGCAGGCCAGCCGCATCATTTCGGCGCCATTGCCCTGCATCGGGTAATTCATCAGGGCGCGCGGGTTCGCCTCAGCTCCGATGTGGATCGGCCAGCCGAACACCGTCGTCAGGCAATTGGTGAGCATGGCGGTATCGACGACCGCCTCCGACCAAGCCCAGAACTTCGGGTAGGTCTTCCGGTGCAGACGCAGTAGCTCGCGGGCCACGGCTTCCGGTTGTCCGATACGGTTGGCGAGACTAGCTGGCCCCATGCCATAATTTGTTCCAAGGACAACAGCCTTGCATCTGTCTCGCACGTCTTCGTGTGACTGCTTAGTGGCGTCTGGCGGTACGAGCTTGGCCTGTTTCGCGAACGCCAAATAAACATCTCCGCTCTGGTAAGCCTCCATCAATGCCTTGTCACCACTCAGGGCGGCGGCAATCCCGATCTCCTGGCTACTGAAATCGACGTAGGCCAGCCCCCAGCCCTCCGGCGGCTTTATCAGTCCGCGCAGCCATGCCGATGGCCCGAAGACGAACCGGCTATTGCTCGGCTGGTTGCGGCCGGTCCTGGCCCGGAAGGGCGAAAGCAGGCAGCGGTTCTTGCCGTCCTGCCCCACGGCCAGCTCGTTGAGGCGCATCTGGCCGAGAGCGTGCCGCAGCTCGCGGAGAGGCTGGACGGCGGGCACGGATCGAGCAATTTCACGGAAGGTGTCGTCCGTCAAATCGAGGGCGCCGCTGGGCAAACGGGGCCATGGTATTCCATTCCGGACCAACCATGCCTCGAAGCGGTCGGATTTGAACGTCAAGTCGTCGAAAATGCCGTAGCCGCAGTCGATTTCAGCTATCAGGCGGCCCTTGATGCCGTCCCAGCCCGCCCGCAGACGCTCCAGGGCCTCCAGGTCAATCGGGGTGCCCGCCCATTCCATCCGAGCGACGGCGGCCATGTAGCGGCCCCGGAGCAGGGCTTGCCCGAGGGCGATCTCGGGGGACGGCTTTCGGGCCAGGATGCCGGGGAGCATGGCCGGGAGCAGGCGGGCGAGGGCGTCAACGTCGCTCTGGCAGTAGTCGAGGATGGCGATCCTCTGGGCCTCCGACCAGGGACCGCCGCCCATAATCAGCTGCCTCATGTCGTGTTTCTCGTCGGCCGCGATAGCGTCCAGGCCATGAGCGACGAGGGCGCCGAGTAGGCCCTGGCCGGCTGGCGTCGAGTGTCCGTTGGTGCTGGCCCGGAACTCGACGAACAGGTCGAGCAGCCGGTCCGGGGTCGGCCAGCCAAGGGCAAGGTGGCAGGACATTTCCGCCGACGCGAAGTAGGCGACGAACAAGGTATCCGGGCCTGTGCCGTAGGGCGGGCTGGGCATCGCCAGCAGCTCGTCGCGCCAAAGTCGGATCAATCGGCCGGTGCGGAGTTCCCTGGCTACCATGCAGACGGGGGCGGCCCGCTCGCCGTCCGGAGCGACGAATTCGAAGTCAGCGGCCCAAATCTCGCGGTAGGGGAGACGGCTAAGCGGCATTGCGACGCCCTCGGTGTCTAGCAGGAATTTGGCGAGCAAATCTTGTTTGGCTATGGGGGTAGCGGCCCTTGCCGTTCGTCGGATTTTTGCACGGCCGCTAAAGGGATTCGGAGGGCTGGCGTCGATTTAAACTGGGCGTTTGGCACTGAGGGCGCGGCCGGCTTCAATCTGGGCCTCCGAGGGCGGGGCGCGCCACGGACTCGTCCCTCTTCTGAAGGGCCACGCTGGGCACCTGACTGCGGTGCAGGCGCGGACCTCGGACGGCTGATCGCCGCAACAATCGAGGCATCTGAGGCGAAGGGCCTTCCCAGGTGACATGGGCGAATGGCCGAGGGCCTTAAGCTCCGCAGGGCTCATTTCCGTCGGGTCGAGCCCGCGTTCGTCGCCACTTGCCAGAAGTTCAACGCCGGGGCGGCATATAACACGCGCAGAATCTCGCGAGGTCTTGGTCGTCGGCTTGAGCATATGCGTTCTCCTGAGCGGGTGATGCTCCCCGTCCTCACTCTCGGGCGGACGGGGAGCATCCTCTGCACCGCTAGACTTCACCCCGCACACGGCGCAGCGCCGGGTGGTCTGGCGTTTCGATATAGGAGCCGGTGAAGGCGATCTTCAGCAACTCGTGGAAGGTCTTCTCCGGCCATGTCGGATCGGGCAGATCACCCGCAGCAACAAAGGGTTGGTAGCCGCCCAAGGACATGTCCGCCTGAATCTTCACCCACCTAGACATGGCAAGCTTAGCCGCAGCCAAAGCTGTGTCGTTCCAGCTGTTTGACCGTCCGTCCGGAGGCGAGAGCTTGCAGGGCCAGAGCGCCACGACGCCCTGCCGGTTGATCGTGGTGTAGAGGCGCACCGGCTTGATCTCGGCGAACATCTCACTTCGCAAGGCCGGGGCAACGAGGTAAACCTCGCGTTCATCCTTCAGCTCCAGGATCGCCGTTTCCAGCCGGTAATCCTCGGAATCATGTACCCGGAAGAACTCCTGAGGGCCGGGCTTGCGGACAGGAACGCGGTTCAGGATTTTTTGGACGCCGACCGTCGTCGCGAAGTCCTGCGTCAGCCGGAGCGACGCCGGGTCGAAGGGGTCGGGCGCAGCTAGCGGGGCCGTCACGGAGGCGGTAGCAGTAGCGGTAGGGGTCATGGCTCGCTCCTAGTTGGGCGACGAACGCCGGGGTTCGTCGTTTCTGGTACTGACGCGGCGGTATATCTCCAGCCACGACGTAAGGTCTTCGGACGCGATAAGCGTTCGACTACCAATCTTGAAGGTCTTGAGGGTCCCAGCCTTTATCTCAGCATAAAGGAGAGATCGGCCGACAGGGACGACTGCTAAGGCATCGCTGATGCCGTAGGCCAGCAGTTCGTTCTTGGAGTTGTCCGGGTGCATGTGAATACGCTCCATCGGTTGTTGATGGAGATCACTGTGACGTTGTAAGCTTTGTAGGTCAAATTTGTAGAAACAGTGGCTGAATTTGTAAGGCTTGGTTTTTTACAAATAGCCCTTACAAATTCGTCTCGTTCTGTTGCTTGGGCTTCGATCCCTTCCACAGGGCCGGCCTGTGGTCCCGCCTGAGCTTGCGCACTGTCGGCTGTGGTATGCCCATTTCTTTTCGCCAAGCCTCATCTTCGATAGCGGAAGGGGGCTTCTTTTTGGCGTCCTTAAACTGTTGCAGCCGAGCCAGATACACCGAGTCCCAATCCATCTTGAAGGCGCCCCTTGGTTTTGCCTGACGCGAGGCTTCCTCCGCTCCCAATGTTTCAGCCGGAGGCTCTGCCGTTGTCGGTTCGGCAGGAGATGAATCAGGATGGGGCGCTGCTGCGTCCTTTGGGCGCAGCTTTGCTCTGTGTTCTGCGAGGCTCTGCATGGGCTGGTCAATATTGTCGAGCCCCGTCATCCAAGCGTCCGGCCACCAAATTGATAGGTCGGGCTTTGGCCAAAGCGATGCAGCGTCATACCACGTCGAAAACGACACGCCGTGCAGTCGCCATTCTTTGAAGTGGACTTTGAGCGACTCGGAGGGCCACCCGGTCAGGGGCACGCTCACGATGGCGGCAAGGCCTTCCGGGGTGCGGACGCAGCGAAAGGGCATATACTCGCTGCCCGCCAAAACCGAGGCGAACGCGGCGCGTTCTATTGGCACCTCGTGTCGCTCGTCAGTGACGTAGTGCTCCCCATCTTCGCCGGTCACCTTAACGATTCCGGTTTCGGCGTCTGTCCAGATATGGCCGGGCCAATCGGATGCGCCGGGTGGCCCCGGTGGGGTTTCGGGCGGCATCAGTCGGAAGACGCTGGAGCGCCCGTGGCTCTCGAAGTCGCCACGCCAGAACGCCTGCACCAGCAATTCAAGCATTATCTCCGGACGTGCTTCAGATTGCTTCGCCCAACGCGACGCGATGTCATAAAAGGACAGGCAGTACATAATTGCTACCTACAAGCGAAGTCCCCTACTGAGGAAGGGGGGGGCGGTGTGCCGGGTAGGGTCCAGCTGTTCGACGGCCAAATCTAGCCGCCCCCTTTGCCCTATAGCACAATATCGGGATTCTACAAAGCGAGCAGGAACCTTTCTGTTGTTATGGGGACAGAAAATCGAGAACGCGCCGCAGTGCCTGAACATGCGGAGGGTCTTTCGTCTCGCCAACACCTAATTCCGGGTCGCCCAGGCGCCGGAGAATGACCCTGGCTTGGTTAGCCGTCGCGGGGGCGGAGCTGATTATCGAAACATTCAGTGAAGTAAGCCGCCCAAGCAGTGCATCGTTCCGAGCATTGGTTCCCTCGTTGGTCATTCCGGTGTCATCGCGGAGGGCTGTCTGTATTTTGACGCACTCGGCCTCTGCGGCTTCAAAGCCGCCATCGGTGGTCAGGTCGATGTCAGGGGCGCGGCGCTTCTCGGCCAACCGTTCCATGAAAGAAATGATATCCGGCAGTTGCTCGGCGCTCGCCGTTTCAATTATACGACCCAGGCGGGCGATGATGTCGGTGGTGCCCTCGGAGTCTTCGTTCATGTTCGAACCTCCTGTTGCTCCATGTCGTCGATAACCCGCGTCAGCGCCCCTGTCCATGGAGGTGAGCACGACAGTCTGGGGATATCAAGCCGGCCGACGTAGCGTCGCGATATTGCTTTCCGGAACCACGCCCATATTGCCAAACGCGGCGCGAACAGTATCGGCGATGTAGGACGGCGCAAGGTGTCCGTAGTGCTTCTCAACCATGCGGGTGTCGCTATGGCCCAACTGTGCCGCCACCACCGCCATCGGAACGCCGTTCATGATTAGGCGGGTGGCGTAGCTGTGCCGCAGTTCGTGGAAGGTCAGCGCCCCGACCTTGGCACCCTCGCAGGCGAGCTTGAAGGGCCGTTGCTGGTGGCTGGTTCCCCAGCGGGAGCCATCGGTTTTGGTGAAGGCCAGCGCGTCCCCGGTCTTTCCGGCAACCGCGCCGTCGAAGAAACAACGCCCTTCGTCAGTCAGCACCACATGCCGGGCCTTGCCCGACTTGCTGATTCGAACGTGGATGGTCCCCGCGTCGGCGTTGTAGTCGGCCACCACCAGCGCGACCAGTTCGCCATAGCGGCAACCGGTCAACAGTGCAGCCTGCACCATCGGCCGGAACTCCGGGGGGCAGTGGTTGACCACGCGGCGAGCCTCGTCGTCGTTCAGGTACCGGATGCGAGCAGAATCCGCTTCCCTGAATGCCTTGACGCTGCGCCATGCGTCGTCGCTGGAAACTCTGCGCTCTTGATGGGCGAGGTTCAGCGCCGCCTTGAGCACGGTCATGACTCGGTTAGCTGACGAACGGCGGCGGCGAACGGCTTCCGGGCCATCTCCTGCCTTGCGGAATTTCTGCGGGCTGCCGGGCTTCGTGCGGAGTCTGGGGGCGGCTTTGGCAAGCCCCTCATGCCATGATTCAATCCGGCGCCGCGATAGCTTCAAAACCTGCATGTCACCGAGGACAGGGAGGATAAGCGCATCAATCGCCCACTGCATCCGGTCAGCGGCCTTACCGCCCTTCCTGACGTAAGCGGTCATGTAGTCGGCCAGCGCATCCTTGACGGTGTAGGGGCCGGATTGAGGCGCGTCGTCCTCGAAGCCGCGCTCCGCCAACTTGAACCACCCGTCAGCCTGTCGCTGAGCTTCGGCATAGGTGATGCACAACCCGCCGCCGTCAGCGTCCATCGCATCGTCAGCGGCGCCAAGGGCGTTGTAATGCTGCTTGCCAGCGTCGTCGCGAAAGCGGGCAACCCAGGTGCCGCCGCCTGTGCCTTTCCGGTAGCCGACAGCGCAGCCCTTCGACACAACCACCCAATAGGGTTCCCGCCGGGCCGGCAATTTGGCGCGCGCAGAGCGAGAATCGAGCTTGGCATTTCGAACCGTGCGGGCCATGGCGAAGCCTCCCATTCCGTACGGAAATTGTACGGAAAAGATGTGGCTGGATGCAAGGGGATAACGATGGACAAATTATCGGGTAACTTCAATAGTAGCAAAGGCAATGCGGATTCCGTAAGCGTCCGCAAAGGTCCGGAAAAGGGCTATTTATCCCTCTCTCACGGCGGTAACATGGGTTCGAATCCCCTAGGGGACGCCAATCTTTTCAATGGGTTGGCAATCGGCGGCGGGTCCAAAATGGCCTCCGTGTCCAATACGGGCCCAATATCCACTCATGGATTGGGCTGTATGCGGGTGGACAGAGCCGATCTTGATCCCCAATGCTGATATACCCCGACTTCGTCGAGCGGCGAAAAACGGCGCTTGGGTGGTGATTCGTGAAGGATTCTAATGTGCTTCATGATTCGCGGCAATTTCCTACCCCCTGAGCAACGGCGATCCCTGACGATCCTGGCGCGGAAGGCCACAGCAGAGCACCGGGTCGCACGGCGCGCGAACGCGCTTGTGCTGCTGGACCGTGGGAAGAGTTGCGAAGAAGTGGCGGAGTTTCTGCTGCTCGACGACGACACGGTGCGGACTTGGTACGGCTTGTTCGAGTCGGCCGGAGTGGAAGGGCTGTCGGACTTCAAGGGTGGCGGCAGCACCGGCCAGTTGACGGAGGCGCAGAAGGCCGCGCTGAAGGCGTGGGTCACCGAGACCCTGCCGCGGTCGACGCGGGTGATCGGCGCCTGGATCGAGAAGACGTTCGGCATCTCCTACGAGACCCGGGGCGGTCTGATCAAGTTGCTGAACCGCCTGGGGTTGGAGCACCGCAAGCCGGAGACGATCTCGCGTAAACTGTCGCCGGCCAAGCAGGTGGCCTTCATCGCCGCCTACAATGCGCTTCTGAACTCGCTGGACGCCGACGAGGCAGTCCTTTTTGCTGATGCGGTCCACCCGACCCATGGCATCCGCCCGGTCGGCTGCTGGGCGCCCAAGGAGGTCAATCTCGCTGTCGAGCAGACCAGCGGCCGCGACCGCCTCAACATCCACGGCGCCGTCGACCTTGAGACCGGCCAGACCCGGATGATCGACGTGCAGACCGTTGACGCCATCAGCACAATCGCCCTGCTGGCCAGTCTCGAGGCAATGTACCCGGCGATGCGGCTGATCCATGTCTTCCTCGACAACGCCCGCTATCACCACGCCAAGATGGTGCGGGAATGGCTTGATCAGCCGGGACGTCGAATTGTTCTTCACTTCGTCCCAACCTATTGTCCGCATCTCAACCCGATTGAGCGATTGTGGGGAGCGATGCATAAGGCCGTTACACATAACCAGAGCCACGCCACTTACCGCACCTTCTGCGACGCTGTCCTCGGCTTCTTGCGCGACGGCGTTCCAGCCCAATGGGACACTCTACGCGATACGGTCACTGACAATTTCCGCGTTATAAACCCAACTGAATTTCGGGTCGTGGCGTAGACCAAGTATATGACCAAGTATAGATTTTTTGGCGGCGGCGGCGAAGCGGCCATGATTGACCGTTCCGCCGGGCGGGATCAGGCGATCGGCACGCCGGGGAAGGTGCGGCGCAGCCCGGCCAGGATGTCGCCGGCGAGATCGCCGTCGGCGGCGACCAGCCGACGGCCGGCGGTGGCCGGCTGCGCGCTGGCGTGCATCTCGTCGGCGAGACGGCGGGCGAGGGCCGGGGCCAGCGCCGGCGTGACGGCGAGCAGGCGGCCCAGCAGCGCGCGGTCGATCTCGGCGGCCCGCACCGCGGTGCGGCAGCGCACGGTTTCGGCATAGCCCTCGGTCAGCAGCACCGCCTGACTGCCGATCAGGCCGCCCGGGCCCTGCAGGCGGGGCGGCGCGCCCTTCCGGTTGCCCTGGCTGCGGCCGGATTCGATCAGCACCAGCCCTTCGAGGATGAGATGAAGGGTGGTCGCGGCTTCACCAGCCTGGACCAGCACCGCGCCCGCGGGCAGCGCGCGCGTCGGCGCCGCCCGGGCCAGCTCTGCCAGCGCCGGCGCCGGCAGGTCTTGAAACAGCGGCGTCGCCGCGATCAGCAGCGCCACCTCGGCCGGAGTCAGGGCGTCGCGGGGGGCTGGCGTAGCCTCGATCCGGGCCAGCTTTGGCCACGACGGCTTCAGTCCGGCCTGATTGAGATGTTTCCAGACCTGCTGGACCACGGCGTTGCGGGCGCCGATGCGCTTGTCCACCGGCACCGAGAGGCAGACCGAGTATTCGACTCCGGTCGAGGTCAGACCCTTGGCGCCGACGAAGGGCGACGGCGCGCCCGGCGGCGCGAAGGGCGCGACCGCCTCGACCGCGGCCGCTTCGAGGATGCGTACCGCCCGCTCGGGCGGCACCTCGGCGTCCAGGGTCACCGGCACGATGATCCAGCTCACCGGCTCAGGCACCGAGAAGTTGGTGATGGTTGCGGCGCCGAGCCGGCTGTTGGGGATGATCACGACGTTGCCGAAATCATCGAGCAGCCGGGTCGCCCGCCAGCTGATTTCCATCACCTTGCCCTCGATCACCTGATCGCCGGTGCGGTGCAGCTGAACGGTGTCGCCGATCCGGATCGGGCGGTCGAGGTTGAGCGCGATGCCGGTGAAGACGTCGAGGATCATGTCCTTCAGCGCCATGCCGAAGACCAGGCCGAGGACGCCGGAGGCGGCCCACAGCACCGTCAGTTCCTGCTGGAAGACGATGCCGAACACCGCCGCCGCCGCCGCCGCCAGCACGATCAGCCCCGAGAGCTGGACCAGCAAGGCGGGTACCGGGGTGCCGAGCGCGCGCGCCACCAGCCCGTCGAGGACGATATAGCGGATGAAGCGATGAACCAGCACCGCCAGCACGGTGATCTCGGCGATGCCGAGGCCGTAGGCCAGCACCTCGCGCAGGCGGTCGAGGGCGGCGAGGCCGATCACCTGATAGGACTGGCCGCCGAAATAGAGCGCGATCCCGAGCACGATCGCGACCAGCAGCGGCGCCAGAAATTTCCGGGCCAGGAGAAACGGTGAGGGATCGGTCATCGGCTCGCCTCGGGCTCAGCTCAGGGTGAAGCGCGACATTTCGGTCCGGGTCCGGTGGGCCATCCGGGCCAGTTCCTCCATGGTGACGCTGATCTCCTCGACCGCCGCGGCGTTGCTCTCGCCGCCCTGGCGCAGCTCGTCGCTCCGCTGGGACAGCAGGTGCACGGCGCTGGCCTGCTCCGAAATCGCCGCCGCGATGACGTTCGAGGCGGCGCCGGCGCTGTCGGCCTCCTCGGCGATCCGGCCCATGGTCCGGCGCGACTCGGCGACATCGGTCACCGTGCGCTGCACCCCCTGGCCGGCCTCAAGGATCAGGGCGCCGATGTCGCGGGCGGCCAGGGCGGTTTCTTCGGCCAGCCGGCCGATCTCGTGGGCGACGACACCGAAGCCGCGGCCCTGTTCGCCGACCCGCGCCGCCTCGATGCCGGCATTGATCGACAGCACCTGGGTCTTGTCGGCGATCCGGGTGATGGTGGCGGTGATGCGGTCGATGCTGCCCTGGCGCACCGCGATCTGTTCGACCTCCCCGGCCAGCCGGGCCAGCATCTCCCGGCCGCTGGCGGCCAGCTCGGCGGTGGAGCGGCTGAGCGCGCTGCCGGTGCCGGCGTGGCTGGAAACCTCGTTGACCGCGGCGGCGGTCTGGCTGATCGCCACCGAAATCTCGCCAAGAGTGCTCATTTGCCCGGCGGTGGCCTCGGCGACCTGACGGGCGGCGGCGGTGGTCTGGGACACCGCGGCTGAAACCTGGGCGGTGTCGGCGACCAGCGCGGCCAGGGCGTCGCGCAGCTTGACCACCGCCAGATTGAAATTGGCGGTCAGGCTGGCGAATTCGCCCTGATAGTCGTTCTTGAGGGTTCGCCGGAGATCGCCGACCGCCATGCCGGCGGCCAGGGTCCCGAGTTCGGTCAGAAGGGAGACCAAGCCGTCGAGGCTGCGGTTGACGTTGTTCTTGAGCGCGCGGAGGTCGCCCTCATAGGCCCCGGTCATGCGGTCCTTGAGATCGCCCGAGGCCAACCGCTGCATGACCTGGGCGACCTCGGCCAGCGGCCGGGTCAGGACATCAAGCAGCTCGTTGGTGCCGAGCAGCAGTTCGGCGTAGTCGCCCTTGAGGTCGCCGGGCTCGGCGCGCACCGAAAGGTTGCCGGCCCGGGCCTCCCCAATCAGGCCGCGCAGTTCGCCGACCAGCCGTTGCAGGGTTGCGGCGGTGGCGGCGACCGAGCGGGCGATCATCCCGACCTCGTCGCGGCGCTCAAGACCCTCGACCGTGACCTGGAGATCGCCCTCGGCCAGCCGCCCGACCACCTCGGACAGCGCCGCGATCGGCCGTGACACCGCCCGTTCCAGCGCCACCGCCAGCCAGAGCGCGAGCGCCACCACCAGCACGACGCCGCCGGTCATCCGGAAGCGGGTGGTGGTGAAGATTTCCGTGCTGGCCCGCCCTTCCTCGGCCGCGCCGTCCCGGTTGATCGTGACCAGCCGGTTGAGCTGGGTCCCGACCTGGTTGAAACCGGCCTCGCCGGCCTTCATCAACTCGCCGGCCTGCTGCTTCTGGTTGGTGCGCGACAGCGCCAGGACGGCGCGGATCTGGACCATGACCTCGTCGAAGGTCCGGGAAAACGCCTTGTAGGCCGCGGCTTCGTCGTCGGCGTCGATCAACGGCTCGTAATGGCCGCGCTGGCGGGCGATATCCTGCTCGATTTCGGCGATCCGCTGGTCCCGGGCGGCCATGCCGGCGGGATCGGCGGCCAGGATGTGTCGGCCGAGTTCGACCATGATCTGGTTGAAGTCGATGTGCAGGGCGGCGGTATAGACCATGCTGGGAATCCAGTTGGTCTCCATTTCCGTCGACCGGGCGTTGAGCATGCTCATCCGCACGATGGCGGCCGTTCCGAAGCCGATGAAGAGCACGGCCAGACCGAAAAAGGCCAGCCGCAGCTTCGTCTTGATCGTGAGCCTCATGATGGCGGTTCCTGACGGTTGGTCTCAAGGGGTTCTGTCGGGGCCAGCCGGCCCAGGCCGGCGGCGGCGGCGGCGCGGCGAAGGGAAAGCGGCAGGACGGCGGCGGACAGCCCGGCGGCGAGGCGCAGGCACCAGCGTCCGCTGTCGGGTTCGGCGCGCACCCCGTCCACCAGCGCCGCCAGCCCGGGCGGCAGGGCCGGCGGCGGCAGCCAGGGCCGGTCACCGCCGCCGGCTTCGAGGGCGATGCCGTCGCCCCGCAGCGCGATCCGGCGTCCGGCCGACAGGCGGAGCAGCACCGCCTCGCCCCGGCCGGCGGCCGGGGACGGCGGCGCGGCGGGCGAAAACCAGAGCCCGGCGTCGAACAGGCGCACAACGGCCCGGCCCTGCGGCGGCGGTCCGCCGGGCTCCGGCCGCTCGTCCGCGCCCAGCATGCGCTCGACCAGGGCCAGCGGCAGCAGCCAGCGCATGCCCCGGACGGTCAGGATCAGGCCGTCCGCAGCGGCGGCGGCGGGCGGCGGGGTCGGCCGGGCGTGGCGCTGCCGGTCCCGGACCCGGTCCAGGAGATCGCGGTAAGCCGGGCCGGCCCCGCCGCGGCCCGCGGCCAGACTCTCGAAGTCGAAGAGGGGGACCGGTTGGCCGCCGGCGGCGGAAAAGCAGAGATTTCGGCCCGGGGCCGCCCCCGGCAGCAGCACGAGACGGTCCGGCGGGATGTGCTCCAGGCCGATCAGGCGCTCGACCAGCAGCGCCATCCAGCCCTCGGCGGTGGGTCCGATCACCGCCCGGCCGGCCTCGCCCTGCTCGAAGAGCCGGCGGGCCGGGAGCAGGCGGTCGCCGACGGTGGCCATCACCTGGCCGTTCTCATCGCCGTTGACGACCCGGTGGCTGGCTGCGACCGCGCCGACGCAGAGTCCCTCGTCGATCAGAATCCCGGCCCGGCCGGCGCCGCCGGTAACCACCAGCAGGGTTGCGGCCGGGGCGGGCTCTGCATTGGCGCCGGGGGGAGCCCCGCCGGGCGCGCATGGCGGGACCAGATGGCGAACCAGGGCCTCGACCGGCAGCGGCGACCCCGCGGCGGCGGCTGCCGCCGGCTCGATGCCGTTCACCCGCAGCGCCACCGGGCCGGCGGCGGTGGCCACCACCACCAGCTTGTCAGCGGGTCCGCTGCGGCCGGCGCCGCCCAGCGCCCGCAGCGGGTCGATCTGGAGCAGCGGCCGGTGGTCGACCGCGGTCAGGCCCTCGATCCAGTCGGGCACGAAGGGCAGGGCGGTGAGCGGGCCGGGGTAGCCGACCCGGCGCACTGTGCCGGCGGCCAGCGCGAACACCCGTTCGCCCACCGTAACCGACAGGGCCGTTCCCTCGGGATGGACGACAGTCATGATTTCTCGAAACCCGTAAGGGTGCGGTGAGGGGGCGGGACTGCCGCGACCCTATCCCATGAGCGCAGGCGATTCCAGGGGGCGCCTCTGCGTCGTGGCGTCCGGATGGCCGAGATCAGGCGGACTCGAAGGCCCGTTCCAGCAGCGCGATCAGTTTCGGAATCGCATAGGGTTTTTGCAGCGTCGGCTGGCTGGCGAAGCGTGGCGGCAGAATTTCCGAGGGTGCATAGGCGGTGGCGAAGACGAACGGAATGCCCCGGGCGATCAAGAGATCGGCGACCGGGAAGACCATCTCGTCATGCAGGTTGACATCGAGGATCGCGGCATCGAATCCGCCGGCGTCGGCCAGCGCCATCGCCTCGTTCAGGGTCGACGCCGGACCGACGACGCCGATCCCCCTCTGGGTGAGCAGCGATTCCAGGCTGGCGGCGATCAGGAAGGAATCCTCGGCAACCAGAACATGGCGCTTAAACATGGTCGGGCTTTCGGTGGTCGGTGGGGGCGATGTGGGCGGCTGGAATCGTGATGACGCAGCGGACGCCGCCGGGGTCGAAGCGAAGCGCGCTGGTGGCGCCGAGGTCGTGGCTGAGGCTGCGCTCGATCACCGCCGAGCCGAAGCCCCGCGTCAGCGGCACCGTCACCGGCGGCCCGTTGCGCTCCTGCCACTCGACCACCAGGGCGCCCGTGCCGGCCTCCCGCCGCCAGCCGACGTCGACGCGGCCGTCGGGGGTCGATAGGGCGCCATGCTTGGCGGCATTGGTGGTCAGCTCATGGATGACCAGGGTGATGGGCAGCGCCGCCTTGCCCTCCAGCAGGATATCCGGTAAGAGGAGCAAAAGCCCGGGCGGCGGTCAGGCTGAGCAGCGCGCCGTGACC
>JBAXPR010000096.1:0-13430 GCA_037132135.1 Rhodospirillaceae bacterium
ATCAACCCTCCAAAGCCAGATTGTTATGTCCACAGCCGAGGTGGGCAATTACATTTAAAGGCTGCGTGCGAAATTTATCCCTGTTTGGCGCAACCAGCCCGTCTCCGCATACCCTTAAAATCATCGTAATCTTCACTGAAAGGCTAGCGACGTTCCCGTCAACTCTTTGACTGTGCCTCACCTTTTTGGGCCTTTGTCTGCTCTAGTTCTCGTTTCGCCGCCGTAATTTCACGTTGCAGCTTATTGAGCAACCGCTTGTCTCGGTTATAGACGGTTTGGAACTCCTGGCGGCGTTCCTGAAGATCCTGGACGGAGCGGGCGCATTCCTCCCGCGCCTGTTCGATTTCGGCCCTCAACGCCTGATTTTGGCGAGTCAGTCCCGCAAGCTCCTCTGCGGCCAAATCGCGGTGTCGCAGGATCTCCTCGGCTGCCGCGGCTTCACCGCTTCGGCGTTCGGCTGTGGCGTTTATCATCTCCTGGAGGGCTGCGAGTTCCTGTTCCCCCGCCCGCGTGGCGGCCTGGGCCGCGGCGAGCGCTTCGCTCAGACGAAGGCGCTCGGCCTCGAGACCCTGCAACACGCCTTTGGCCGCCGCTATCGCCTCTTGGAGGCGCGCCTGCTCCTCCCGCAGGGGCTCGAGACCGCTTGCCAACTCCTCCCGGCTTTGTTGTAGGCCGGCGCGGATTTCGGCCAAACGTTCCGCCGAGTCCCGACTCTCCCGCTCCAGTCCCGCGAGTTCGTCGAGACGGCGATCGCGTTCCCCGGTCAGGGCGTCCAGGGCCGTTTCGAGGCTCGCGCGCTCCGACGCCAGAGTGTCCAATATCCGTCGGTCTTCGGCCAAGCGGCTTCCGGCCGCGTCGGCGTCGGCGGTCAGCGTCGCCCGCTGCGCCTCGATCTCCGTCGCTTGCACTTTCAGATCGGCGATTTCGGACATCAGGGCTTCGATCGCGTCCTGTAGCGCCGTTCGCTCCATCGAAGCGGCCGCCAGTTCGGTCCGGGCCTCCGCTAGGTCGCGGGTCGCCTCCGCCAGAGCACCACGCGCGTCGCTCGCCTTTGTCGCGGTGGTGGCGAGGTCTTCGGTCAATGCGCCGCGCTGGGCTTCCAACTCGCCGATTTCGCACCGCAGAATCCGGAGTCTCTCCTCGGACGCCGCCAATGCATCGCGCACTTCATCCCGCTGCCGGTCCACGACCTTGCGGCTGACCACCGGGGGGTGAAGGACGGGCGGCAACGGCCGGGCGGCGCGCGATGCCGAGCCTCCCCAGCCGGCCCCCTCGATCTTGGCCCAGTCGTCGAACAGTCCGGCATTGGAAGCGGGCATTGCCACTTCGCTTTCCCCCGGCCCCGCCGGTTGCTCCGGCGCCGCGGCTTCGGCTTCGGCCAACAGCGGTCCGAGCCGTATCGCCGACGGCTCGGGTATCCGGTGAACGGGTGCGCTGTCGACTTCGGGGGCAACCGGCGTCGCGGCGGCCTCGACGATCTCGGGGACCGCCTCGGCGGCAGAGGCGGCCGGCGCCGGGGGGACCTCGATGATCTCGATAATCTCGACGGCCTCGACGACCTCGGGAGGCGTTTCCGCTGTGGAGAGCGCCGGGACCGGAAGCGGCGACTCGACGATGGGAGCGGGTTCGTCCCGACGGGGTGGCCGGGTGGCGGGCGGGCGGTTCCAACCGGTGCTATCCAGCAGTTCGGCCCAGCGCGACTCTCCGGCGCGCCTTTCCAGACGCCCGGCGTTCCGCTCGCCTTGCCCGCTCTTGTCTCCGCTTCCGCTCATGGAGTCGGCCTCTCCGCTATGCCCATCTCTCGCTGCTAAAGATAAAGAAAATTCACTCCGCGCGCACTATCCCTCGCAGTGTGATTGCCACGTTGGCGATGGTACGATGCCGTTCGCCATTGCGTCTCGAGTCATTTGACCAGGCTGACGAAAAGCCGATAATGTTCCGCCAAACCGATAGGGAACGGCCGGACACGAGGGACGCGCATCCCCTCCGACCCGCCGGAGGTTTTGAGGCGAGCGAACTGAAGTTGTCTTGGGTCCGATGGAGGTTGTCGGTATGGATTCCGATTTTTTGTCCGGTATAAATTCGGTAATCCAGGCCATCGACCCCGGCCACGCCATACTTGAGGTCGTCCGTCCGGCGCTGAACCTCTTCCGGTCCGAGACGTTCGCTCCGGATATGTCGCTGGGCATGACGCTGTCCGCGTTGGCGCTTGCGTTGTATTTCCGGTTTTATCGGGTCGGACCAGCGTGCGAGGCGCTTCGCGTCAGGGCCAACTTCTTGAAGAAATGCACAACCAACCGCATATTCTCCGATAATTTCTATGAATTCGACCTGTTGATGAAGGAAGGGGTGTTCCTCGAGGCGGGGTGGAACGAATTTGTCGAAACGTGCCTTTTGCGCGATCCCCGGCTGAAATCGGATATCGAGATCACGGTCAGGCCGGCCGATTTCATCAACATCCACGACGCCGAGCACTCCGGACTGAATATCAAATGGTTTCATAGTTTGAGCGGGGTTTATGTTGGTGTCGGCTTGTTGTTCACGTTCGCTGGTCTTGTGGCTGCGCTTTATTTTTCGTCGGCGGCGATCAATGCGGTGATCAACAGCGGCGCGGCGCCCGGCGGCGGGAGCCACGACTCCGATGTTCAGCGGGCCCTCGCCCAATTGTTGAACACCGCCACCTTCAAGTTCCTCACCTCGATCGCCGGACTCGGCTGCTCCATCGCGCTCGCCTACCTCGATGGCCGCTGGCGGTCCAATATCCAGCACGGGTTCGACGACCTCTGCCGCGAGCTTGAGCGCTGCACGGTGATGGTGACTCCCGAGTCCATTGCCGAGCGCCAGTACCGGATGTTGGGCGACATCGCCGACCTGCTCAAGAAGATGGTGGCGACGAAGCCCGCCGTATCCGAACCGGAGCCGGCGCTGGCAGTGGAGCCGCGCGCCGAATCCGGGCGGCCGTTGCAAACGGCGATCGACGACGCGCTCGCCAGAATCGAGGGGGTGGTGGTGACCACCTCGCAGACGCTTGCCGCCAGCTTCGAACAGTCGCTGGCCCGGTTCGCGCCCCCCGCCGCTCCCGAGCGCGTCGAGCCCGCCCCGTCGCCGCCGCAACTGACCGAGGACACGCTGGCCGCAACATTGACACACAGCCTCGGCACCGCCTTCGCCGCCAGTTCCCGGACGCTTGCCGGCAGCCTGGAGAACACCCTGATGAGCGTCCTGATTCCCGGCATTACCCACGCTCTCGGACCAATCCGTCAGGCCCTCGTTTTCGCCGAAACGCCTCCGGCGGCGGTCCCTTCCTCGCCGGTCGACAGCGGATTGAACGAAGCCGCGGCCCGCATCGAAGGCGCCCTCACCGCCGCCGCCGCCGATCTCAGGTCGGTCGTGAGCGAGGCACGCGGCATCAGGGCCGATCTGTCCGCCAGTTTGGCGGACCTCGCCACCACCGTGCGGGCCGACGGAGAGCGAAACACGGTCTTGATGCGCGACGGCTTTACCGAGCTGACCTCGCGCGAGGCGAAGTCTGTGCCGGCCGAACCGAGCCTCACCGACCCGGTTCTTGAAACCTCGCAGCAGATCATGGCCCGGCTGAGCACCGGCATCGAACGCCTGACCGGCGGGTTTGATCAGGTCGAGAGCAAACTCGCCGCCCATCTCGCCGCCTTCGAGGGCATCACCCGCTCCACCCGAGAGGCAGAGCAGGCCATTGCCGGTTCGGCGCGGGCCCTTCAGACCGCCAGTTTGCCGCTGTCGCGGGTAGGCACCGACCTGTCGGCTTCGGTCTCTACTATCGCCGCCGGGGTTGACGGGTCCGTCCGCGCCCTGCTTCAGAGTCAAGAGGCCGGGCAGCGGCTCGGCGACGAGCTCAAGGCGATCTGCGGACAGTTGCAAGAGGTTTGGAGCCGGCACGAGGCCCGCTTCACGGCGGTCGATGAGAGCGTGGCGCGGATTCTGACCTCGATCATCCAGCATGCCGAGGCGCACGGCGATTCGCTGAGGAACCATGTCGTCGCCATCGACACCCATCTGGCGCACGCCGTCAACAGTCTGGCGGCCAATATCGAGGCGCTTCAGGAAATGACGTCGGATCTAACTGAAGCCGTCAATGGAGCCGACCGTCTCGCCGAGTTGATGGATGGCAAGGCCAATGAAAAACAGGGATAAACGCTCATGGCCGTAAGACGGGTCAAGGTTCACCAGGACGGTGACGAGCCGCATAATTTCTTCATTTCTATGACCGACATGATGGTCGGCATGATTTTTCTATTTATTATCATGCTGATGTTCTTTGCCCTTAAACTCGAGCGTGCGGCAACCCAGGGCTTGAATCTGGTCACCACCCTAACGACAACGGAAGCGGTTCGAGCCAACATCCTCGCCGATCTCCAGAGCGACATGGCGCGCCAGGGGATACAGGTTTTGACCAATCCGCAGCAGGGAGTGCTCAGCCTTTCGGAAAGTATCCTGTTCGATAAGGGCAAGGCCGAGTTGTCGCGGCGCGGCGAAGAGGCGATCGCCATTCTGGCGCAATCGCTCTATCGGAATCTCGTCTGCTACACCGTTGCGGGCGATGGTTCTTCGCCCAAGGACTGCCCCACCACCTCCCATTCCATCGAGGCGGTGCTGATCGAGGGCCATACCGATAGCGACGGCGGCGACATCGCGAACTGGAATCTGTCCGTCAAGCGCTCCTTCAACGCCTATCAAGTCATAATGGCCTCCAACCCCGATTTGCCGCGGCTGACCAACCGGAACCGGCAGGCCATCTTCAGCATTGCCGGCTACGGCAAGCAGCGGCCGGCCCATCCCAACGACATCGATGAGAACAAGCAGAAAAACCGCCGGGTCGACATCCGCCTGATCATGGTGCCCCCCGACGCCAACGATGTTCGGACCACACCATGATGCTGCGAAATCTGGTCGAGAGCCTGGCGCCGGATTGGAAGCCGAGAGTGGCGCCTTTTCCCGTCACGTTCCACACCGCCGAGGCAAGCCGGGTAATCGAAGCCGGCGGGAAGCGGCACGAGCTTCCCCAACTCGTGCTTTCGGCGACCGCATTGGCCCGGCTGAGATCGCGACTGCTTGACTGCCGAGAGACCGGGGACTGGGGCGCCCTCACGCGGCGCGATTGGCGGTATGCCGGCGAGTGCCTGTCCATCGGCGCGGCGCGGTTGCTCGACGACCCCGGCTTCGTCGCCGCCTTTCTCTCGGCCCGGGACGCTTGCCGATCCACGCTGTCCTCGACCAACCTGTTGGCCCGCTGGTATGTCCGCAATTTCGAGCCGAATCTCGACGGCATTCGGCAAGTCGGCCGCTATCTCGCCGGCAATCTTTTGAGCCTGCGCGCTCATTGGGTAGGTCTGCACGAGCGGTGCGGTCTTTTCGATGCCGATCGGGTAGTGCCCGCGCTCGCGGAAATCCTTGTCTCCGCTGGCACCGATCCCGCGGTGGTGCTCCACGGTTTGTCCTGCCCGTCGTCGCTTCTGTCTTCGCGGCTGTTTGGTTATGTTTTCGTGGCGGTCTGCCAAAGGGTGGCAGCTGAGGCGCCAAGGGATATCGCCTGGATAAAGGGCATGACCGGTTGGGCCTTTGGAAGTAATGGCGTATTCTTGCACGGCTTCATTCCCGATGCCGGCGCGGCCTATGCCGAAGCAATGCTCCGCCCGTGGGTAGGCAGATTTTCCGGAGAGGAGGTCCAGTCACTGGTCGCCCCTCGGCTTCTTGGTTTGTTGCTTGATCCCCGTATCAATTCCGACGGTTGGTCCGGGGTCAGCGAGCCGGCGCAGGCGGTTATGCTCGGCTGGATGACCAAGGACGCCCTCGAACAGTTTCTCGAAGTCGTCGATGAAACCGTTCAGGCCTATCAAAGTAGAATGTGGGCCGAGCGGCGGGAGTTCTGGCTATCCTACTACGACAGGCAATATATTCGCGAGTGCTGGGTCGTATTCGGTCGGCGCGGTGCTGCACTGGCACGCCATCTGGCTGCTCGGAAGAGCAACCCGTCACTGACGAATTTCGCCAATTTCCTGCGCGATGTCGGTGGAGACCCTAATCAGGCTGTGCTCCTGATGAAGATTGGAACGCTGGTGATCGCCGATTGGAGCCACAATGGCCGGTGCCATATCTGGCTTCAGAACAACCCCGCGGCACCCCGCCTTTACCAAGCTGAATATCTTCGCGAGGACCTCATGTCCGGTGCCGATTTCGAAGCACCCCACCATAAGAACTGGCAGGCGAGTATCGACGACTTCATCAGCAGCCATCTCGGCGTCTGACGCCGTCGCGGCTCAGCGCCCGGCGCCGAGGCCGAGGAAGCTCAACAATGGTTTCAGCGGCTGTGCGCGGCCTTCTTTCGCTGTCTCGTCCAGCTTCGCCGCAACGATGAGAATCTCCTTGAGCCCCGGCACCTTGATCGAGCGCGAGCCGCAGGACCGAACCAGAAGCTCGGTCCAATTCCGGACATAGCAATCCGCGCTTTTCAGCAGCCTGCCGATCAAGCGCGACGCCTCCGGGGCTTGGAAATCGTCGCGGGTGAAAATCAAGTTCTCACCATTGTCGTAGGTTTCCAGCAGACCCGGATCAAACGTCAGGGCACGCAACGACAGCAGCATGACCAAAATCGAGAAGTGGTCGATGGTCTCATCGAAATGGCTGCCGTTGCGCAACGGATGCTGGTAGTTGACACCACCGAGCAGCGTCGCAGGCAGGCCCTTCAACTCCAGCAGATACATCGAGTCGTAGTCGATCAGCTTGAGTTTGCTGTCGGGCGTTATGATGACGTTGTCGTGCTTGAGGTCTCCGTGGGCGATGCCGCGCTGGAGCAGATCGTAACTGAGCTTTGCCCAGGCGCGGGTCAGTGCCGCCAGCGCCCGCCGATTGTCGCGGCGGCACAGGGTTTCGGTGGCGGCGCCGATGGTGGACCCTTCCAGCCACGGCATGGTCACAACCGGATAATCCCCGTGGGCCGCAATCGACGAGGTGACGAAGAGTTCCGCCGGCAAATACTCCATATCCACCATGTAGGGCGGCTTGGCCGTTTTGATGAATTTGCTTAACGCCCGGTAGCGTTTTTCAAGATCCGGCATATCGCGGGTAAAGCACTTGACCGCCACCAGGGCGCCGCCTTCGTCATGGACCTTGAACACGCCGGCGAAATTCCCAGCCAAAAACTGGGGGTGGCGCTGGGCATCGAGTTGAGCCACGACTTTGAGCGTCGCGAACCGGGCCTTGGCGTTGGCTATCGCGGTCTTGTAGTCGGCAATCAGAGGAAGCGTCATGGCGGGTCCATCGGGTCTGGCTAAGTAGAGCCGTGATCGATCTCTATCATAATCAGGCTTGAATCGTCATTGGCTAACAAGCCCTCCTCGCAACGGGCGGCGACCATCGCGGCAAAGGCAAGGTCACTGGCGAGGCTGTTCCAGGTCGAACGCTGAGTTTCGGACACGCCGGCCCCCGGCCGGGCGGCGTGGGCTTTGGCCGCGGCGGCCAGACGGCCCTCGCCACCCTCGACAAGCCGGCGAAACTCTCGAGATAGGGCCCCGCCCACCGGGGTGCGCTGCGACCGGGCGGCGGCGAGATGGCGCAGCATCAGGAACTGCCCGATACCATCGGAGGCGAGCATCACGGTGGCGCGGCGAGGCAGCGTCACCGCCCCGCTGCGCAGGCGCTGCGCCTCGGGCAGGACCGTCCAGTTCAGGAGATGCGGATCGCGGTCGAGGGCGGCGAGACAATCGGGATGGGTCAACACCAGTTCGGCCTCGCCCTCGGTTCGGTCGAAGACCAAAATCGGGCTGTCGCCATAGCCGAGCCAATGGGCGGTGACCTTCGACTCGTCGGCAGTGAACCAGCACGCGGCCAAGGTGGCGAACGAGCCTTCCCGCACGAACTTGCTGTGCTTCGGCGGGTTGGTCTTGCACTGGGCGATCATGGTCTGGCGGAACTCGAGGCAGAAGCCATCAAGCCAGCGGTTGAGGTCGTCGATGGAGCAGAGGGGCGCCTCCGGCAACTGCCCGAGCAGCGCTTCCGCCCACGCCCCGCAATAAAGCCCGGACGCGCCCGCGCCATCGGACACCGCCGCCAGCACGCCGCTCCCGGTGGCGGACAACCGGATGCGGTCCTCGCTGCGCCGCCACAGCTTCTGCGCCCCCGAGTCGTAGCTGTCGTTGCGTGGCTTGACCGTCGTCCGGGCCCGGGCGGACCACCTCGCCACAACCCGGCCGGAGGGCGAGACCAGCGAGTCGCCAAGAGCGGAGCCGGGGACGGGAGGGGCTTTCGCTGCGGCTTCCGCTTCCGCTTCGGCCCGCCGGCCGCCGGTCAACTCGGGTTTCTCGGTCTTTTCCGCGCCCTGTTCGCTCATCGCCGCCGGGACGGCGGGCACCACCATCTCCCGAGAGGGCAGGGGGCGCGCCGCCGAAGGCTTGGATTCCATCTCGAGGGCGGCGATGCGCAACGCCGAAATCCGCTCGATCAACGCGGCACGCTCACCACAGAGTGCAATCACCTCACCGGCGAGCACCTGTCGTTTTTCGCGCGCTTCGAGCGTCCGTTCGGCGACCTGGGCGTGACGAGCCTCGGCGGCGATGATCTCCTCGGCGAGATCGTCCCGGGTCCGGCGAAGCGCGACGATCTCCGACAGCAATGCCTGGCGTTGCTCCTCCAGGTCGGTCAATTCACCGCGAGCGGCCGGTGCGCTCTCGTCGGCCATGCCGTCAGCCACGCCGCGCTCCACCGCCGCCGCTCGACGGCGGGGCGAAGGTGAATGCCTGACGGGTGCCGATGTCCAGCAGCTTCACCAGCGCCACCGCGTCGGCATTGAAGGCCATGCCGCGAATGGTCGGAGTCGACTCGAGATCGCGCTCGAATATCTCGCAGATGATCGCCCGGTGACGCTGCGACAGCTCGCTCGACATGTCGAACAGCAGTTTGGCGTAGGGGTCGCGGGGCAACTGCATCGGATTCCAGGGGAACAGCACCGGCGCCTCGTTGCCGCCGGAGATATGGCAGTTGATCAGCAGCACGTTGCCGTCGGAGGTCTTCAGCCCGGTCATTCGCTGGGCCGTCGCCAGCAGTTCATCCTCGGAACTGACGTCGTTGGCCATGCCGTCGGTGATGTTGATCACCACGGGGGGGAACGAGGTCGGGTGGCTGTAGATCCACTCCTCAAGGGTCGCGATCGCCAGCCGGAAGGCGCCGTTCATCGGGGTACTTTCGCCGGCCACCGCCTCGACCCAGCGCGAAACCGTGACCTGCTCGGTCACCGGCTGGCCGCGAACGACAGTGACGACCTCCCGTTCTTCGATCTCGGCATTGGCCGCGACTTCGGAAATCGAAACCAACTTTTGGCCTGCCAAGCCCTTGCGCCAGCAAAACTCCGGCCGATGGGTGCGGCCATAACCAATAATTCCGATATCGAAGTAATCGCGCACGCCCTCGTCACGCATGCAGCGATTGACCAGTTCTTCCAGAGTCGAATTCAGCGCGTCGGCAACCACGGTCGCCCGATTGACGGAGCCGCCGGCCTCATCGCGGCTGAATTCCTTGTCCATCGACCGCGACTGATCGATCAGAAAC
The DNA here is from genome assembly GCA_037132135.1 of Rhodospirillaceae bacterium. GTDB lineage: Bacteria > Pseudomonadota > Alphaproteobacteria > Azospirillales > Azospirillaceae > BOG-933. The sequence continues at coordinate 9,577 of JBAXPR010000096.1, forward strand.
AAGAAGACGCCCCGACGGTCTCTGCTGATTTCCTGAGAATAGGCCACCGATTCCCCCCACTTTCTGGAGCCATCCGCCAACGGCGGCATACTAGCATTTGCCCTGACAAAAAGAAACCGGGCCGTCCGCTCACTTCTGCGGCAACAGTGTCTTCGCCGACGGGGCCGGTGGCACCGGGTCTGCCGCGAACGAGGTGAGGCAACTTATAACCGACTGCGGATGCGGCCCGTTGATCGTCATCTTGAAGTCAAAATTGGCGGCGATGGTGTCGGCCAGGGCCTTGGGCCGCTCGGCCGGATTCCTGTCGGCGTGGGCGAACCAGACGTCGAGGGAGGCCGAGGGCTTATCGCCGTTGGCCTTGAGCACCGCCTGCCGCCAAGCTTTGAGTGCCGCCAGACAATAAGGTTCGCTTGCCAGTTCCGCCGTTTTGGTCGTAACGGTGCCCTGGATGGCGTATTTAAACCGACTGGTCTCGACCAGGGAAAAGTCGACATCCAGCACGTCTTCCTTCGCCGTGCCGTTCATATCATAAACGACTTTGATCGACCGGATCGCCTCGATACTGTTGGCGGCCCGCTGCAGACCCCAGTCGAGCAGATTGAGCGGCTGGCTGATCAGCCAATCCATACCGCCGGAAGCCGGTGCGGCCTGGGCGGCGGCGGGCTTTCCGGGTCCGGTGGGAAGGCACACCGCGGTCAATTGAGGTACCCGGCGCGAGTCGTTGGTCTCTTCAAGTGCCCGCTTCCGGTCGTCGATCAGGCTTCGCCGCGCATCCTGACACAACACCATCGACGAAAAGGGGATTTGGGAGGTGGCCGGTTGCTGGCCCAACCAAAACCATGCAAAGACGAGGATCGTCGGGTCCATGCTTATCCCTTGTCGGCATCCTGGATCGTTGAGCGTGAGACTACATCACTTTCACGATGCCACACAGCCCCGTTTTGTCCCCGACGCCGCTTGTGATTCGAACCGAATGCCGCCATTATCGCCAGTACAATGCGGACTTAGCTTTCCTAAGTGCGGAGCGGCTAATGAAAATCGTTGTTCTGGTTGCTTTAGTAGCGGCGTATGCCGCGACGCCGTCCTCAGCCCGCGGCGAAAACATAGCAAGTGGCGAGTGCGGTTACCGTGCCTCCTTCAATTGCGCCAAGGCCGACGACGCCGAATCCCGCATCATCTGCTCCACCCCTGACCTAAGGGCTGCAGATTGCGCTATGGGCTACGCCTACCGCGATGCCCGAGCTTTGCCCGGTGCCAACCCGAACGAATGGTTGCGGAAAAACCAACGCCGATGGGTGGCCGCCCGCGACGCCGCCTGTGCCGGCCGCTCGGGTCCGGCGCAAGCGGCGTGCCTGAAAAAGGAGACCGAGCAACGGCTGCGCTGGTTGATCGGGCACTATAGCCTGCCAGTAACGGGGAAAGCTTATGAAAGCTACGGGAAGGCCAAGGCGTCCGATATTAAATAAATTTAATGAATCGGAGGCTCTGTTAAAGATGCTTCAAAGTCACCAAAATCCTTATCCGCAAGCAGAGCATGGCCAAGCAACCAGTGGCCAATATATAATACCAGCTCGTCGATATAAGATCTACCGTCTTTGATGTCTGCGATGAATACGTTTACGCGATCAATAAAACTTACGTGCTGCGTCTTGTGGCCCTCGTATTCGGGATAGCCTAACAGGTGCATAAGTGTGTTCTCTGCAGTGAAGTGTATTATAATATAAGAGACCAGCTGTTGGAATTTCTCCGGCCTCTCATCCGACCGATTCGGATCGCGTAAGCAGAGAATAAAGTCATTATATTTCTCAACAATCTGTTCGTGCTGCTGATCGTGAGCCGGAATGCCAACGATGCTCGCCTGATCACTGCCCAGCCGCCTCAAATTCTCACAAATGTCCATAAGATGGCTGTCGAATACAGACTTAAAGGACGCTGGACTAAGAGTTGGCATTTTATACTACCTCTGCCGTGACCACGGCACGCTACATATTGCCGACCTCGCCGACTCTCGCACAGCATCGCGGCGCTCTTCAAGTTGTAACGTACATCGCGGAGGGCTTCCTTCAATACCAAGATCGAGCCAAATGAGTCTCGCTTTTGAAATTCAAGCGGATGCGGCTCTCACCGGTCCCGGTTTGCCTTGGCAATATGGGGGCCTTGCCGTAAAATGACGGAAGGGAGTTTCGGAGTGGCGAGCGGGTCGGTCTGCCCAAAATGCGCCTGATAGGCTTTTCGGTAAGGAGAATTACCAGCATGGCTGCCTTACTTGCGGAGATTGAGAGAGAGATCGTTCGTCAGGCCGGGGCGGCCACGGGTGCGACGGGAACGACGGTCGCCGCAGCCACCGGCAAAGGGGTTGGTTTGGTCGGCAATACCGGTTTGACCGGCGCGGCCGCCGGGACCGGGGCTCAAGCGGTTGCAACCGGCGGTACGATTTGGACCGGCAAGGGCCTAAGCCTCGGTCTGGGATTGGGGCTGGGGGCATGGGGACCGGTATTGGTTATTGCCGCCGCCGCGGCCGCCGCCTACGCCTATCTCGAGTATCGCCAGCGTCAACTCGGCACCGACGAAGACCTTGAGCAGAGCGAAGAAGCCGACGAGGGTTTCTATCCGACACAGGGGTGACTTGATGATTACGCGAACAAAGTTGATGGCGGCCCTAAGCTATCTTGGCGTTCTGTGCTTTGTGCCTCTGCTATTCGGTCGGGGGGATGCATTTACCCACTTCCATTCCCGCCAAGGTTTGGTCCTCTGGATTTGGGGGGTTGCGGCGCTGTTCTTATTCCCGCTCCCCTTCGGGCGCGTGTTCTTCAGCTTTTCGTCCACCGCGATTCTGGTATTTTCTGTCATCGGTTTGGTTTCGGTCGTTCTCGGGCGGGCGTGGCGGTTGCCGCTGGTGCACGAGTTGGCGAAAAAGCTCTGAGCCGACCGGGCTTCCGTTCTAGCAGGCTGCGGAAAAACGGCAAGTTATGTGGTTGAATAGGCAACTCGCGATACGTATAATACGGCGAGTTGGCAGAGCCGAGGATGATGGCGGCCTGAGATGCGTGGTGAAGATCGGCGGTCTGAGCAGTTGTTCAGCTACGTGAACCTTGAGGCTCGGGTTCCGAACAAACACCCTTTACGCCGCATCCTTGCTCTGGCGGATGATGCGCTTCGGTCTTTGTCGGATGAGTTCTCGGCGATCTATGCCCTGACCGGGCGGTCGTCGATCCCACCTGAACGTCTGCTTCGGGCATTGCTGTTGCAGGCGTTTTACACGATCCGCTCCGAACGCCAGTTGATGGAGCAGCTTGAGTACAACCTGCTTTTCCGCTGGTTCATTGGCCTGTCGGTGGATGATCCGGTGTGGGACGTGACGGTGTTCACCAAGAACCGGGACCGGTTGCTGGAAGCGGATGTGTCCAAGAAGTTCCTGCAAGCTCTGTTGGCCCAGCCCAAGGTCAAGGCGTTGTTGTCGGAGGAGCACTTTTCGGTCGTCGGCACGCTGTTGGAGGCGTGGGCTTCGATGAAGAGCTTTGTGCCCAAGGACGGTTCGGGCGAGCCGCCGGCCGGTGGTGGCAGCAACGCTGAACGCGACTTCCATGGCGAGAAGCGCAGCAACGACACCCACGCCTCAACCACTGACCCGGATTGCCGGCTGTGCCGAAAGGGCAAAGGCAAGGAATCGAAGCTCTGCTAAATGGGCCATGCGCTGATGGAGAACCGCAACGGTCTGGTGGTCGACGCCACGGTGACCACCGCGACCGGGACCGCCGCCGAGATAATCACGGGCGTTCTTCCTGCCGAGCCGGACGTTGCTACCGCACCGGCCACCGCCGACGCACCCCGGATCACGCTTGGCGCCGACAAGG
>JBAXPR010000097.1:0-13398 GCA_037132135.1 Rhodospirillaceae bacterium
TTGAACAAACTCTATCCCTAGTGGGTGTATGTGTCAACCGGATAGGCATGCGTCCGCGAACTCCTCGCGGCGGCAATGTAATGACGACCTGGAACAGGAGGAAACATGTACCGGAAGCCTAGCCTCATCGTGATGGCGGTCGCCGCACTTTTGGCCGGTCTGGCCTTTGCCCCGCCCGACGCCCGCGCCGATGACCACGTGATCCGCATCGGCAATCTCAAGATCGTCCATGGCGCCGCGGCGCTATTCTATCAGAAGTTCGCGCCGTCCGGTTACAAGGTCGAGATCAGGGACTTCGAAAGCCCGGTCCAGATGAAGGACGCCTTGGGCAACGGAGAAATCGATCTTGGCATGTTCGGCCTTGCCGCCGCGACCATCGGCGGCGCCAGCAAGATGCCGATCGTGATCGTCGCCTCGGCCTGCGCCAAGGGCATGGCCGTGGTCGTCCGGGCCGATGGTCCGATCAAGGCCTTCGCCGATCTCCAGGGCAAGAAGGTCGGACTGCTGCCCGGCACCACTCAGGAGGTGGTGTTCCACGATCGCGCGGCGGCCGAGGGTCTGACGGCGGCCGACATCCAGGCGGTCAGGGTCACCTTCTCCGAGATGGCGGCGACTCTGGCCAAGGGCGAAATCGATGCCTTCGTCGGCGCCGAGCCGGGTCCGGCGATCAGCGTCGCCTCCGGCGTCGGCCGGGTGCTCGAATACCCCTACTCGACCGCGACCGGGTCGCTCAACATGGTGCTCGCGACTCATCAGAAGATCATCGACGCCACCCCGGATCTGGTCAAGCTGGCGCTCAAGATGCACAAGGACGCGACCGAGTTCGCGGCCAGCCACCCCAAGGAGGTGGTCGAGGCGGTCTCGGCCAAGCTCAACCTCAAGCCCGAGGTGGTCGAGAAGGCGTTGCCAAATGTCGAATTCATTTGGAAGATCGACGCCAAGTTCGTCGAGGCCTCCCGCTACTTCGGTCAGCAGTTGCTCGAAATGAAGAAGATCGAGGCCCTGCCCGACTATTCCAAGTTCATCAATCTGACCTTCAACAAGGACGTCGCCCAGGGCGGCTGAACCGGTCGGAGCGCGGCATGGCCCGGATCGGGGGCCATGCCGCTTCCGTGTCCGGACCGTTATGACCGGCTGATGCTGGTGTTGACCAGACTGCCCGCCGCCTCCGCCGGCGGCGGGACGCCGATGGTCCAGCTCTGGACCGGGGTTCCCGGTGGCAGGCCGATGAAGTTGGTGACGTGGCTCGGGCCGTTGAGACGGGCGGCGTTGCCGACGAAGACACCGGCATCGGCGGCGGCCTCGTTTTCCAGCCCCAAGACCGCGTTCGAGGCCAGCAGCGTCCGCTCGACGACCACGCCGGCGCACCCGGTCAGCCACACCCCCTTGCCGTTATTGTTCAGCGACTGGCAGCCGATCAGCTTTGGCTGCTGTTGCTGCGCGAGATAAAAGCCGGCGCACATCCGGGGATCGCCCGCCACCATCGGAGTGTCGGCGGCCGGCGCCGGCACCTGGACGAAGAGCGGCGTCTGGCCAACCGTGTTGCCGTCGGCGACGCAATCGATGAATACATTGCCGAAGCTGGGAATCGGCGGTTCACTGGCGCTCGCCGGGTGGGTCGGCGCGGCGTGGAAGCCCGAGGCGAGGCCGGGACCGCTGCTGGCGCCGCTGGCGTTGCGGTTGCCAAGGGCAACACAGCCTTTGAGCACGACAGAACTGGCGGCGTTGAGCATGAAGCCGCTCGCCGGGGCGTTCGCGACCGTGCTGTAGTTGCCGATCGCCCGGCAATCCTGAATCAGCGCCCGACAGATCGCCTTGCCGATGCGAAAGCCAGTGGCCGAGAAGTCCGAGCCCAGCGCGGCATCATCCCGGGTATTGGCGTTGTAATTGCCCTCGGCCTCGCAATCGATCATTTCGAGATTGTCGCTGGTCGAGATGTTGAAGCCGCACGCCCGGTTGCCAGTCACGGTATAGTTGCCGCTGGCCCGGCAATGCAGAAACTTGTAATTCTTGCCCCAGGCAAAAAACCCTGCCGGCTCCCCCGCCGATGTGTTGTAATTGGCCTCGCAGTTTTCGACCAGAACATTGCGGCAGATCACAATATCGACTCCGACCACATTGAACTGGACGCCGGTCGGCTTCGGGCTGCTGTTGGCGGTCGAGGAGAACACGCAGCCCCGGACCAGAACATTGTCGGTAAAGAGGACCAGCGCGCCCAGGGTCACAACGTAATCGAGCCGGCTGGTGTTGCCAGAACAAATGCAATTTATCATCCTGAGGTCAGAGGCGAAGGTTACGTTCGGGGCCTGGGTAGACCCGGTATTGGTGCCCATGACAAAGATGCCACCGTTGCGGTAAAGAAAGCTGGTATTGACCACGCCGTCATTGCCGCAGTTCCGGGCTTCGAGGCGGAGAAGATCGACATTGCGGCAGTCTTTGACCAGGATACCGACTCCCTGGACGTTCTGAACCGAGCCGTTCTTGATCGTGACCCCCTGGCGGCCCTCGGCGAAGATCGCGACATTGCCCGACACGATCTCGCCCTGAAACGCCCCCGGCTTGCCTTTGTCGGGATTCGGGATCGGCGCGGGCGGGTCGATCTGCCGCAGCGTCGCACCGCCAAGGTCGAGGGTGACGTTGTCGGCGGCGATGGTGATCGCCCGGCCGTTGGGATCGGAGGTCTGCCAATCCACGTCCTCGGCCAGCAGATATTCCCCGGGGACCGAAATCACCAGGGGCCGGGTGTGATTATTGATGTCCCGGGCCGTGATCAGCCGGGATTCGGGCCGAAGGCCGTGTTCCTCAAAATCGCGGGCCAGCGCCGGCCCGGCGACGGCGCCCCCTGGCCCGGCGCCGAGCACGGTGCCAACCGCGGCGGCGGTCGCCGTAGCCGTGATCAGACCGCGGCGACTGATGCCGGTCGAAAGCGGGCGGAGATTCCTGGTTCCCATCGCACTGCCTCCCTGTTCAGCATTTCGTGCCGGGATTGATCACACAAAGGTATTCATGATCGGCACGACGCAATGTTGAGACGCTTGCGACCAGACTTAGGGTTATCGTCGACATCACCCCGGTGACTATCGACAAAACCAACATAATTTTCTGACAATTCCAGACTCAATGCCTGATCGCTCTTACCATTATCTCTCTACCGCCAAATTATTTCCATAGACATCTTATAATAATCAGCGCATTGCCTTTCCGAGGCTGAATTTTTATTAATATTTTGTGCTTAAGTATTTAAAGGTCGAGGCAATGACCGCAGGAGCGCAGCGCCTGACAGCGGTCAGGCGATCGAGATCACGACCGGCATGATCACGGCCCGGAAGAGATCGTCGCGGCGGAAGGCCGAGGATCAGCCGGAGCGGGCGCGCTCGAGTTCGGCCAGGGCGGCGCGGACCGCAGCGGCCAGCAGGCCCTGAATCGGCGGCACCGCGGCCAGATCGGTGCAGGCGCGCAGCCGCTTGGCGATCGCCGCCACCTGAAAGCCGCCGATATTGACGAACATCCCGGTAAGGGTATGGGCGGCGCGATGAACCTCCCTGAGGTCATCCAGCTCCAGAGCGGCCTGCACCTTCGCCAGGCCATCGCGGCTGGCGGAACTCAGCTCGTCGACGAAGGCGCCGAAGGTCGCCCCGGGCATCAGGTCGCGGATGCCGGCGAGACGGCCGGGATCGATGACCACAGTGTCATCACGGTCTTCGGCCGCCTCGGGCTTCGCCGCGGCGGCTGGAGAGTTGTCGCCCGCCGCGACCCGCGCCAGGATCGCATCGACCTTCGGCCACTCGACCGGCTTGGTGAGAAAGGCCGACAACCCGGCCTCCATGTAGGCGGCGCGATGCTCCAGCACCGCGTCGGCGGTCAGGGCCACGATCGGCACCTCGTTGAACGGCGCTGCCAGCGCCCGGATGGCGCGGGTCGCTTCGGGGCCGTCCATCACCGGCATCTGCATGTCCATCAGAATCAGATCGAAGCGCTGCGCCGCCGCCGCCGCGCAGGCCTGCACGCCGTTGTCGACCACGCTGACCTGATGGCCGCGTTTCTCCAGCCCCAGCTTGACGATCAGCTGATTGACGATGTTGTCCTCGGCCAGCAGGATGGTCAGCGGTCGCACCGGCCCCGCCGGGGCTTCTGGCACCGCCGCCGCATCGCCCGGCTGCGCGAGCCCGACTTGGCAGCTGAAGCGGAACACCGAGCCTTCGCCGAGCCGGCTGCTGACCCCGATCTCGCCCTCCATCAGCGTCACCAGCCGTTTGCAGATCGCCAGCCCCAGCCCGGTGCCGCCGTGATGACCCTGCGCGGGGTCGCGGGTCTGGGAAAACGGCTGGAACAGGCGGCTGATCTCGGTCTCGGCAATGCCGACGCCGGTATCCTCGACCTCGAAGCACAACCGCACGCGATCGCCGGTGATCTGGTGGGACAGCCGGACCGAAATCCGCCCGCCGCGGGTGAACTTGATGGCGTTGGCCACCAGATTGCCCAGCACCTGCTTGATCCGGGTCGGATCACCGCTCACGGGCAGCCGGGAGAAACCGCTGGTCTCGAGGATGATCCGGTTGCCCCTCTCCTTGGCCTTGGGCTGAAACAGCCGCACGGTCTCGGTGGCCATGATCACGGCATCGAAGGGCACGATCTCGAGAATCAGCTTGTCGGCGTCGATCTTCGAATAGTCGAGGATGTCGTTGAGAACCGCCAGCAGGGTCCGGGCCGAGCCGCGCATGGTATCGACATAGGAGCGCTGCTCGCGGTTGAGCCGGGTCTCGGAGAGGAAATCGGTCATGCCGATCACCCCGGTCATCGGCGTGCGCAACTCGTGGCTCATCATGGCTAGAAAGGCCGACTTGGCCCGATCCGCGGCCTCCGCCGCCTCCTTGGCCCGCTGGAGTTCCACCGCCTGCCGTTCGAGGAAGGCATTGATTTCCCGCATCCGGGTCTCGATCTGCTTGCGGTCGAAAATGTCGTGCAGCAGGGCGATCCGGGCCGGCCGCCCGGCGACCTGGAGGCGGCGCGACCAGACCTGAACCTCGATCGCCGAGCCATCCCGGCGCCGGTGGCAGCTCTCCTCCTCGCGGTCGCCCGCCGGCCAGTGACCGCCGGCCCCGCCCAGGTCAACCGGCCCGATGTCCGGCAGCGACAGCGCCAGAAACTCCTCGCGGCGGTAGCCGTAATGCCTGATCGCGGCTTCGTTGACGTCGAGAAAGGCCAGGGTCTCCTCGTCGAACATCCACATCGGCAGCGGGCTGCCGGAGAAAATATAGCGGTAACGCTCCTCGCTCAGCCGGAGGGCCAGGGTCCGTTCGTCGACAAGGCGCCCCAGCGCCTGCTCGTGACCGGTGACGGTCAGCACGAAGGCGCCGACGATGCCGGTAAACAGCAGGCCGGCCAGCAGGACCAGCCAGGCCGACGACGAAAAGTGATGGGCAAGAAACACCTGAGTCGGCGTCAGGTGCAGGACCCAGGTCCGCTCGCCGACCACCAGCCGGACACTGCTGCCGATCGCCTCTTCGGTGCCGAAGAGGCCGTGGCTCCTCAGGGTGAAGAACGAGGGCGTGCCCGCGCCGTTGCCGTCGAGCAGAGCGGGCTCCGCGGGATCGGTCTCGTCACGCAGCCAGAACTGGAGTTCCGCCCGATCGGCGCCGGCGAACGCGGCATCGATCAGATCAGCCAGCCGGACGACGCCCAGCGCGAAGCCTTCGTGGCTGGCGCGGCGGCTGGCGACGCTGTCGGGACTTGTACCATCCTGAAAAACCGGCACCGCGATCAGCACCGCATAGTGGCTGTCTTGAACGAGGCGGATGCGCTCGGTCACGGTGGTGGTCCCGCTGTCCCGCGCCAGCGCCAGCGCGTTCAGCCGCGACGGCGTCGACCCCAGGTCGAAGCCGACCGCCACCTGATTACCCTCGACCGGTTCGACGAAGGTGACGGGAAAATATTCGGCCCGGGTATTGGCCGGGATCAGCCCCCGATCGGAAAACTCGGCGATGGTGAAGCCGGGCGCGCCGTCCTGGCGCATCCGGAGTTCGAAGTCCCCGCGCCCGGATTGCGGCACATGGGCAATCCATTCCAGAACCACAAGGCTGTCGAGGTGCGCGCGGAGACGGCCGGCAAAGCGCTGAAACTCGGCCCGCCCGACCTGCTGATGGCTGCCGAAGAGGGCTTCGAGCGCGCCAACCGCATCGAGATGCGAACGCACGGCCTTTTCAAGGTTGGCCGACAGCGTCTTGCTGATGCTGCCGAAACTGTTCGCGAGGCCCTGCCGCTCCACCGCCAGCGTCTGGACCACAACCAGGGTGGTCAACACGAAGCAGGTCAGCAGGCACGCCGCGACCGTGACCGCCCGACGCCACTTCGTGCGCGCCGACAGCACCGCGACCAGACAGACCGGGGTGAAGATCAGCACGCCGATAACGTCGCCGGCCCACCACGTCACCCAGTTATAGGGCAGGTTCTGGGCCGGAATCCGGCCAGCCAAATGCAAGGCCACGACGCCAAGGCTGCTATTGATCAAGCCCGCGACCATGCCGCCGAGCAGAACCAGCCGCGCGATCTGCCGGGGTTCGTCCATTTCGGGGGAGAAGCGGCCCGAGCGCCGCAGCAGCAGCGCACCGGCCACCGCCTGCGCCGCCGCCCCCAGGGCAATCACCGCCGGCACCGCCAGCGATACCAGGGTCCGCAGAGCCGAGCCGTCATCGAACCCGGTCGAAACATTGACCAAGAACGAGCCCAGCACGATGCCCGGCCAGACCCGAAGGCCAAAAATCAGCACCGCGGCCAGGGCGATCCCGGAGGGCGGCCAGATCGCGGTGGCATAACCGGGAGGAATGGCCAGTTGCAGGCCCAAGAGCCCCAGGATGAAATAGGCGCCGGTCACCACGCCGATCCTGACGGGAAGGAGCAATCCCGGTTGCGACAGAGGCGATGCCGTAGCGAGAGCTGTCATGACGACACGCGAATCCTCGGGCGGGTATGCGGCAGAGCAGAGTACATCCTATTCCCAGGCCTTTGTCATCGGTTTCTTTCAGAGGCGAGCGGGGCTCCGGACTTTCAGAGCGGCATATCGATCACCCGCAACTTATGTAGCGATCCATTATCAAATCCTTATCGAAACCGAGAGCGCTGTTTTGCCAAAAATATTCTTATGATTGCATATCCCTCGGCAGACTTCCCGCCGCCATTCGCCGCGGCACCGGCGGCGGCCCCGGTCGGCGCGCCCCGGCCATCAGCCCCCCGGTCAGGGGCTGACCACGCGCCGCGGCCCCGGACGAAACCCCCGGCGGCCGAATCGAACCGCCAGCCCCGCCGTTCGACCCGGAGATTCCGCCCCGGCCCCGCGGAGCCGCCGGAACTGTTTGCCCTCGCCTTCCTAATCACTGCCTATATTTGAGGGCTATTACATAGGCATGCCCCGGCCGCAACAAATTCGCCTGCCCGATCAGCCGGGAAGGACAGCCGGCGGGAGCCCGAACGAAGAGCAGAGGCCGAGGAATGATGCTGACTATAATCCCCGACCGGAAGAAAAATTGCCCCTTGAAAGCACAAGGACTTGCTTCAGCTTTTCGAACAATTTCATCAGTCTGTACTGACTTGCCCTCACAAATTTGATGGCGTTGGCTAACCGTCATTGTGTATCTCGCGAGACACACCCAGATCCGAAAACCTCTTGTTGCCCGCCCAAAGGTTGCATAACGAAGGATAGGGACTTTAACTGAAGGTGATCAAACCCAGAGAAGGGCGGTCCCAGACCCAACCGTTGGAGCATGGCAAGGACCTGACGGTTGACAGACAGGCGGTCCGCTCGCAAGCCCGACCCGGCATCCTGCGGCGGCTTCTGAGGGAATTGATGGCAGGGCTCCGGCGGCCACGGCCATCCGAAGATCGGTGGTCATGACAGAGGTTAATGATGGTTAGTGGCTTGGAACTCACGATCCTGGTTCTGATCGCCGTCGCTGTGCTGGGGGCAAATTTCCGCCGGCGGCTGAGGCATGTCGACGGCATGGTCGAACGCGTGGCAAAAATGACCGTGGCAATCCAGAATCAATCGAAACATATTCGGGACTTGGCACGAGGCACGCTGCACCTGAGGCGGCTGCATAGAAATAAGATAAGCATCCGCGATCGACTCAGCGCCCGGTGTGACGAGATCACCGACCTGATCAAAAGAATTACGACCGTTGACTGCCGGGTCCATGTCCTGGACGACCGCAGAACCACTGCCGATCTGAGTTGGGTCGCCGTGATCAATCACCAGGACTTTCAGGGCTCCGTGCTTCCCGAGGCCACCGACGAGCATAACCGGCAGTGGAAGGTTGGATACCGCTTCGTTGTCTGGGCTCCGGACCGCAACCGGGCGCTCGACAAAATCCGCATTTCCTACCCCAGCGATGCCGGATTTACTGTGGCGTCGATTGATATCCACGTGGAATGACGCCATGAGTCCTCGTGATGTCCCGATAATTATTAGGGATCAGGTTAAATGACCACGCAATCTACCTTTTCATTCCTGGCATTGACCCTCGAATACATCGGGATCAATACTTGGGACAACCTGTTGGAGACAATTTTTCTTTTGGTTGGCGCCGCAATAACCGGCGTCGTTTCCTCGGAAGCCCTGATTTATCTGTGGCAGCTACGGATATCGCTTCATCAGGACCTGATGGCCTTGCGGCAAACGCTGGAGGGACGACTGCCGGTGGTCAAGCGGTTCCGCGAACGCCATGCCAAACTGACGAGACAGATCGACCATATCGATGACGAGATCGGCAAACTCACGACACGGCAGGGTGTCCTGACCAACCAGTTGCGACAGTTGCAGGAGGTCCAGAGCCGCCATGTCCGGACGATCGGTCAGCAGATAAAAGGGAGCAAGTGCTTCCGCGCCCTGGTCACCAATACATACGTAAAAAACTACGTCATGGAGGGAAAGCGACACCCTCTCTTTGACGATTCCTGGGCCAGGGCTCAAATTGTCGAAATATGGTCGTCATCCAAGCCGTTCGCATTGATTGCCCTGCGGCAGGAGTATTCTCAGGCGCAGGGGTTTGCCGTCGACAAAATCGAGCCGATCGACAATTGAAATCGTGTGCAATCTATTCGCGCGGAGTGGCGCTTTGCCCTATTGCCTGATTTATCATTCGTATCGTTCGATCAAGTATCGAAAGCAGCATGTCGATGCCGTCCCCAGCCAGGAACGCAATTCCCAAAGGTATGGTTGACGCTATTCCAAGATTATTTCCTTTGGAACGGATCCCCAAAGCCAGCCGATCCCTACACCTGCTTTCCCTCCCGTGGCCTGTTGACGTTCACCGGGTCCGGATCACGCCGCCGCCGCGCCCTGCCCTACCGCTTTGCAGGCCAACCGGCCCCAGCCGGACCATCGCCGGTATCGACGTCGCGACCGGTCTGCGCTAGAGTAACTGGGTCACAGAAAGTGGCGGTCACGGCCCGGGAGGGGCAAGATGACGACTCACCCGATCGGCTCCGCGCAGCCGTATGCGCGCCTCAACAGCGCCGCCCTCAGGGCAAAGCCCTCTGCCGAGATCCAGTCCCTGCCCGTTGTGGCAGAGCCCGCGCCGGCCAAATCCGGCCCATCGGCCCCGTTGGCTGCGTTCGCCTCGGACAGCGCGACCCAGGCCGGCGCAGCGCTGACCCAGGCCGTCAAGCAAGGCCGCAGCGTGCGGTCCGGAAAAGCGTTGGAGCGCCTGCACCAGCTGGTGAACCAGGCCAGGCTGATGCGGCAGATCATGGTCGGAGGCGATCCCAAGACCGTGGCGCGCCTCGCCCGTGACCTTGCCAAGCAAATCGCCGATGCCGCCAAGGAGTACGCCGCCAACGCCGAGCCGGGAGGGCAGGACGCCGCCGCCGCGGCAGGCGCGACCGGCGCGGCAGGAACGGCCCCGGCGGCCCCGGTCAATCCGGTCGCGGCCGAAGCCGACAGCAGCGTCCGAATCGCCGCCCACGACGCAGCCGACGCGGAGGCCGCCCTGCCGAAGGGCGGAGCGGGGCCGGAGGCATCAAAGGCGGCGACGGAGGCGCGGGACGTCTCAGCGGTCAAGACGGAGACTGATGGCGCGGTCGGAGCCGGCGGCAATGCCGCGCCCAAGCCCGACGCGGTCGCGGTCAATGCCGAAAAAGGCGCGGCCCTCTTCAATCGGCTGGGCGGTGCCGACGATGGCCGCGCCCGCGCCATCGCCAAGGAGCGCGAGCTGATTCAGGAGGTCAAAAACACCCTGTCGGCCCTGCGCGCCGTGGCGGAGCGGGCCGCGAAACGGATGGGACAGCATCACGAGGCGTCCAAGGAGTTCGACCATGCCGATAAAGAGGTCGAGCAGGCGGAACGGACCATCGGCCAACACGACGAGGGCGGACCGGGCGGCGGTCAGGCCGACGCCGCCCCGGACCGAGCGGCGTCGGTCGGCTCGACCGTCAACATGGTGACGTGACCGCCCCCGTGCCGACGCGTCGTGCCGTACCGGCCGAGGGCTGGCACCGCTCAACAAGGGGGTATCGCGCGGTCAAATGCTGTAGTCGGGCTCGGGCAGGCTCTGATCCATCGAGAGGCCGGGAATCGAGGTGTCGCGGCACCAGCCGATGATCTTCGCGGGAACCCCGGCCACGGTAGCGCAGGGCGGTACGCTTTTCAGCACCACGCTGCCGGCACCGATCTTGGCGCGGGCGCCGATTTCGATGTTGCCCAGCACCTTGGCCCCGACCGAGAGCAGCACACCATCGCGGATCTTGGGGTGGCGGTCGCCGGTTTCCTTGCCGGTGCCGCCGAGGGTCACGCCCTGGAGGATCGAGACGTCGTTGCCGATCACCGCGGTCTGGCCGATCACGACCCCGGTGGCGTGGTCGATGAAGACGCCGCGCCCGATCGGCACCGCCGGGTGGATATCGACGGCAAAGACCTCCGAGCAGCGATTCTGAAGAAAATAGGCCAGCTCCCGGCTCCGGCGCTTCCACAACCAATGGCTGATACGCTGCCATTGCAAAGCGTGGTACCCCTTGTAGTAGAGAAACGGCCCGAGATAACTCTCGGCGGCCGGGTCACGGGTGAGCACGCCCATGAGGTCGGCGAGGCCGCTGCGGATCAGTTCGGGATCGTCGGCCGAGGCGGTGCGCACGAGGTCTTCGAGCCGCTCGGCCGAGATGTGCGGCCCGCCGAGCTTGCGGGCCAGCAGCGCGGCCAGAGCCGAGGAGAAGTCCTCGTGGGCGAGCACCGCAGTATTGATGAAGCCGCGCAGCGCCTTTTCGTTGGCGATGGCGCGAAACGCCTCGCCCCGCAGCGCCTCCCAGACGTCATTGCCGAGATCGGTGTTGTTCTGCCCGTCGGAGAGATAGCGGGTGGCCAGAGCGGCGATGTGGGACATTGACTATGCGCCCCCGCCGCCCTTGAGGTGCCGCAGCGCCGCCACCAGGGCATCGATATCCTCGCAAATGTTGTAGAAGGCCAGCGACGGTCGCACCGTACTTTCCAGGCCGAACCGGCGCAGGATCGGCTGGGCGCAATGATGGCCGGAACGCACGGCGATGCCCTCGCGGTCGAGGGCCTGCCCGACATCCCCGGTGCGGAAGCCGTCGAGCACGAAGGAGAGCACCCCGGCCTTCTCGCCGGCGGTGCCGATCAGGGTCAGGCCGGGCACGGTTTCGAGGCCGCGGGTCGCGTAGGCCAGCAACTCGTGCTCGTAGCGGGCGATGTTTTCCATCCCGACCCGTTCGACATAGTCCAGGGCGGCGCCCAGCCCGACCGCGTCGGCGATGGTGCCGGTGCCGGCCTCGAAGCGGGCCGGGGCGGGCTGGTAGATCGTCTTCTCGAAAGTGACGTCGACGATCATGTTGCCGCCGCCCTGCCAGGGCGGCATCGCCTCAAGCACCTCCTTCTTGCCGTAGACGGCGCCGATGCCGGTGGGCCCGAATACCTTGTGGCCGGAGAAGACATAGAAATCGGCATCCAAAGCCTGGACGTCGGTGCGCAGGTGCGAGACCGACTGAGCGCCATCGACCAGCACCCTCGCACCGTGACGGTGAGCGATCTCGACCATCTCCCGCACCGGGGCAACCGTGCCGAGGGCATTGGAAACCTGGGTGAAGGAGGCGATACGGGTGCGCGGGGTGAAGAGCCGTTCGTACTCTTCGAGGATGATCTGGCCGCTGTCATCGACCGGCGCCACCTTGAGCCCGGCGCCCTTCTCGGCCGCGAGCTGCTGCCAGGGCACGATGTTGGCGTGGTGCTCCAGCCAGGTGATCACGATCTCGTCGCCGGGGCCGACATTGCGCCGCCCCCAGCTTTGCGCCACCAGATTGATGCCCTCGGTGGCGCCGCGCACGAAGATGATCTCCTCGGTGGCGGCGGCGCCGAGGAACCGGCGCACCTTTTCGCGTGCCGCCTCGTAGGCGTCGGTCGAGCGGGCGGCCAGGGTGTGGGCGGCGCGGTGGATGTTGGAGTTCTCATGCTCGTAGAACTCGGCCAGGCGCTCGATCACCGCCCGCGGCTTCTGGGTGGTGGCGGCGTTGTCGAGCCAGATCAGCGGCCGGCCGTGGACCTTTTCCTCCAGGATCGGGAAATCCCGGCGGAGCGCGCGCGGGTCGAAGGGCGCGACGCCGAGGCTGGGAACCGCCTCGGGCCGGTGCTCCACCGGCAGCAGGCCGAGATCGAACCCGCCACCGGGAAGCGGCGGCGCGGTGGCGCCGCGCGGGGCCGCCGGGACGGTCCGCGCTTCGGCCGGAGGCGTGAGCTGGTCCAGGAAATAGAAGGAGCCGCCGGGCCGCGATGGCGCCGTCTCGCGCGCCGGCGACAGGCTCAGGCCCTGGGGCAACAGCGACAGTGCGCCGCCGAGGCTCTGGGGCACCGCGGCAAAATCCAGGACACCCGGCAAGCCCGGGTGAGCGAAGGCCGTCGCGGCGACCGGTGGTCCCAGCGGGGCCACCGCCGGCGGGGCCGCTGGCACCGCCGGAGCCGGAGCCAGATTGGGAATGGCGGCTCCGACCGGAACCGCCGCCGGCGGCGCGGCGCGGACGCCGCCGGGAAGCCCGATGCCGGCGATAGACGGCTCGCTTCCCGGCAGCGCGGTAAAGAAGGCGTTGGCGAGTTCGGCGATCAGCCCGGGATCGGGGGCGAAACCCGATCCCGGCGCCACACCGTCAAAACCGCCCTGAGCGAGGCGTTCATCGATCATCATAGTTCCCGACAAAGACGTCCTCGAGCACGGCCAGCGAATCATCGGTGAGGAGAACCGCCGAGCAGTAGAGCGAGATCAGGTAGGAGGCGATCGCCTTGCGGCTGATGCCCATGAAGCGCACCGAAAGGCTGGGGGAGACCTCGCCGGGCACGCCGGGCTGGAAGAGGCCGATCACGCCCTGCTTCTTCTCGCCGGTGCGCAGCAGCAGGATGTTGGTCTTGCC
>JBAXPR010000098.1:0-13364 GCA_037132135.1 Rhodospirillaceae bacterium
TGAGCCGTCTTGGCCGCCGGCTGGTCGGGGCCGCTGTCGGCCTTGGCGGCGGGAGCGCTGTCGGTGGCGGTGTCGCCGGGATGGCCGTAGTCGGGCGCCGGCCGGGGGTCGGGCGCCAGGGTCTGGGTGGTTGGCGCCGGCAGCGGGTTCGAGCGCGCCGCCTTGCCGGCCTGGAGTGCTGAATTCGCGGCCATCCGGCTGAACAGGGTGGCGAAGAGGTCGTTAGTATTGGTCGAACCGGTGGTCGGACCCGGTCCCGAAGCCGAAGCGGCTTGCGGAGAGCGAGAGAGAATTCCCAATGCAGTGTCCATGGTGGCGGCACCCCTTTCCCGTGACGGCGGAAAGGAAAGCAAAGGCCGGGCCAGTCGGGGCGGCGACGCCAACGGATTGTTATCACTCTGATATTCCGGGAGTGCGGCCCGTGGTGCCGCCGTGGCTGGCCGTGGCCCGGCAGTTCCGGCCCAGCCGCGGCCGGCAAATCCTGCCGGGAGCCGGGACATCGGCCTTTTCCGGGCCCGCCGATCGGCCTATCACTGTCGCCGGGGCAACGGGGCAGGGGGATGCGATGCGGCGGCGGCTTATTCGGGGCGGGGTCTTGGCGGTGCTGGCGCTCGCGGCACTGTGGGAACCGGCGGCGGCGCGGGCCGAGGATGCCGGCCGGGCGGTCTTCACCCGCCAGTGCCTGGCCTGTCATAGTGTCGTGCGCATGCAGAACCGGGTCGGCCCCAGCCTCTATGGCGTGGTCGGGCGCGCCGCCGGCGCGGTTTCCAGCTACATCTATTCGGCGGCTCTGCGCGCCTCGGGGCTGGTCTGGACCGAGCCGGTGCTCGAGGCCTTTCTGGCCGATCCCCAGGCTCTGATTCCGGGCAGCGCCATGCGCTATGCCGGATTGAAGGACGCCGCGGACCGGGCGGCCCTGATCGCCTACCTCAAGGGTCTCTGAAGCGCGGCCGGGGCGGGACGAAACCGCCCCGCCCCGGGTCGGCGTTTCCCGGGGTCAATGCCGGAAGTGGCGGACGCCGGTGAAGACCATCGCGAGGCCCCGCTCGTCGGCGGCGGCGATGACTTCGGCGTCGCGCATCGAGCCGCCGGGCTGGATCACGGCAGTGGCCCCGGCTTCGGCGGCGGCGATCAGGCCGTCGGCGAAGGGGAAGAAGGCTTCCGAGGCCACCGCCGAGCCCCGGGTCATCAGCTCGGTGAGGCCGGCCATCCGGGTGGCGTCGGCGGCCTTGAGCGCGGCGATGCGCGCCGAATCGACCCGGCTCATCTGGCCGGCGCCGACGCCGACGGTGGCGCCGTTCCTGACATAGATGATGGCGTTTGACTTGGTGTGCTTGGCCACCCGGAAGGCGATCAGCAGGTCGGCCAGTTCCTGTTCGGTCGGCTGGCGCCGGGTGACGACTTTCAGGTCCTTCAGCCCGATCCGGGCGGTGTCGCGGGTCTGGACCAGAAAGCCGCCGGCGATGGTGCGCACCGTCAGGCCCTGGAGGTCGGGGTCGGGCAGCTCTCGGGTCAACAGCAGGCGCAGGTTCTTTTTGGTCGCGATGATCGCCCGGGCCTCGGCGCCGGCATCGGGGGCGATGATCACCTCGACGAACAGCTTGGCGATCTCGGCGGCGGTGGCGGCTTCGAGGGGGCGGTTGAGGGCGATGATGCCGCCGAAGGCGCTGACCGGATCGCACAGCAGCGCGGCCCGGTAGGCGTCGACCTGGGTCGCGGCCTCGGCGACGCCGCAGGGGTTGGCGTGCTTGATGATCGCTACCGCCGGGCGGTCGAATTCGGCGACCAGCTCATAGGCGGCGTCGGTGTCATTGAGGTTGTTGTAGGACAGCTCCTTGCCCTGGACCTGGACCGCGCTGCCGACGCCGGGCCGGGCCGGGCCGCCGAGATAGAGCGCGGCCTGCTGGTGCGGGTTCTCGCCGTAGCGGAGGCTCTGGGCCAGCCGGCCGCCGAAGGTCAGCGCCGGCGGGAAGGTTTCGCCCGCCTGCTCGGCGAACCAGCGGGAAATCGCGCTGTCGTAAAGGGCGGTGCGGGAATAGGCGAGGCGGGCCAGCTGGCGGCGGAGCCGAAGGCTGGTCGCGCCGTCGTTGGCGGTCAGTTCATCGAGCAGGCTCTGATAGTCGGCGGGGTCGGTGATCACCGCCACCGAGTCGTGGTTCTTGGCCGCGGCACGGATCAGGGTCGGGCCGCCGATGTCGATGTTCTCGACGCAGTCCTTGAAGCCGGCGCCGCGCGCCACCGTCGCCTCGAACGGGTAGAGGTTGACCACCACCAGATCAATCGGCGGGATGTCGTGGGCGGTCATCTGCTCGCGGTGGCTGGCCAGATCGCGCCGGCCGAGAATGCCGCCGTGGAGGCGGGGATGCAGCGTCTTGACCCGGCCGTCGAGCATCTCGGGATGGCCGGTGAAATCGGCGACCTCAGTCACGGGCACCCCGGACTCGCGCAGCCGCTGGGCCGAGCCGCCGGTGGAGAGGATGTCGACGCCCCGCTCCGCCAGCGCCTGACCGAGGGCGACGAGGCCGGTCTTGTCGGAAACGCTGATCAGGGCGCGGGTGACGCGGATGAGGTCTGAGGTCATGAAGGGGATCTCGAGCAAGGGAGGGGGAGGGCGGAGGCGCCCTTCTTAGCGCGACGGCTGCTCTCTGGTGAAGGCCCAGGTGACCGAGGTGACGCGGGCGGCGGCCTCGCCGGAGTCGCCCCCGGTGCCGGCCTCGCCGCTGGCGATGATCTGGAAGCAGGGCCGGGGCGGGCCGGCAGTGCCGCAATAGACGCTGTCGTCGAGGTCGATATGCGCTCCCTCGGCGCTGAAGCGCCAGATGGCGCCGCCGGGCAGCAGCATCAGCACCGTCGGGCCGTCGATGCCGGCTTCGACGCGGGCCTGAACCGAGGGATGGAGGTGGAAGCGCACCGCAAAGGGCCGGGGTGCGGACGCCGCGGCCCCCGGCGCAGGCTCCAGCAGATCTTCGCCGCTAAGAGCGTTGCCGTGGGGATCGAGGCTGAGGTGGCGGCGATGAATCAGCCCATACGGCCCGAGATAGCCGTTGTGGCTGGCCGTGACCGCGATTTCGTCGCCGGCCTCGCGGCGCTCGCCGCTGATCGCCGAGGGCCGGCGGCCCAGGCCGCCGTCGGGTGCGACTTCGGACGAATCGAGGTCGCCGATCATCACCGTGCTGTGGGCGGCGGTGCCGGCCAGGGCCTGATGCCAGGGATTGCCGATTTCGGGATGGGCACCGCAATTCACCACCAGCCGCTCCTTGCCGATGCTGAATTCGAAGCTGAGGGTGCCGGCGTGGGCGCGGCGGTCGGCGCCGGGCGGCGGCGGCGCTCCGGCATCGAAGATCACCAGGGCGCGTCCGCCATGCAGGCGCTCGAATCGGGCCTCGGGCAGGCTGCGCATCGGCCGGGCGCGGGAATCGGCCTGGGTCAGCACGGTGTCGACCAGTGTCTGCTCTTCCTCGCGACCGCCGTTGAAGAGGGCGAGGGCGCCATCACCATGGCGGAGGAACCGCAGCACCGGAACCATGCGCTCGATGGCCTGGATCAGCAGTGCCGGCAACTCGACCTTGGCCGCGCGCAACGCCGACCGGATGTCGATCAGGTCCCGTAGCACCATCAGGTGGGCCGAGGGGTTTCGCGAGACGTGGCTGCCGTCGGAGAGAATCTGATGCGGCAGCTCGCGGTCCAGGAGCCGCCGGGCCTCGATGAAACAGGGCAGGCCGTTGGGCAGCACCAGCCCGCCGAAGGCCAGGCCCTTGATCGCCGCGATCAGCTTGGTGCCCTGAAGATCGCCAGGCATGACCTGACGCAGATGCCGGGTCTGGCGGGCCAGGCTGTCGAAGACGCAGGAGCGGAAGCTCTCGTCGGCGCTGGCGCAGTAAAAATCGTGCAGGCCGATCCAGTTGGCGATCCGGCTGCCGGCCAAAAACGGCGTCCACGAGTCGCCGTGCCAGACCGCGTGGCAGCAGGACCAGCCATAGACCAGCGAGCGGGCGGTGCGCCGCGCCTCGTCACCGCCCAGTGCCCGGAGGTCGCGCAGCCAGTGGAAGCTGTGGAGCCCGGCATACCAGGCGTCGCTCGCCCCTTCGGGCTGCCAGAAGCCGTCGGTCAGGGGCGAGGTCTCGAGGGTCAGGGTCTGATCGGCGAACGTGAACACGCCGTCGAGCAGGGCGCTACCGCGCTCGGGGTCGCCGGGCCAGAGGTCCTGCGGCACCACGGGCAGGGCGGACAGGGTGCGTCCGCCCAGCATCATGTTGTATAAGGGATTGCCGAAAGCCAGCGCTTCGATGCCGTCCCTCAGCCAATCCCAGGAGTCGCGTGAACCGGTCATGGTCGGCGGCTCTCAGCGGTCAACGTGGCAAGATGTAGTAACAATTTAGCGCCCGCGCCGCAAGCTGCGGGATTGCTCCGGCCTCAAAAAGAAACCGCCGCCGGCCGGATCGCCAGCGGCGGCTGTTTTTTTGACGGAGAAGGCCGACCCGGCCCAGGGTCTTACTTACCGTAGAGCCAATTGGCGATCAGGGCGCCGGTGACGCCCGAGGTGATCACGAAGATGCGACTGGCGGCGGCGGCGGCCGGCGAGGAGATCGTCGAACCGGCCGCGGTGTCGAGGGCCAGCGGCAGGGTGAAATAGGGGTGGCTGAAGAGGTTGATGGCCACGACGCCGGCCAGGGCACCGGTGGCCAGCACCAGCGGATAGACGTAATCGGTCTTGGCCGTGGTCTGGGCGGTGGTTTGGGTCTGGGCGGACGCGGTGAACGGCACGAGGCCGATCAAGGCGATCAGAGCAACAATGACCAGTCTGCGCATTATGGTCTCCTTGGAGGAAAATTCGGCCAGGAGCACCCGGATCTCCGTCTGCCGGCTCGGGATCGGCGCTGCGGTCGAGCCAGGGGCAAGGGAAAGGGTCCGGACTCCTCGCGCCGGACTCAGTTGGCAAATGCGGTGTAGAGATAGTGCGCGGCCAAACCGCCGGCACCGCCGGTCAGAGTCGCGAGCACGCGGCTGCCGAGCGCGATGTTGGTCGGCGTCGGTGCGAGCGGCGCCGCCACGAACGGCACGGAGCCGTAGGGATAGGTCAGCATGTTGAACAGGACGATGCCGACAATGGCGCCAGCGCCGACCGCCATCAGCCGATGGTCGGGCTTGGCGGCGGTCTGGGCATGGCTCTGGGTCTGGGCGTAGGCGTTGGCCGAAAGCGTGAGCGGCATCACGCCGATCAGGGCGATCAGGGCAACGGTCATCAGTCTGCGCATGGTTCCTCCTCGGAGGTCTTCAACGGGGCAATGGGAGCGCGACGGCACGGCAGCCGGCGGCAGCTGGGGTCACCGGATCGCGGCTTAGTGGTCGTAGATCCAGTTGGCGATCAGGCCGCCGGTCACGGAACTGGTGATGGCAAACATGCGGCTGACGCCGACCGAGATCACCGCGGGAATCGGCTGCCCCGAGACGGTCGCTTCCCAGAACGGGAAGCCCGCCGGGCCGAACAGAACATACTGGGCGCCGACGATACCGGCGATTGCACCGAGTCCGACAACGTAGGGATAGGGGGTCTCTGAGGGCAGCTTGGCCGCGGTCGGCGCCTGACCTTTGGTCTGGGCGTGGCCGGTCATGGGCAGGGCGCCGATTAGGGCGACGAAAGCGACGATCAACAGTCTGCGCATAGGCTTCTCCGTCATGGATATGACTGGGCGGGCCAGTCGGCGGGACCCTCGGAATCGGGAGGGGAAAGCAGGTACCGACGGTTGAAGGAACCGCCAAAAGTTACATAGCCCGCACCATACGGAGGTTGGGGCAAGCTGCCAAGTAAGATTTGTTTCCAGAAGCATCCGGGGACTCCCGATCGCTACCGGATTGGGGAAAAGGGCGCTCTTGGGGGGGCTCCGGCGGCCGGGAGCGGGCGAGGCATCGGCTGAGGTGCCGGCTGGCCGGCAGACTCGGGTTGCGAGTCGCGGCGCGGCGTGAGCGGTTAAAGTGCGATTGCCGGTTTTTCCCGGGCGCCGACTGGGCTATGGTGCCTGCGATCGCGGGGAGAGCGCGACCAAACGATCGAAGGACTTTTCGGACCGCGATGCCGAGCGATCCTCAAACAGCTGATACCCGGAAGGATGGCGGTCCCGAGCTGGTCCGGCTGGGCGACCGGTTCGAGATTCTACCGGGCCAGCCCGTGCCCGCCCTCGACGGGGTCGCCGGGCCGGCGTTCATGGCCCGGGCCGTGCGGGGGCGCAAGGCCGAGTGCTTTGCGCTGATCTGTTCGGGCGCGGTGCCGCCGCGCAGCGATGCGCTCTCGACCCTGCTGTCGATCGACAATCCCGGCATCGTCCGGCTGATTGATTTCGGCCTCGTGGACTGGAACCAGGGCAAGAACCGGCGCCAGGCCCTGATTCTGGAGCGTCCGTTAGGCCGGCGGCTGATGACCAGCCTCAAGGCGCCGGCCGAGCCGATGTCCGAAGACCAGATTTTGCGGGTGGTGATTCCGTCGATGGCGGCGGTGCTGCGGGATCTCTCGGGCCGGACCATCACCCATGGCGGCATCCGGCCGACCAATCTGTTCTTGCGGGATGGCGGGACCGGGGTGGTGCTCGGCGAGTGCGTCTCGGCGCCGCCGGGCTATGCTCAGCCGCTGCTGTTCGAGCCGGTCGAGCGGGCGATGGCCACCAGCGGCGGCCGGGGCAACGGCTCGATTCTCGACGATATTTACGCCTTCGGCATGACGCTGGTGGTTCTGGCGCTCGGCCGCAACCCGGCCCTGGAACTGTCGGATGACGCGCTGATCGATGCCCGGATCGACCGCGGCAGCTTCGCCGCCGTCGTCGGCAACATCCGGCTGCCGCAGAACCTGACCGAGCCGGTGCGCGGCATGCTGCTCGATGACCCGAAGCAGCGCTGGGGCATCAACCAGCTGGATCTCTGGCTCTCGGGCCGCCGCCTCAGTCCCAAGCAGGGCCAGTTGCCCAAGCGGGCGGTACGGCCGCTGGAAGTGTCGGGGCAGGAAGCCTGGCATTGCCGGGGGCTGGCCCGGCTGATGGCGGCCAACGTGCCGGCCGCCGCCGGGCTGATTGACGGCGGCGACCTCGACCGCTGGCTGCGCCGCGGCCTGTCCGACGATGCGCTGGCCGAAACCGTCGCCGCGGCGGCGGATCAGGCGGCGGCATCGGCATCCCGGGCCTCGAGCATGGTGGACCGGGTGGTGGCGCGGGTGGCCATCGCCCTCGATCCTCATGCCCCGATCCGCTACAAGGCCAAGGCGGTGATGCCCGACAGCATCGGTGTTGCCCTCGCCGACGCCTTCCTGCGCCGCGAGGGCACGCAGCCGCTGGCCGAGATCATCGCCTGGCAGCTGCCCACCTTCTGGGTCAATGTCCAGCCCGAGGTCCGGGCCGAGGTGGTGCCGCTGGTCCAGGCCATCGAGGGGCTGCGTTCGCTGCTGGAGCGGACCGGCCCCGGCTTCGGCATCGAGCGGGTGCTCTACGAGGCCAATCCGCATCTGTCATGCCTCAGCCCGATCGTCGCCGATTTTGCCGCCGCGACGCCGCCCGATCTGCTGACGGCGCTGGAACTGGCCTCGGCCCAGAAGGAGCGGGCGCGCGAGCCGCTCGATCGCCATCTCGCCGCCTTTCTTGCCGCCCGCCACCGGCGGCTTGAAGATGCCATGCTGCTGCAATTCCTGCCCGGAGTCGATCCGGTTCGGCGCGTCACCGCCCTGATCAGCATTCTTGGCGACATCCAGGTCCGCTATGCCGTCGATCCCCTGCCCGGCCTCTGCAAGTGGCTGGGCACGATGATGGATCCGACCTTCGCCCGCTTCTACAACCGCAAGAACCGGGAGGCGGTGCGCAAGCATGTCGAGAAGGTCGCCTCCGAGGGCAAGCTGGTCGACCTGTTGCGCGCCATCGACGATCCCGATGCCATCCGCAGGGACGCCCAGGGTTTCGCTGCCGCCCGGCGCGACGTCAAGCGCGCGGCCACCGAAGCCGACGCCCTCAAGGACAAGATCGCCAATCCCGACCTGATCACCGAAGGGATCGGCCGGCAGGTGGCCGCGGTGGTGTCGTGGGTCCTGGCGCTGGCCCTTGCCGGCCTGTTGTCGATGCTGATCATGTTCGGCGGCTCGTGAGAGGAGAGCGGCGATGGCGTCCCCGAAATCGCGCAACCGCAGACGGCCGTCCCAGAAGGGGGGAGGCGGTCTGGTCACCTTCCTGGTGCTGGCGGCCCCGGCGGCGATCTTCGCGATGCCGACGGCGCTGCTGTTCTCGGTCGGGATGATTCCCTCGCTTGTCGCCTACATCGTCGATCGCGATCCCGACAAGACGGCGCCGCTGACGGTGGCGCCGCTCAACGTCTGCGGCATCCTGCCCTTCGTGATGGAGATGTGGAAACACCAGCATACCATGCAGGCGGCGACCCATTTTCTCGGCGACCCCATGACCTGGCTGGTGATGTACGGCGCCTCGGCGATCGGCTGGGCGCTCTATTTCATCGTGCCGCCGGTGGTGACCAATTTCGAGGTGATGCGGGCCCAGGGGCGGATCGAGGCCCTGGGGGCCAAGCGCAAGGACCTGATCGAGGAGTGGGGACCCGACGTCGCCCTCGACGACGAGGCTCTGGTAGAAAAGCACAAGGCGGCAACCCAGGCCACCGCTGCCGCGGCGCCGTCACGGACCTGAATTTCCATGGACAGCGGATCGGCGCCACCCTAAGTATTGAGCGGTGGTCAAAGTTTCTTTTTCAGGTGATTCGCCATGAATGCCAGCGGCTTCGGAGCGTTCGTCCCCTTTGGCGAGATTCCGCCCGGGACCTTGTTTCTCGATCATTCCCTGGGCGGCGCCGGTGACACCGCCATTCTGCTGAAGGTTGGCCGGGGCGAGTCCCGCCACAATTTCGTGCGACTCTTTGATCGGGCGGCCGCCGGCCGGGGCGTGCAGATGCCGGCGCTGGGCAGCGC
The DNA here is from genome assembly GCA_037132135.1 of Rhodospirillaceae bacterium. GTDB lineage: Bacteria > Pseudomonadota > Alphaproteobacteria > Azospirillales > Azospirillaceae > BOG-933. The sequence goes on from JBAXPR010000098.1 coordinate 8,945, forward strand.
GCTTCTGACCGACGACCGCGCGATCGTTGCGCTGCCCGACTATTTCATCGAGGTCGAGAACAGCGTCGACAACATCGTCTGGGAATCCGACGCCGGCTTCGTCAAGGCCGCGATGTGCGCCGATTCCGATGGTGCGCTGTTGCTGAAGGCGTTCCGCAACCGCAACCGCGACGATTGCGAGTGCGATCTTTTCGACCTCGCCACCGGCATCGAGGCCACCCTCGACCGCGCCTCGGTCGGCTTCCGCCGCTGGTCGGTGGTTCGCCGCGATGCCTACGGCAACCGCGAGGAACTCTACCGGTTCGAGCTTTGATCGCGCGGCGCCGGCCAACGGGCGGCGGTGCTGGGGACCGATGGTCTCAGTGGCCGCCCTTGGCCGCTTCGGCGCCAGTCAGCCAATTGATGTTGCGGACGATGGTTTCCTGTCCGAACACCGCGCCCAGCGCCGCGCCCAGGAGGGCGACCGGCATCGCGAGACCGGCGCCGCTCTCCAGGGCATCGGCGATCGCGGTCCCGCCGTAAATCATGGTGCCGGCATTGACCAGATTGACGATGCCGCTGGCCACCACCAGCCCGAGCACGGCGCCGCCGACCAGGGCCATGTCCTTGGTCAGGCCGGAGGTGCGGGGCGCGCTGGTGTGCGCGGCCTCGGCCTTGTGGGGTGCCGCGGGGCGGGTCTGGGCATCCGCGGCGGCGGAGAGGCCGACCAGCAGGCTCAGCAGAACGACGGCAAAGAGGGTGCGCATGGCGACTCCACGACCGGGCTGATGATCGCGGCCACCCTACCATCATCCGCAGGCAAAGAGAACAGGATCACCAGAAGCCGGGCGGCGGGTCATTCGTACCAGATGCGGTCCTGCAGGCGTTTTTGCTCGGCATCGCTGAGCCGGGACTCGCGGTCGATCTCGTGGGCCTGCTTGCGCTCTTCGACTCCGGCTTCGTACTGGGCGCGGAACGAGCGGTTGGCGGCGGCGACCTCGGGCGGGACCGCGTCGTTGACCTTGAACAGGAACGACCAGGGGTGGCGGCCCGCGGTGGAAAGGTCCTTGCGCTTTTGAGTGCGCTTGTCGGTGCAACCGGCGAGGAAGGTTTCGAGATGCTTGTCGGCGCCGCCGATGTGCCGGGTCAGCCAGTCCTTGAGGTAGACCAGGGTCTCGGGGTTGATGGTGGTGTCGCCGCTGCGCAGCCCGATCTGAAAATTCTCGATCGTCCGCAGCAGCACGACATGCTCCATCGCGTGATGGCGGAGCTGCGGGTACTCGTAGCGCCGCATCAGCCCTTCCTCGCGCTCGAAATGGGCGACCGAGTCGGCAACCAGCTTATCGACCAGGTCCAGGCAGACCCGATGCTGTTCGGCCCGGTCCTCGTCGGTCTTGCAACGCCAGCCGCCGGCATCGCGCAGGCGGGCGACGATCTTGTACAGCTCGGCATGGTCTTCGTTCATCACCGAATAGATGCGCGGGCAGCTGTTGCCGAAGACACGATTGAAAAAAGCCATCGGACCCCCCGTCCCGGAGCGACATCCCGAGCGCACTCCTGACAAGGGAGAATCCCGTATTCAGTATTTAGGAATGGTTTATCGCCGTCGCGGCGGATTGTCACAGGGCGGGCGCGCCACCGGCGCCCCGCCCGCGACCGGGGCCGGGACTCAGACCTTTCCGTGGCACTGCTTGTATTTCTTGCCCGAGCCGCAGGGGCAGGGGGCGTTGCGGGCGACCTTGCCCCAGCTCGCGGGGTCCTTGGGATCGATGCCGCCGGGGGCGGGGCCATGGGTGACCGGAATCCGCCGTGGCGGCGGCGGGGCGGCGTGGCCGTCGGCCTCGGGCGGGCCGGACTCGGCGACCAGCGCCGGGTCGTGGCGCGTTTCGCGCATCTCCTGCGGCCGGCGGCCGAGCACCGCCTCGACATCCTCGGAGGGCGCGAGCTGGATTTCGACGTGCATCAGCAGCGAGGTTACCGAGACCCGGAGATGGCCCAGCATCTCCTCGAACATCTCGAAGGCTTCGCGCTTGTACTCATTGAGCGGGTCGCGCTGGCCGTAGGCGCGGAGATTGATGCCCTGGCGCAGATGGTCGAGATGCAGCAGATGCTCTTTCCAGGCCTGATCGAGCAGTTGGAGCAGCAGGCTTTTTTCGACGCTGCGCATGGTCTCGGGGCCATAATTGGCGGCCTTTTCCGCCATCCGGCGGTTGGCGGCGTCATTGACCCGGGCGACCAGCGCCTCCTCGTCGATGCCTTCTTCCTTGCCCCACGCCTCGACCGGCAGCGTCATGTTGAGGCTGTGCCGGACCTCCTCCTGGAGCGCCCTGAGGTCCCACTGTTCGGAATAGCTGTTGGTCGGGATGGCCTTCGAGACCAGATCGCCGATCACCTCCTGCCGCATTTCGAGCACGGTCTGGGCGACGTCGACGGCATCCATGATCTCGCGGCGCTGTTCGTAGACCACCTTGCGCTGGTCGTTCATGACGTTGTCGAACTTGAGCAGGTTCTTGCGGATTTCGAAATTGTGGGCTTCGACCTTTTGCTGGGCTTTTTCGAGCGCCTTGTTGATCCAGGAGTGGATGATCGCCTCACCCTCCTGCAGGCCGAGCTTCTCCAGCATGCCATCCATGCGCTGGGAGCCGAAGATGCGCATCAGGTCGTCTTCGAGAGACAGGAAGAACTTGGAGGCGCCGGGGTCGCCCTGGCGGCCCGAGCGGCCGCGCAGCTGGTTGTCGATCCGGCGCGCCTCGTGGCGCTCGGTGCCGATGACATAAAGGCCGCCGGCCTTGAGCACCACCTCGCGCGCGGCGGCGATCTCGGTCTTGATCGCCTCGATGCGGCGGGCGCGTTCGGCCGCGTCGGTGATGGCGCCGAGTTCCAGCGCCACCCGCATGTCGAGATTGCCGCCGAGCTGAATGTCGGTGCCGCGGCCGGCCATGTTGGTCGCGATGGTCACGGCGCCGGGCCGGCCGGCCTGGGCGACGATCACCGCCTCCTGTTCGTGGAAGCGGGCGTTGAGCACGTGGTGGGGAATCTTGCGCTTCTTGAGATCGGCGGCCAGCGCCTCCGACTTCTCGATGGTCACGGTGCCGACCAGCACCGGCTGCTGACGCGCGAGACACTCTTCGATCAGGGCGATGATCGCGGTGTTCTTCTCGTAGGCGCGGCGATAGACCTCGTCGTCGTGGTCCTGCCGGGTCACCGGGACGTTGGTCGGGATCTCCACCACTTCGAGGCCGTAGATTTCGGCGAATTCGGCGGCTTCGGTCATGGCGGTGCCGGTCATGCCGGCAAGTTTGGGATAGATGCGGAAATAGTTCTGGAAGGTGATCGAGGCCAGCGTCTGGTTCTCGCGCTGGATGGTCACGAATTCCTTGGCCTCGAGGGCCTGATGCAGACCGTCGGAATAGCGCCGGCCTTCCATCATGCGGCCGGTGAATTCATCGATGATGACGACCTTGTCGTCCTTGACGATGTAGTCCTTGTCCTTCTGAAACAGCTTGTGGGCGCGCAGCGCCTGGGTCGAGTGATGAACCAGCGCGATATTGTGAATGTCGTACAGGGCGCCGGTCTTCAGCAGGCCGACATCCTTCAGCGCCTGTTCGATCTTTTCCTGGCCGATTTCGGTGAGATTGACCGAGCGGGCCTTCTCGTCCTTCTCGTAATCGGCCTCGTCGAGGGCCGGGATCAGCCGGTTGACCGCGATGTAGAGTTCCGAGGAATCGGTGGAGGGGCCGGAAATGATCAGCGGCGTCCGCGCCTCGTCGATCAGGATCGAATCGACCTCGTCGACGATCGCGAAGTTGAACGGCCGCTGGACCATGTCCTCTAGCCGGTACTTCATGTTGTCCCGGAGATAGTCGAAGCCGAACTCGTTGTTGGTGCCATAAGTGATGTCGGCGGCGTAGGCGGCCCGGCGCTCGTCGTCGTCGAGGCCATGGACGATGCAGCCGACGGTCAGGCCGAGGAAGGTGTAGATCTGGCCCATCCAGCCGCTGTCGCGCTGGGCCAGATAGTCGTTGACCGTCACCACGTGCACGCCCTTACCTTCGATGGCGTTGAGGTAGCAGGCCAGGGTTGCGACCAGGGTCTTGCCTTCGCCGGTCTTCATCTCGGCGATGCGGCCGCCATGCAGTACCATGCCGCCGGTCAACTGGACGTCGAAATGGCGTTGGCCGAGGGTGCGCTTGGCCGCTTCGCGCACGGTGGCGAAGGCGTCGGCCAGCACGTCGTCGAGGCCTTCGCCATCGGCGAGGCGTTTTCTCAGCCAGTCGGTACGCGCCCGGAGTTCGGCATCGGAGAGCGCGGCCACGGCCGGCTCCAGGGCGTTGATCGCCTGGACCGGCTTGACCAGCGTCTTTAGATAGCGGGAGTTCGCGGTGCCGAAGAGCTTGCGGGCGATGGCGCCGAACATGAAGGACCTCGAAGCGGGACAAAA
>JBAXPR010000099.1:0-13293 GCA_037132135.1 Rhodospirillaceae bacterium
TGTGATGGGTCTCGACGCCTTCGACACGACCGACGCCGTGGGCCGGATAAACGACAAAATCTCCGGCCAGGAACTCTAGCTTGTGCGACATTCTGCTTGGCTCTCACTGTGTGCGATCAGCACCGCGGTTGACCACATCCCGCGCCCGGACATCACCGGGATACCGGCGCGGGGGATTCCGGCCTATCGGCATATTCCGGCTTGCGCCGGGCTGCGTTTCACGCAACGCCCTCCCCTGCACGCTGTTCGCACCCGTCACCCCTCCGGGAGCTGCGAAGCACGCCTGGGTCGCCGCTTCTGGTCCCCTGTATAGCTGATGTGTCGATAAAGTTACATACTTTTGATCGACTGCTGCAGTGCAGCGGACGAGCGGCCCGACGATAGCTGGCGTGCGCGATTCGCATAACAAAATCACCGCCGGGCGGCACGATTTTTTCTCAAGACAACAATCAGGAACCCGGCTTTTCGCTGAAGTATTTGTCAAGCTTTCCCGGGAGGTCTTTAAACGCATCGGCATCCGCAGGCGCATCTTTTTTCTTGCTGATATTCGGCCACCGGGTGGAGTAGTCTCGATTTATCTCGGTAAATTTTGGCTGAGCATCAGTATCGGAGCAAATCGCCTCTGCGGGGCACTCCGGCTCGCAGACGCCACAATCAATGCACTCATCGGGGTTGATCACCAGCATGTTCTCCCCCTCATAGAAGCAATCGACCGGACAGACTTCGACGCAGTCCGTGTACTTGCACTTGATGCAGTTTTCCCCAACGACGTAAGCCATTACCGTTCTCCGATGCTTTGCCTGCCGAAGCTCCGCTTCGCAGTCGTTGTTGCACGGGCGTGCCCGGAAAGCCGGGAACCGCATCCGGCCGCCACGCCGTTTCCGTAGCACGGCCAGAACGGTTCGGGCAACCCCTGGGAGCCTCCCGGGCCGGCGCGACAAAGCCGCAGCGGGCGCCGTCGGCGACTCCGAGCGGTTTGCCGCCGCTCAGCGGCCGAACGGCAGATTTCCAGCCACGATCGCCGCCAGCACCAGCCAGCCGAACCAGCGATTCGACTTGAAGCGCAGCAGGCAATCGGCGGGATCCTGCATAATCCAGCCGCGCAGCTGCCATGCCAGTTGCAGAGCGGCCAGGACCAGCCCGAGGGGGAACAGGGGGTTGAGACCAGCCAGCCAGCCGGCGGCGGCGATCCCGGCAATGGTTACGAAATAAAAGCCGGCAATCCAGACCCGGCTGCGCTCGCCCAGGCGGCGCGCCGTCGATTTGACGCCGATGCGGGCGTCGTCCTCCTTGTCCTGATGGGCGTAGATCGTGTCATAACCAAGAGTCCAGGCAATGCCGGCGCCGTAAAGCGCCAGCGCCGGCAGGGCCACCCGGTCCTGCGCCGCCGCCCAGCCCATCAGCGCCCCCCAGTTGAAGGCCAGCCCCAGGAAGGCCTGAGGCCACCACGTGATCCGCTTCATCAAGGGATAGGTGAACACCAGCAGCAGCGAGGCGACCCCGAGCCCGATCGCCGTCGGCGTCAGCTGCAGCAGCACCACGAGCCCGAGCAGCATCTGTCCGGCCATGAAGACCAGCGCCTGAGCCACCGCGACCTGCCCGCTCGGGATCGGCCGCGCCCGGGTGCGCTCGACCCGGGCGTCGAGATCGCGATCGAGGATATCGTTGACCGTGCAACCGGCCCCGCGCATCACCACGGCGCCGATCCCGAACAGCAGCGCCAGCCCGAGCCAGTGGCGGTCCGGCCAGCCCGGCGAAGCCAGGGCCAGACTCCACCAGCAGGGAAACAGCAGCAGCCAGGTGCCGATCGGCCGATCGAGACGGGCCAGCCGCAGATAGGGGTGAAACGCAGCCGGCGTCCATCGCTCGAGCCGGCCATCATATCGGATATCGGTGAAACCCTCGGGTCTGTCGGAGCGCGGCATGAGGTCCATGGTCCATCGCGAAATCGTCGCCGTCCGGCCGCCGCCGTCGCCCGCGTCGCGGCACAGCGGGCGCGGCGTGCAGAGCCGGAGCCCCAGCATAGTCGGACCGGCCCCCGAGGGCAAAAGCGTCAACGCCGCACCGCGGCTTTCCCCCGACCGGCGGAACCGGGTTACCCCCGGGAATCCGCCAGGGATTTCAGCGGCGGGCCGGTCACGAAAGGCTGTGAATCGCCGGCCGTTGTGGTATCGCTACCCAGCCTTCCGCCCCTCCAGCCTTGATTGCCGACACCGTGACCGCCACCACCGAAACTTCAACCGGAACCGAGCACACCTCCAGCTGGCTGCTGGTGCGCCGCGTGCTCGGCAATTATCTGCTGCCCTACCGCTGGCCGTTCATTTGGGCCCTGGTGTTCATGGCGGTCAACGCCGCCACCACCGGTGCCATGGCGCGGCTGATGGAACCGGTGATGGACAACGTCTTCTCCCAGCGCGACCGCACCATGGTGGTGCCGGTGGCGATCGCGGTGCTGGTCGCCTTCACGGTGCGGGGCTTTTCCGACTATTTCCATTCGGTGCTGATGAACCGCATCGGCCAGCATCTGGTTGCCGACCTGCAAAAGCAGCTTTATGGCCATCTGCTTGAGGCCGACCTCGCCTTTTTCCACGCCACGTCGGCGGGACAGCTGATCTCGCGGGTGATGAACGACGTCGGCGTGATGCGCGGCACCGCCGCCGAATGCCTGACCAGCATGGGCAAGAGCACGCTGACCCTGCTGTTCCTGGTCGGGGTGATGTTCTACAACGACTGGCGCCTCGCCACCGGCGCCTTCATCGCCTTCCCGGTGGCCGGCTGGTTCGTGGCCTCGATGGGCAAGCGCATGCGCCGGGTGTCCTTCAGCACCCAGGTCGAACTTGGCAACTTCTCGGCCCAGCTCAACCAGACCTTCCAGTGCATCCGCCACGTCAAGGCCTATGGCATGGAAGGCCGGGAACGGGAGCGGGTGGGCGCGATCATCGACCGTCTGTTCGAACTGGTCTGCAATTCCTTTCACGTCCAGTCGCTGACCTCGCCGGTGACCGAGGTGCTGAGCGGGATCGCCATCGTGGCGGTGATCGTCTATGGCGGCCTGCGGGTGATCGACGGCCAGAGCACGGTCGGCGCCCTGATGTCGTTCATCGCCGCCTTCCTGCTGGCTTACGAGCCGATGAAGCGGCTCTCGAAAATCAATGCCCAGTTGCAGTCCGGGCTGGCCGCCTCGGAGCGGGTGTTCGAACTGCTCGACACCCACGCCACCATCCTCGACCGCCCGGGAGCGCGACCGCTGGCCACCCAGCGGTATGATATCCAGTTCCGCGACGTCCATTTCGCCTATGGCGACGACGCCCCGGCGCTGCACGGCGTCACCCTCGAGGTTCCCCACGGCCAGACCGTGGCCCTGGTCGGCCCCTCTGGCGCCGGCAAATCGACCTGCCTCAACCTCATTCCCCGCTTCTACGATGTCTTGCGCGGCTCGGTCGCGATCGGCGGCGAGGACATCCGCGACGTCGCGCTGTCCTCCCTGCGCAGCCGCATCGCCCTGGTCAGCCAGGAAGTGGCGCTCTTCGATCAGTCGATCCGCGAAAACATCGCCTACAGCCTGCCCGGCGCCACCGAGGAGCAGATTGTCGCCGCCGCGCGTTCGGCCGCCGCCCACGACTTCATCGTTACCCTGCCCCACGGCTACGACACCCTGGTCGGCGAACACGGGGTCAAGCTCTCGGGCGGCCAGCGCCAGCGCATTGCCATCGCCCGCGCCATGCTGCGCGACGCCCCGGTGCTGCTGCTCGACGAGGCGACCTCGTCCCTCGATACCGAATCCGAGCGCGCGGTCCAGGGCGCGCTGCGCACGCTTCAGCGCGGCCGGACCACCCTGGTGATCGCCCACCGGCTCTCAACGGTGGTCGATGCCGACCGCATTTATGTCCTGGATCAGGGCCGGGTGGTCGAATCCGGCAGTCATGCCGAGTTGCTGCACCACAATGGCCTTTACAGCCGCCTCTACGGCCTGCAGTCCGGCAGCGCCGAGTTCGAAGCGACCTTCGCGGCGCCCTGACTCGAAAGCCCCGCCCCCGCACCCTCGCGGGGGTGGCAGCAACCGGCCGGACCGGCCCTATTCGAATTTCGGCATCGCCGGCACGGTGGGTGACTGGAGCAGCAGTTCCGACATATTCAGGTTGAGCGCGACCAGACGGCTCATCAACTCGTCATCAACCTCCTGCAGCAACAGTTGCGCAGCCTTGATCATGAACTCGCTGGCCTGAATCAGGAAGTTCTTGGTGTCAGCGGCGATATCCTCGCTGGAGTTCAACAGCAAGTTCTTGAAGAACAGCCACAGCGCCACATTGTCGTCGAGCACCCGGCCCAGCAACTCCTTGTCGGACGGATTTTGTTTCGCCGTATCGATACGCACCGCCGCTTCCAGGAACGGATAAGCAACTTGTTCCTGCGGCGAAAGGTCGTCGGACATGTTGGAACCCCCAATCTTAGCGAATCATCAGGATGGGAAAATCGATCAAACGAGTGACGACCGTCGTCCCAGTGGCTTCTACTATTGATCCTGCCCTGCCCCTCTACACTCCGCGCCGGAGAATTTCCGGCTTGATCCCGTCAGGCGAGGACATGAGCCGGTGTCCCCGGCTTACCCAATCCGCCGGCTTTATCTTAGTCGTTAGGGGGCAAATAATCAAGCACTGACCGCGAAAGACTTCGCCGCCGGCCCATCACCGCCAAGTAATCCCGCGACAAATCTCGGGCAATGGCCGCAGCTCGACCGCAGCGTGCATCGCGCCGCCGAGGTAATCGCGAGCCGCTCCCCGACCCCAAACCGCCGCTGATGGCCAGGATCGACGGGCCGACACGGCAAAGGTTGTGTGCAGGCGCTAAAAATGCTAGGAACAGCGGGCGTAGAGCACCGTTTCCGGGCGGTGTCGCCGCCGGCCCGGCAAGCATCGCGGGGCGCCCTCAGGACCTTTTGGAAGAGTTCATTACTTGACGACGACATCGACGCCGCCGCACGCCGACATTTCTCCGGTCACGATCGAAGACGAAATGCGTCGCTCCTATCTCGATTACGCGATGAGCGTGATCGTGAGCCGGGCACTGCCCGACGTCCGCGACGGCCTGAAGCCGGTCCACCGCCGCATCCTTTTCGCCATGAAGGAGGGCGGGTACGACTCGAACAAGGCCTACAAGAAGTCGGCGCGCATCGTCGGCGACGTCATGGGTAAATATCACCCCCATGGCGACAGCGCGATCTATGACGCCATGGTCCGGATGGCGCAGGATTTTTCGATGCGCCTGCCGCTGATCGACGGCCAGGGCAATTTCGGCTCGATGGATGGCGATCCGGCGGCGGCGATGCGCTACACCGAGGCGCGACTCGCCAAGTCCGCGGAGGCGCTGCTCGACGACATCGACAAGGATACCGTCGACTTTCAGGCGAACTACGACGAGTCGAGTTGGGAGCCGACCGTGCTGCCGGCGCGCTTCCCCAACCTGCTGGTCAACGGCGCCGGCGGCATCGCGGTCGGCATGGCCACCAACATCCCGCCCCACAATCTCGGCGAGGTGATCGATGCCTGCTGCGCCTGCGTCGATAATCCCGGGATCACCATCGAAGAGCTGATCGAGTACGTTCCCGGCCCCGATTTTCCCACCGGCGCCCTGATCATGGGCCGCGCCGGCCTGCGCTCGGCCTTCCACACCGGCCGCGGCTCGGTGATGATGCGCGCCCGCTCGACCATCGAGGAACTGCGTAAGGACCGCTGGGGCATCGTGATCACCGAGGTGCCCTATCAGGTCAACAAGGCCAAGCTCCAGGAACGCATCGCCGAACTGGTCAACGACAAGATCGTCGAAGGCATCTCCGACATCCGCGACGAGTCCGACCGCGACGGCGTCCGCGTGGTGATCGAACTGAAGCGCGACGCCAACCCCGACATCGTGCTCAACCAGCTCTACCGCCACAGCAATCTCCAGACCTCGTTCGGGGTCAACATGCTCGCGCTGCGCGGCGGCCGGCCCGAGATGATGACGCTCAAGGACATCATCGCCGCCTTCCTCGAATTCCGCGAAAAGGTCATCACCCGGCGCACCGAATACGAGTTGGGCAAGGCCCGGGAACGCGCCCACGTCCTGGTCGGACTTGCGGTGGCGGTGGCCAATCTGGACGCCATGATCGCGCTCATTCGCAGCGCCCCCGACCCGGTGACCGCGCGGGCCGAAATGATGGCCCGTCACTGGCCCGCCGCCGATGTCGCCCCCCTGATCGCCCTGATCGAGGAACCGCCGCGCGGCGTCGCCGAGGACGGCAGCTACAAGCTGTCGGAAATCCAGGCCCGGGCGATCCTCGATCTGCGCCTGCATCGCCTGACCGGACTCGAGCGCGACAAGATCGGCGCCGATCTCCGGGAACTGACCGACCGCATCGCCTACTACCTCGAGATTCTCGGCAACCGGGCCAAGCTGCTGGAAATCCTGCGCGGCGAACTGGTGGAGATGAAGGAGCGCTTCGGCACGCCGCGCCGCACCGAGATCATGGACCTCGAATTCGAGGCCGACATCGAGGATCTGATCCAGCGCGAAGACATGGTGGTCACGGTCAGTCACTCCGGCTACATCAAGCGGGTGCCGTTGTCGACCTATCGCGCCCAGCGCCGGGGCGGCAAGGGCCGGTCCGGGATGTCGGTCAAGGCCGAGGACACCGTCTCCGATCTTTTCGTCGCCAACACCCACACCCCGCTGCTGCTGTTCTCGACCCGGGGCATGGTCTACCAGCTTAAGGTCTACCGGTTGCCGCTGGGCACGCCGCAGTCACGTGGCAAGGCGCTGGTCAACCTGCTGCCGCTGGCCGAGGGCGAGACCATCTCGACCGTGCTCGCCTGGCCCGAAGCCCCCGAAGCCGCCGAGGCCGGCACCGAGGCCGGCGACCTCAACGTCATGTTCGCCACGTCCACCGGCGGCGTCCGGCGCAACCGGCTTTCGGACTTCGGCAACATTCGCGCCAACGGCCTGATTGCCATGAAGCTGGAGGAGGAAGGCGAGCGGCTGATCGCGGTGCGGACCTGCGCCGAGACCGACGACATCCTGCTCGCGACCCGCGACGGCAAGTGTATCCGCTTCCAGGCCTCCGATGTCCGTCTGTTCAGTGGCCGCACGTCGACCGGCGTACGAGGGATCCGGCTGGCCGGCGGCGACGAGGTGATCTCGATGTCGGTGCTCCACCATGTCGAGTCCGACCCCGACGAGCGCGCCGCCTATCTCCGGACCCGGCGCGAAAAAGCCGGCGAGGAGCCTGCCGGCGACGCCGCACCCGAGGCCGAGGCCGAGGGCGCCGAAGCTCCGGTGCGGGCGATCACCCTGTCGGCTGAGCGATACGAGGCGCTGGCGGCGCAGGAGGAGTTCATCCTCACCGTGTCTGATCGTGGTTTCGGCAAACGGACCTCGTCCTACGAGTACCGCATCACCAACCGCGGCGGCCAGGGCATCTGGAACATGGAGATGAGCGACCGCAATGGCGCCATCTGCGCCTCCTTTCCGGTCACCAACGACCAGCAGATCATGCTGGTGGCCGATAGTGGTCAAGTCATCCGCATGCCGATTCACGACATCCGGATCGCCGGGCGCAAGACCCAGGGCGTGACCCTGTTCCGGGTCGCGATCGGGGAGCGGGTGGTATCCGTAGCCTCGGTCGACGAGGACTCAGAGGCCGACGCGCCGGCCGAAGCCGGCGACACCACGGCCTAACCCCAGGAATACCCACAATGTCAAAGACACGCGTCGGCGTTTATCCGGGCACGTTCGACCCGATCACGAACGGCCACACCGACATCATCCAGCGGGCGACCCACATCGTCGATCACCTGATCGTCGGCGTCGCCCGCAACGAAGGCAAGGGTCCGCTGTTCACCACCGAGGAGCGCCTCGAGATGGTGCGAGACGAGGTCGCGGCCATGAATACCAATGGCACCACCGTCGAGGTCCGGGCCTTTGAGACCCTGCTGATGCATTTTGCTGTCGACAGCGGTGCCAGCCTGATCATCCGCGGCCTGCGCGCCGTCTCGGACTTCGAGTACGAATTCCAGATGGCCGGCATGAACGCCCGCCTCAACCCCAACGTCGAGACCGTGTTCCTGATGGCCGCCGACCGCCACCAGTTCATCTCGTCGCGCTTCGTCAAGGAGGTCGGCCGGCTCGGCGGCGACATCCGCCATTTCGTCTCGCCCCGGGTCGCCGAAACCCTCTCGGCCCGCTTCAACCTCGAGGCCGACGCCGGCGATGGCTCGAAACGGGTGCAGACCCGCTAAGCCGCGGTTGACCCGCGCCCCGCCCCGCCCTATCTTGCCGCCAGCCGCCGAACCCGCCACCGCCTATCATCCAATGATCCCGTAGCTCAGTTGGTAGAGCACTTGACTTTTAATCAAGGTGTCGTGGATTCGAATTCCACCGGGATCACCATTTTACCTTGTAGATCAAGGCATTAGCAGCACAACCCGATAACACGGGGCGTGCTGCTTTTGCGTGCGCTCGAAAACTAACGCATTGATCTTCAACGGTTTTGGTGCTATCCACACATTATCATCACGTAGTCAAAACAGGCGAAAATTACTCGTTTCCACACATACCCAACACGCGGGGTTCTCACCATGGGCTCCCACACGGATAAAGAACGAAAAATATGCGACGATAGAGTGGTCATCTATCAGCGAACCGATGTCAAAAAGGCGTCGTGGCATTGCAAAATATCCTTTCCAAAACATCCTCCGATCCGTCAAAGCCTGTGGACGGTCAACGAAAAAGAAGCCATCCGGCTCGCAACTGCACTTTATAATAAACTGCAATACCGATTTGACCGTGGCCTGCCAATCAAGCAGGTCAAATTCGAAGAAGCGATGGCGTCGTATTTCGCCAACCTTGAAGATGAGGTCAAAAGAGGTATCACCAAGCCGGAACGACTGGCAACCAACCGCATCATGAGCCGGTATTGTCTGGAGTTCTTTAAGGGAAAATACATCAACACTATCAGCACCAATGAAATAATTCGGTTCCAGAATTGGCGGCGGCGGTATTGGACAACCGGACCCGGAAGTAAGATTACCGAGCATACATATCAGCGACAGGGCAAGACCGTTGTATCCAAGGCTCGGCCACCAAAAGAACCTGCCGTCAGCACACAGAATAGTGAAAATGTTCTGCTCCGTGGAGTATTTAACCACGCAGCCTTAAACGATTGGATTTCCAAGGCTGAAATTCCTGTGATCGATATCAAAGTTTCCCAAGCGGAAAAATCCAAGGATGCAAAACGCCGCCCTGGAATTGATCGGGATGACTATGAATACCTGCTTAAAGTTAGCGAAGACAGGTGTAATGAGGTCGCCAACAATGATCGCCTTTACCACCAGCGGTTTATGCTCTTCACCTTCATCGGCATTATGGGCCATAGCGGGATGCGGCCATTTGAAGCAATGGGCTTGCGCTTCAAAGACTTGGAGTCCTTTATGCAAAAGGACACAGACTATGTTAAGGTCTATGTGTCTGGCAAAAACAAGTGGAGGCGCCTCGTTCCGCTACATGGATACTATAAGTTTTTTGACAACCTGATATCATATGTCAGCGAGTTTAAAGACAAGCGCCCCGAGATGTATCCTGAAAACTCCGGCGTTCAGAAAAACGATGATCCGCTTTTCTTTGATTATGACGGCTCCAAATTGAAAAGCATGGCGAAGGGCTTTTCCAATCTCTTGAAGGATGCGGACCTCTACATTGACAAGGAAACCGGAAAACGGAGAGATTCCTATTGCTTGCGCCACTACTACGCCACAGAACGGCTATTGGCTGGCGTCCCGCACCTTATCCTCGCCGACAACATGGGCACCACCGTGGCAATGATTGAACGCCACTATTCCCACATCAGGCCAGAGTTGTCGGCCAGCATCTTGACCCAAGAAAACAAAGACTAATACTCTTCGGCCAACATCACCGTCATAATCCGAACCGTCAAAGCCGGGTCGGTTGGATCGGGTGAACCGTATTCAAGATTGCGGTCATATGCATCTATCTTCCAGAATATTTTGTTTCCGTTCACCGCGATCGATGAAAAGTCATGCTCGCCATACGGATCATTATCATCGGTGAAGGCGTCGAACGCCCTGATCTGCTTAATTACTTCGTGAACGGCCTTCTGCCCGAGCGCCTGTATGCCCGTGGTCAGCATTATCCTGCCGCCCTCCCCGCGCTTACGCAAGGCGTCGTTCAAGGTGGCGATCTTCTGGCTGTTCGGGTGGGATAGCGTGTTCATGGTTTATTCTCATCTGCGGGCATGGTGGAAGGCTCCGACCAAAAATTCTGGAGTCGGGATGATTTTTGGTCGGGATGGTGGTCAGCAGAACGACCGGCCTTGGATTGGCCGGTCGTTATCGGTGGGAAATCACTTCCCGACCTTGCTGGTCTGCTTCGCGGTGGCCGGCTCGTTGGCGACGACGCTCTTGAGGGACCGCTTGCGGCTATCCGCCGCAGCCTTCAACGCCGCGTCGAGTTCACCCGCCATCACCGCCTTGCGCACGGTCTGGAGGGTCGGAACCAACTTATCCAACCCACCGACGACGATGCTCGGCTTGCCGCCAATCTGGATCGGCTTGTTGGCGAAGCGGAGTTCCACGAGGATCGCATCGCTGGCATTCCGATACCACATCCGGCGCAGCGGCTTCTGAACCTTGCGGCGCTCTTTGGCGCCGGTCGCGGCGTCGGTCTCAATCCACTTTTCGACCTCGACCACGTATGTTTCGTCCTTGGTCTCGGCCACCGCGCCAGCGATCTGGTGATCGAGAGCGGCGGTCATCTTGCGCCGGAGATGAACCTTCGGATCGATGTTGTCGGTGCGCTTGCTGGTGTCCGACAGCGTGAGTGTTTCGAGGATGCCCATGTTGTTCTCCATAAGTTCTGTTTCGTATGGAGAGCCTATGGATTGGTGGATGGAGGTCAACCGGAGATTGAGTGCAAATTCAGATTATTGGCGAGCATGTTTCGACGGGTTGGAGGGTGTAGCAGTGCCCGACATGATGACCAGCAAGTGCTACCCCGCCAGCCTCGCCAGATGCCCGCCCATGCGTTTGGGGGAACTACGCTACACAGACGCCAGCAGCAACCGATTGCGCAGGACACAGCGGGCAAGCCCCACACCAACATGCTCACCGAAAATACCCAAGAGCGGAAAGCCGATGTCGAAGGTTCTGGGCTTCGACGGTTGCAATTTCGTCCATCTCCGGCAGTTTGTCCGAGACGCACTCCATCACCTCGGCCATAATATCCCATGCCTCCGAGAACGGTGATTGAGCACCGATACAGATCACATCCTCTTGGGAAAGTTCGGCAACGAGGTAAGCCATTGTAAGATATTGGGTCGCGAGCGGGTGTTTCTCGAACAGCGGCGCTACGGCGTCAATTGTGGTCCGCTTTGACCGCCTCACGATCTTCGCCACTCGATCTGGAGCGAGATTTTCGACTGGCTCCTTGAGGGCCTTATCAAGCAAAAGTTGAACCCGATCAAGTTCTGGAGAACAGCCATCATCAATATCAAGCCGCTTTCTCATAACTGATATTATAGCATTGAGAGCGGCCGGCAAAACCATTTGCTCAACAATTTGACGGTCGCTAAAATGGTTTGCCACAAACAGCACCACTAATGTTTAATTGCTATTTTCCATGAGGACGAATAAGTCTCATTTTTCTTGCGTGCGCCCTTTTAATCAATAGCGGCCCAACGGGACCATCATCGGCAACAAAACTTGGTGCATCATAATCGGATACCGCCTTCATTGCTTTATCAAGATCGTGGCAATCAGAACGCGATTGGCAAGGATCGCAGTTATCTTTAATCATTGTATTGAGCATACTCGATAATGCGGACAAAGCCTCCCTCCTGTCCTGACCACCCTTACCCTTGAGTAGACCAGCAAACCAATTGATTGAAGCCGCTGCGGGTTTATGTTTGCAATTTTCCGTCATGACATCACCGCGTAAAGGCAACGGTTGGCATCTTTTCCTTTTTTGGTGATATTTTTTGCGCCTTTGCTTGTTTTAATTTGTTTACGAAATCCGCCAAGTCCATATCATATTCCTTAAGATGACCAACAATCCATCCGGTAATAAATTCAATAAATGGCGTCGGATCACCTGCCTGATCAAAATCAACAGCAAGCATATCAAATGTTGTGAGCATACTGCTATGCGCAATGGTATGGGGACTTACTTTTGGATACTTAATCACATACATCAAATCCTCTTCATGAAGGAAGTGCTGTTGCAATAACGCACGCAGTGTGGAAAACATCTTCGGTGAAAGGATGCGCCCTTGCTTGTCGATTGGGGCTCTCTCAATAATCCCAATAAAATCGATGAGATGCTTATGTTCGGCGTCAATGGACCGGACCCCAAGCGACATTGTCGTATCCCAACTTATCATTTCAATCACCAAGAGCGGTGTCATAAAAATGCAATATAAACTGCACACTCGCTATATTAGCCCGCCACCCGGTGACCAATCAATAGCGACCATGCTGAACGGGTTAATTTTATGTAAATGACTGATTTTATGGCCCCGTGTATGAAACTGCCTTGATGGTTGCCTTTCTACCGTATCTTTGACAGAGGTCAACTACCCACCCATGCGGTTTGGAATACCCCCGCTACGAAGTGAAGCGCCAACACCCGATTGTTCTGGAAGGAGCGGGCAAGCCCTGCGCCGCCGCGCCCGCACACTATCCGTATCAGCCGGACATTGGCTATCGAGCCAGGATCAGCGCCACCAGCGTATCGCCACGCGAGACGATCATCCCGTTGACGTTCTTGGTGACATCAAATCGAGGTTCGTAATAACCCTTCGGACGACCAAGATTATCATAGCCGACATCGTGGTCGCCCTGTTTCTGACGCCATCCGACCAAGACGTTAAGGTGATTTCTGAATTCTTGCCGTGCCATTGCAGCCTCCTTATCCAATAGTGATTTACTAATACCGATATTTAGTCTATGTAATTTGGCCATATGGTCAAGATATTATTCGAGCCAATTTTATGGATCAGAGCCTGTGCGGACACACAACATGATCATCCGAATGCCAACTTAAAAAGCATTTTCATCTCATCTGTCCACTTGTAAAATACAGGCAAACCCATGCTCTTAATCCATGGTCGAACTTCATGGCTGATATCAACGCCTCTTACCCACCACTCCGCCTTCCATATTTTCTGATTTTTGTTTATGCGTATAATTGCAGGCCCATCATTACGGTGATATTGCCACACGTTTTCGCTTTCAACGATTTTCCATGAAA